>CAXTCB010000023.1:0-33205 GCA_964242875.1 uncultured Acidobacteriaceae bacterium
ACGCGCATCACTTCCCTCCCCGGCTTACATACATATAGATAGTGTTTCTGGACACGCCCAGCTCGTTTGCAAGCTTCGTCTTCGACTCCCCGGCTGCAATGCGTTCCAAGAGGACGACGGCCTGCGCCGCTGTTAAGGTTCGCTTTCGCCCAGCGTAGGCACCGCGTTTCTTTGCGATGGCGATTCCCTCTCGCTGGCGCTCCTTAATCAGCTCCCGTTCGAACTCTGCAATCGCACCCATCACGCTCAGGAGCAGGTTCGCCATCGGCGAGTCCTCTCCGGTGAACGTCAGGCTCTCCTTCACAAAACAGACCTTAACGCCTTTGCCGGTGAGCTTCTTCACCAGGAGTCGGAGATCATCAAGGTTTCGAGCGAGGCGGTCCATCGAGTGACAGAACACGGTGTCGCCCTCACGAACGAACTCGATCATCTGTTCGAGGTGTGGCCGGTTGCGATCCTTGCCCGAGACCTTATCTGTAAACCGCTTGTCCAGCTCCAGGCCGTCGAGCTGGCGGACTTCCTTCTGGTCGAGCGCACTCACGCGCAGGTATCCGACCTGAAGACCCTTCCGTGCGGGAGGTTCCTTTGCTTTCGTCCTATTAGGGCTAAGACTTCTCTTCACTGTCTGTAATAATATAGAACAATGGAATCTAGTAGTACGCGTTTCAGGACCTTCGCAGGTGTCCAACATGCGTATACCCTAACACAACACGGCGACCGGGGTCCGGCGAGTGCTATAGCTGCTTCGTCCCTCTACTGTTACATCATTTCCTTATTGGAGATTGCTTTGCGCGGGTGCTTGTACCTGATACTGGCTACGGCTGCGGTACTGCGGTGGACCTTCACGCGAGAGCTTGAGGACACGTTCGGCGGCCATCGGACTACCCGATATCTTATATTCAAGCATGTACTCACTTTTCGCACTGGCGAGCTGTCCCTCCACCTCGTCCATCGAACCAAGCAGGAAGTGAACCTCAGCCGCTAGCGGATCTTCAATAGTCAAGCCTCTCAGGATGGACCGAGCTCGATCAGGTCGCTGGAGAGCAAGTTCATCCTGTGCCAAAAGCACACCTCCCCTAAAGCGTCGCAATGGCGTTAGTTCGGGCTCCGTAACAACATCGTTTAGCAACGGCTCAGCATCTGCATACCTATTGCTTTTGTAAAGGCCGCGTGCAAGGCAATAGGTAGTATTCGGATTAGTTGGGGCGATGGCGTGAGCACGTTCAAATAGCGCAAGTGCTTTTGGCATACGCGAATCGCGCATGTAAGAATCTCCCAGATAGTCCATTACTAGGACGTTCGCCGGATCTATCTCTAACGCACGGCCAAAATACGCTTCCTCATCGCGATAGTAAGTCTCTTGAGTTTCGGTGAGAAATGTGAAGGCACTGACAACAGCAAGGACGAGAACAAGCATGAGGGCGATAGCCACCTTCGACATCTCCATCAATGGTCTAATAACTATCCCGACTAGAAGGCAAAATCCCATTGATGGAAGAAAGAGGTAGCGATCATGTGCGGAATCTCCATCCACGAAGACTTTCAACGCCCCAATCACCGGCACCAAAGGGCCGAGCAGCAGGATGGCTGCTAGCCCAACTTCTTGATGTTTGCGGCTAATCCAGCTAATCAGTCCCAACGCCCCCACAGTCAGCACAACAGTGGCCCATACCGTGGCACCAGCAGACGAGACAACGGGGGTTAGGTAGAAGCTACTTAGACGTGCCGGAAAGATCAGTTTCTGCATGTAAAAGCCGAACAGCAAAGGAGCCGAGCATGCAACCTGCCGCCACGTATGCGAACCAGCATGTGATCCCGCTTCGCCGACTGCTGACAGCCGAACAACTGCGTACAGGCAGACAGCACCTACGTACGGACCAGAGCGCAGCACAACGGACTTGATGCGCTGCTTAGAAAGACAACTCTCGTTAGTATGATGCCATGCCGTGTAGATAAAGACCGTAACCACGGGCAAGACGCTTTCTTTGGTAAACAAGGCCGCCGTCCATGCGAGAAGACTGAGTGTATTCCTGTAGCTCCAGAGAG
Organism: uncultured Acidobacteriaceae bacterium; assembly: GCA_964242875.1. Classification (GTDB taxonomy): domain Bacteria; phylum Acidobacteriota; class Terriglobia; order Terriglobales; family Acidobacteriaceae; genus Edaphobacter. The sequence goes on from CAXTCB010000023.1 coordinate 2,047, forward strand.
TGTCGGCGCGTAAGCGAAGATGTCTCAGAAAAAGAAGGACCGAGCTGGCGATGAGAGGTGCGATGAGAAGCTCATTGCAGGCCGAAATCCAGCAAGCGGCCTCAATATGAATCGGATGAACAGCAAACACGAGGGCAGTGATGGCTGCAACGAGGCGGTGCTTCAGTAGTTCTTCTGCCAAACGGTAAACCACATAGGTACTCAGGGCGTATAGTGCGAGGCTCACCGCGTGCCACGCCCACGCCGTTGAGCCCACTACGGAATAGATGACGAGTAGCCACAAAGAAAAGATGGGACGGTACAGCGGGATCAGCGTTTCCACACCTGCTTGACTCCACACGTGCGTGGTCAACAAACGCGGGACATATTGCCAAGACTGGATTTGGGGGTTTAACAGAATTTGGGATCGGTCATCGAAAATGAAAGTATAACGAAGAGAACGGACATAAATGAGGACCGCGGCAACACATGGCCCGACCCAGAGGCAGGTACAAACAAGAGGTGGTGCTTGTTTCTCTTTATAAGGCGACCTAGCCGAGCTCTCATCATCCCGCCTGCTTTTAACACTGAGCTTTTGATTGGACAAAATTATCTCCCTAATACCACATATTAGCCTCGAGTTGGCCGTCGTCGACGTAGCGGGTGAGCGCCCGCCAGCGCGAGAGCGCGTAGCGGATCGCAGCCGCGGTGTCGGACTTGGCCGAGAGCTTCGCGAGTGTTGCTTCGAGCCAGAGACGCATGCTGTCGAGCAGCGGCCTTGCTCTGGCCTGCCGGATGGTCTTGCGGATCTCCGGTGTACTGCCGCGTATCTCTGCTTCGATGGCGTAGAGAGCCGCGATGCGTTCGATGGCTTGGGATGTTGTGGGCGAGGCGTGCGCGATATGGATTTCATGGAACTTGCGCCGGGCATGGGCCCAGCAGGCGGCCTCGTAGATCGCTCCTCCTTCGTAGAGATGGTGGAAGCCGGCATAGGCATCTGCCTGGAGCGCACCTTGATAGAGCTTGAGGTGCTCGCGTGGCCGTTCGCCCTTGCGGTCAGGCGAGTAAGCGCACCAGACCGCAGGCGCGGTGGTATCACCCGAGGGGCGGTCGTCGCGAACATAGGTCCAGAGCCTTCCAGTCTTAGTCTTGCCGTTGCCAGGTGCGAGCACCGGCACTGGCGTGTCGTCGGCGTGCAGCTTGGTTGCGCTGAGAACGTGGTCGCGAACAGCTTGCACAAGCGGAGCCAGCAACTCGCTGCATGCGCCGACCCAGCCGGCCAGCGTCGAGCGATCCAGATCGAAGCCTTCGCGGGCGTAGATGTCGGACTGTCGGTAGAGCGGCTGATGATCGGCATACTTGGACACCAGCACACGCGCCAGCAGCCCCGGTCCGGCAAGACCTCGATCGATGGGCCGCGAAGGTGCCGGCGCCTGTACGATCCGGTCGCAGGCATCGCAGCTCAACTTCGGCCGCACGTGGCGAAGCACCTTGAAGCTCGCTCGGACGTACTCCAGCATCTCGGCCACATCTTCGCCCAGTTCGCGGAGTCGGCCACCGCAGTCGGGGCAGGAGTCATGGTCCGGCAGATGGGTGTGAACCTCGCGTGGAAGATGTTCGGGCAAGGGACGGCGACGCGGCTTCGCCGCTGCGGGCCGCTCTGAGGCAGCTTCCGCCTGAGTCTCTTCCACAGCGCTGGCAACTCGCAGATCTTCGAGCTGGAACTCCAACTGCTCGATCTGGTGCAGCACCTTCTCGCTCTTCCGGCCGAACAGCATCTGGTTCAGCTTCGCAACCAGGAGCACCAGCCGTTCGATCTCACTCACTCGCGAACTCAGGCGCTCCTGTTGGACCCTGGCATGAGCATGCTGATGGAGAATGATCGCCTTCAACGCTGCCGGATCAAGAGCGTCCAGATCGGGCAGGCTGAGGGTCTCGGGCATGTGCGAAGTATGCCATGAATCGGTGATGCTTTACAGCAGGAAACCCTCATGAATACAGGACAAAAGGCTCAAACGCTCATCACCGCTTCTGCCGTTCGGAGCGGTGCTCTCCAGTCGATGCCTTCGAGAAGCATCGACAGCTGCGCACGGCTTAAAGACACCGTACCACTAGTCGCCTGCGGCCATACAAAGCGGCCACGTTCCAAGCGCTTGGCAAGCAAGCAAAGACCATGGCCATCGAACCAAAGCACCTTCACGATATCGCCACGCCGACCTCGAAAGACGAATACATGGCCCGACAGCGGCTGCTGTTCAAGTACCGTCTGCACCTGCGCGCTCAGCCCATGAAAGCCACGCCGCATGTCCGTCACGCCGGCAGCAATCCAGATCCGTGTCCCTGTCGGCAGCCCGATCACGAGCGCAAACTCTTCAGCACCGCACGGACAACGCCTGGATCAACGTTACCTTCCAAACTGATCCGCACCTTGCCCTGCAACTCAATATGGATCGCACCACACCTGGCCGACTCAATCTGAGACGGCTCAGGCTCGCGAAGCTCCCGCTTGCAAAGCTTGGTCTCCTCCGTGACGCTGACAGGAAGCAGCTTGACCGCTTGCTCAGCAGCCACTCCGAGCTTGCCGTCACGATGCAGATGCCTCCACTGAAAAACCTGGTTCACGTCTTCAACGCAACCCGTGCCACCGAAGCCCCGGCCTCCAGCGTCTCCTCCACAATCCGCCGCCGTTCCACCGTACTCCGCCGACGACGAGGACCACCCGGCAACCCACCGCTCACTTCAACATCAGCCATCCATAAATGATCACGGCAGAACAGCACCATGTACACCCGGCCAACACAGGACGCTTACACCGCAACGCCAGCAGCTCGGCCAGCACCACCTCGCTCACCAGCTCCGCGCCCGGCTCCGCTGGCCCGGCCAGCAGAACGTCCCGAACCCACTCGCTCAGGGTCAGCCCGGACGCACGCGCTCGCTCCTCCAGCATGGCGAACTCTGCCTCGCTAACTTTGGTGCCTACGGATTTTGTGCGTAAGGGCGGCTTCACAGAGCACCGCCGGACAGGGATTTCAGGGACAGGCCACACGCTCGCCGCGCGTTGCTCAACATCGGGCAGCGGGGCCGGAGACGGGCTAAGGGGCTGCAACTCATAAGGTTCCCCATCAGCAACGTGCGCTTGCCTCTAGGGTAACGCCAACATAGACGTTTTTGTCTATTAGCCGCCGTTTCAACAAATCCCCGCTCAGCAACCTGCGGTTGCTCCACAGCTCCCATTCTGGGGTGACGTGTCATGCTAATTCCGGTGCAGAGCACCGCGTACTTTCTCTCGGTCGGCACGGCTCTCAGATGGAAGGCCAGACGCAGCAAGGCCATCTCCGAAGAGACGGCTCGCTCAAAGACTACCGGCTTGAGGAAGCGATCAGTCCTCGGCACCTTTCGGTCCCTTCATGAAATTTCCGACGGCTGAGATGATCCACAGCATCAAGCAAAAATCCGCAGAATCGATGACAGCGATCATCAACGCAGGTATCCATCTGGTGGTCCACGGAACGAACATAAATAGCGGAACATGAGCTGCGACGATAATAACTATCGTGATCCAAAACCACGCGTACCGTCGCAGCTTTCGCTTGACGAAAAGAATGAAACAAATGACCGCGATGAAGTTTAAGATCGGAAGGTCAAGGTCTAGCCTTCCGAAATAATAGAACACGAAGTAGAGCAGGAATGCGACTACACCTATACATAACAGGGCCCACTTGGGAAGACGTACTTTCTTGGCTGCCTTTATGCCCTCGTTTACATCCTCAGCTATGGGTGTGAACATTTGTATACCGCCACCGCAGTCTTGCCTGCGTCATATGCTATCGAGAGTGTGGCACTGATGTCCGAAATACCAGGGATCAGCCCCAGAACATTGAGAGTGGTTGAAATTCCGTCGCCCGACGTAACACTATCTCCGAGAGACACGCCAGCCGCAGCGCCCTTCAGCCTTGAGCCGCTGCTTGTGAGGAACGCTCTCCCATAGTTGTCGGCTACTATTCCCCGGTATCCCTTCAGATTGCCAATCTGCCTGGCAGCCGTTTCGGCCCCAATCTCAATCTCTTTGCCACCCGGGATAAACGCGACTGAGTCGAGCGCGATACTCGCCGCACCGCTACCGAGAGCTTTTGCTGTACAGGTTTGATACCAAGGCGTCGCGTTACTTGGGGCACTGCCCCCGCCCCCGCCGGCTCCACTTGAGTTTGCATATCCAAAGTTTATAGATCCGACTGAGGTTGTTATGGTTCCGCAAAGCGCGCCACCGCAATAAATAGTACCGTCGGTGCCAATTATCACAGCAGAGCCATTGTTCATCGAGAACTCCGCCACGCGGTCTCCGTCAAAAGTTTGTGTGCCCATCCCCCCATTCACGTTTGTAAAAGTTACGAACGCAGAATTGGCAGAAAGTTGGAATTGTCCGAGACCAACACCACCTCCGCCCACACCACCACCACCCCCTCCGGCGCCGCAACTTGAGGCTGTCAGGTAGCATAGTCCCAACCCCGTCGAATCTTCGCCATCTGGATCTATTTCTGCCAGAGGATTATTAAAAGCGTATGCATATCGATTAAAACTCTGCGGGTTGGACTGGTCATAGCTGCCGTTGTACGGGTCTGGACTTAGCCAACGGCCCTGCGTTGATGAATACTGCCGGAACGTGGCATGATCGAGGCCGCTTTCCTGATCTCGTTCAAGGCCGGCGAAGTGATGTGTATCCCAGTCTGTTCCTGAGGGGTTGAACCCATCTCCAAAAGGAAGCGAGGAAAACTGACTGATAACGCTTCCGTCAGGACCTGTACGTAGGCGCTCTGTTCCAGTGAGATCCTGATGCTCAAAGGTCATCTGCCCTCCCCCCAAGAAGGCGACTGGGCGATCCCCGTGATAGGTGATCGCTTCAATCAGGCCAGCACCGGCTGCGCTCCATATCCCTACCCTCTGACCATCAGTATTGTATGCAAACCATCTGGCGTCTCCGCCGACATCAGTGCGGATTCTGTGATTGAAAGCATCGTAGACATAGGTAGCGGTGTTGCCACCATCCACTTGGGTCATGTTGCCTTCCGCATCGTAACTGTACTGATGACTTCCGTCATTGAGCAGATTGCCAGCCTCGTCATACGTGTAGCCATCTATCTGGTTTGTGCTGCTGCTGAAGGTGTTGGATGGCTGCGGGCCGCTGCCCTGAGTGACAGTCTGTGACCACCGATTGCCGTAGCGATCATAGGTATAGGTGAACATTCGCCCGAGGCTTGTAAAGTTGGCGGAAGTGAGGCGGTTCATGTCGTCGTAGCCAAAGGAAGAAGCAGCAGTGTTCAAGAGTGTGTCAGCAAAATCTATGACGCGACTACCCCGGAAAGCGAACTCCGTGCCATAGAGTTGTTGGCCTCCACTGCAACTCTGGTTCGTGCTGCCATTGCAAAGAAAACTTCCCCAATTTCGTCCCATGGAGTCATAGACACGCACCCCGTTCAACCCGTTCCCGAATGTAAAGCTGGATGGGCCGTTGACGGTATTTTGCACATTGGAAAGGATGGCCCCACTATCGACGTTCGATCCAGTGAGTGTGTTGAAAATCGAGGTGGTTTCGCCCGCGAGACTGTAGCTGTAGTTGGTATCGATACGCGTACCGCAGCAGGCCTGCAGAAGGAAGCTTTCCTGCGTTTTCAACCCTCGCTGATCATAAGTGTAGTAGCGCCAGACGTCCGCGCTCGGATTACCGCAGCCACCGTTGAAGCACTGTAGGGTCACATTGGCGTGGCCCATCACATCGTACGCCAATTCAGTCATGTTCCCTCCTGAGGCCCCCGACGCAATCGCATGGCTCAATCGCCCCTTGGTGTTGGCGAAGGGAAATCCATTTCCTGGTGCTGGCTGCTCATCGTAGTAAAGGTACTTGTTCGATGTGCCATCGTCGTACGTGATACTCGTCGTTCGTCCGAGGGTGTCGAACTGCGATGTTGTCGTCGTCGTGATGTTCGATGGTTTTGCGAGATTGGCTCGCGGTCTTACGCGGGTCACGACGAGGCCATTACTGTTATACGTGTAGCTGTAAGTTGTGACCCCTCGCTCAGGTTCGTATGAGTAAATCGGACGCCCTGCGGAATCTGTTTGAGAGACGCGATATTGGGCCCCTTGAGTGATTGTGGTCGTGTGACTCCCAAGATCGTAGGTGTACGTTGTCTTGAAGCCTGTTCCTGCGACATCCAGTCCGCAGTCCTGAGGTGTGCCGGAGGCGGGCATAGTGCTGTTTGAAGACACCTCGCATACCGCACTGATACGCCCCAAAGCGTCGCCTTGAACAATCTTAGAGATGCTGTTCACATCCGTCATCTCGACCGCCCGTCCGTTATAGCTAGTCGTGACGGTTCCGTCAGCGGTAGTAGAGGAAGTCACCCGATCGAAGCTGTCATAGCTGTACGCAGTCCCCTGGCTAGAGCCTGAACAGACTTTGGCCGTTCCCCAACCGTTTCCCTGATATGGGGTGGCAGTGAAGCTTACCCTTCCTCTCGCGTCGTAGCAGGTGTCCTGTTGATACCAGGGGTTTGTGGACTGACCATTCGCATTAGCGACGCGACTCGTCCTTCCATACCCATCCAACAGCGTCTCTTTGTCAGTCCAGGTGCTCGCGGCGAAAGTATGTGTTTCGCTGATCTGGGTCGGAGTGTAGGCCAGTGTTGTCCTGCCTCCATCGGGCAGATCGATCTCCTGCACTCGGTTAAGGGCATCGTAATTCCTGTACTGGGTTTGTTGGGAGTTTGCGTCGGTTGAAGTCAACACTAAGCCCGAGTATGTATCGTACGTCGCTGAGGTCGAAAGAGCGACACCACTGCTGGGCGTCGGTAAGGAGAGCGACGTCTGGTGGATGTCTGTCGATTCGTAGCCGTAGCTCGTCGTGCCGTTAGCGTCGGTAGTCGACTTCACGGTACCGGCATCGTCCAACTGGTAGGTTGTTGTAAGATAGCTGTTCGACGTATTCAGCCACTGCGCCAAGGATGTTACGTTCCCCCGCGTGCTGGTGAGCGAGTTGTGATTCGGCACTCCACTCACCGGATTGAGCGAGTAAGCATCGTAACCGATCGTTGTCTGGGCAACGGTCACGGGGCTGCCCGACGAATAGGAAAGCGTTGATGTATTGGTGAGGGCTGGTTGAGCGTATGATCGGCTGTATCCGTAGGTGTAGTCCGTCTCCTGAGTGGGATTGAGAGGCTGATTTCCCGGCGTATAAAAGTCCCAGACCTTCGTTGCGGTGACATTCTGAGTTTCAGCGCCGTCGTAGGTGTATGTCGTGCTTGTCGCTATGTTCAAAGCCGGAAAGGTGACTGTTTGACCTCCGGCAGTGACGTAATCCGATCCGCTACAACTGGATCCTGCATTCGCTGGGCACGAATGAGAGAAGTCGTAGCTTGCGGTTGTTCTTCTTAGAGGGGTGCCTCCGGAAGACGAGCCATTAAACTGATCGGTTTGACCATTCCAAGCGCCACCATTTAATTGCATCGTGTATACAGTGTCGTCAGCCGATGGACTTGGTGTCGTCACTACGACCTTTTGCGAACAGGAACTCAATCCATAGCAAGAGTAAACTATGCTTGGTATGTAACTCCAGGTTCCCCCGTCACGGATGCGGCTTGTCACCCAGCGGTTCACATCGGAATAGGCATCTGTAAAGTTCGTATACCCGAATGTTACAGTTCCTCCACCGGGAAGAGTCATGCTCGAGAGCTCCCCATACGAATCATAGGAGAACTGGTAAGAACCATTGCTGCCGGGGAGTGTAATCATCTGAATCGGCGTAATGGAGCCCGAATATTCGCTCACTCCCGACTGGCCAAAATAGGTGTGCACTGGGGCGGAAGTTGTTGTAACGGTGTATTGATTTCGCGTGTTTCCGGTGCCGAGAACGTTGTAGTAGGTGGTAGCTCCGCTGGTTGTGACGAGAACGGGCGTATTCCCGGTTGTGTCGATCAGGTTGCCACTTGCGTCGGAACTAAAGTAGTTGCCATTATGATCTTCTTGCAGTGGGGCGACCTGAGTTCCAGCCCTGTCGTAAACTGTAGCGACTCCGTTCACCACATAGAGATGGTATCCGGAGCTGTCGGGGGCGATCGCGTCGCCGGTTGTGACATCTGGCTGCGAAGAGTCATAGCAGGCATTTCTTTGAGCAGTCGTGTATTGCTGTGTCGCTTGAAATGGAAACCAATGATAGCCTCCGCTTGCATCCAGAAAGCTGTAGCCAGTTGAACGCCAAGCAGCTCGGGGAGGAGAAGCGTCACAATATTGAGTAATCGTGGTGCTGGAGCTGAGAAGGGCCTTGTTTGCGTTCACAAAGTGCCAGCCGCCCTGCGTCCCGCCATTAGACGGTTGCCATGAGCCTGAAGGTAATGCCTGCCAAATACGGCTGTCGTATACGAGGGTCTGCGCGGCTGAGAGGATACCCCCACGTTGCGTAGGCGCGGAAAGCGGGATCTCTAGATGCAAATTTCCGTTACTAAGATTGATGAAGCCGTTATCGACCGGGATTGTGGTCGCATAGGTCGGAGCCCCAATGTCGTTGATATAGCTTTGGGCAGTCGCACACACTGGCGGAACACAGCACGCAGTCAGGGCTGCCATGCTGAAGACGAACTTCAGGATAAAGCGCATAGACGACTCCAGGGCTCAAAAGGTAATGGAGAAGGTGGACCACTGCGTAATAGCGAGATTCTGGTTTGCGAGCGTTTCGGTAGCTTTGTAGGGAAGAACTAATAGGCCGGCCGGAGCGAAGCTGTCGTAGCGCACGGTTCTCGCGTACGTGACTCGAGGGTCTCTCTCATCCACCAAGGTGTCGTCGCGCCGCACGATTTGGAAAGTGACCGCGTCAATGTAGTAGCTCATCTGTGGAGGAGTGCTCCGGCCAGTAGAGCCAAGATCGGGCCAGTGGTTCGTCACGGTAACGATGTAGACCTTGTGTCCATCGGCTTCAATGGGCTCCGAGGCAGTAACATTTGCTGCGGCGTCGGCGCTGACCTCCGCCAACTCCAGCACGGGAAGGTAGATCAAGCGCGAGAGGGAGGCCGTTCGTGCATCGAGTGTTTTGTCAGGAAGCTTCGGTACATGAATCTTGCCGGAGTAAGCAGAGTAGCTTTCTGTACGCTGACCTGCCGTAGAGTCGACTGACAGTTGTATCGCTCCTCCCGCCTGAATAGAGAGCGAGACCGCGCTGCTTTCAGTTGAAGCTCCCACGCTTTTCACCTGGGAACCCGTGGCTTGGAGATGGGGCAGGGCGTTGAGAGGTGTTGTCAAACCGGCAGCTGTCAGAGCGCTGGCAACAATCGGTATCCGGGCCGGTACACCTGCCGTTGATGTGGCAAGGGCCTGACCTGCAGCGCCGAGCGGAAGAAGCCAAGCAAGCCCGGCACAGGTCATAGCAGTGCGTAGACTAGGTCTTTCGACCCGAGCTACACGGAACACCGGACGCGAGTGCCAGTTCCCCTCGATTGAGCGAGACGCTAAATCGGAACGGCAGCAGCGGTACCCTTGGTTGACTCTTGCGATTGTTGGCTTGGACAAAAATGAGGGCGGGCAGAAGTAAAGACTTTCCATAAAGCTCCAGTGAAGCTCAGCGGGAGAGAAGTTGGGAAGCATTGTTACAACAGTCGATGTGGTGAAAATGGTTTACAGTCTTAGATACGCGATGTCAAGAGCATTCTGCTATGTCTCTTCTCCTTCAAGCACGTAAGTGGAATGAGGCACCGACGCCCGTCGGCTTCGACGATATCGCGAAGCAGTTTCCGCTGATAGATGAGCATAAGCGCCACCCGGGCTTTCATTTGCCGCCGCAAAGGGCGCGGAACACCGACACATTCTTGGGGTAAATGCCCAAGCAATATCTTGAGGATGTTTGAACAGCGGCGGGACCGCTGAGCATCTTCCTCATTTTTGGCTAGATTAGGCTATCTTGTCTTGGCCCATATAAGTCCGCTGGCATAGCTGACGGCCTGAAAAGGTGCCTGCTTCTTCCCGAGGTACACTGCTGTGGTGAGAAGGCCGGCTTGCCAGGCGGGCTCTGAATTTGCTTGAGATTCAGGCCAGCCTTGCCGCGGCGCTTCGCGTCAGTACGGCGGAGATCGTGGAGGCCAGCCTCCCTAGGACGCCCTGCTTCGCATGGCGCAGAACCAGCCTCCAGACCCCTTTCTCGCCCTTCATCTCTGTGCGGCCAGGACGTCGTTCTTCTTGACCTACCGGAAGATGCGCCCTGTAGTCATTCCCTCCACCTGAAGCCAGCGATCAATCCGGGCCTTAGCTCTGGTCGCCACGTTAACGATCCGGACCCGCCTGGCTTTTAGCGACGGAAACCACAACCGAGCAGCAGCACCAGCATGCTTCGCTCGCCTTTGCCCCCGAGGTCTTGGGGCCGGAAGCTTTGAATAGCCGGTGGCTTGTACCTTCTTCAGGGCAGTTTCCGATCCTGGTGCGCGCTTCTCGACTCGCGCACACTCTGAATCGTCCAGGCGATGACTGGTCGAGTATTTGGCTACCCGCAAGCTGTCGAACGGCTGGCGGATGGGCGCAAGTCACAGGTTCATGGCGGACTGCTAGACGCTGGCCTTAGTAAAGCAGGTTCCCTGCACCCGCAACCTGAGTTGAGCCGGAGAAGCTTCCAGCCCAGTGCGGTAAGACCTTCGCGAATGCTCCAAAGCTATGCCATCAAGCACCAATGATCATTGTTCGTCTAGTACGAAACTCGCAGAGGCTTCCTTTTCACCTCATTGCGTTCTCGCCAACTAGGGTTTGTGAGAACATCAGTGAGCTGGCTTATACGAGCCTTTTCCCCAGCAAAACGGCCGTGTTACGTCACGATAGGCTATACCCAAGCGCGACGCCAATCTCAAGGAGTGTTCATGCCAATCACGCTCACCTACGATCTAACTGACCTCGACACCAATCAGCGCACATACTAGCGAAGCATGCTGGAGCGCTTCGGATGGGGCGTAGGGGTAACAGCACGTTCAAATACAAAGGTCGGGAAACCGATGACGGTTTGTACGAGGACTGGCTCAACGATGTTGCTCCGTCCTTGATGTATTTCCGGTCGTATTTACTTGAGATCGACGCTCACATCAATCACTTCACGATTGACGCCATGGCCTCTAGTGTTCGCGACCATAGCGATTCAAGCGAGCCATGTCCTTCACGGATTGCAACCTTGGTTCTTCTCCGCGCCGGAGTTTCCGGCCTGCTGGTCGTTGCTCCGATTCGTAATGTAAAAGTGCTCAGACTCTTCAGACAATGGTCTCGAAAAGGCGGTAGAGATATTGTGTAGTGTAGCGGAGCGCCGTTACAAACTCCTCATTAAGAGTTGCTTAGGCTATTTACGAGCGCATGATTAGAGGAATAAACCGTTAAGGATTATGTTATTGCTACGCACGGAGGACACCCATGCACAACACCGAAGCGATAACTCAAAGCCTGCGGACCCTACTTGAGCAGATGGTCGAGAAGCCCGAAGCCGTCAAAGTCTCCTGCGTGCCCGATCCTGAACTGGGACACGATTGGCTCTTTGTGGTGGAAGTGGATGCGAGTGATCAAGGTCGAGTAATAGGTAAAGGTGGAAGGACCGCGCAATCCTTGCGCGTTCTATTGAGAGTTGTCGGAAAGAACTGGCAGAAGAAGCTGCGTCTCGAATTACAAGGCTAAATCTTCAAATGAGCGCACGGGCGTCTAACTCTAGCCGAAGTGCAGGACCTCTTCGGATTGTGTCGCCCTGACACTCCTCCTCGTATGGACCTCAACGCCGCCTAAATCTCGGATGAGGAGCAGGGGCAAGTCTCTTCGAGAGGATAGTGACCAATCCCGCATTTGAATCTTTCCATCATAAGGGTCCCCTGATAGGCTCAACTCGGGGATCGTATGCGTATCTATAGAGTTTCTTGCCTCCTTACCCTTGCCGCTTCTTTATCATTGGCCGGTTGTCGTCCGGTTCTACTCTCCCGCGGTTCAGCTACGCCGATCCGTGGTGCCCGCCTTGCGGGTCGTGTGAGGGGAGGCCAGCAGCCTGTGAACGGCGCAAGGATACAGCTATATGCGGCGTCAACGTCTGGCGATGGAGCTTCGGCCACACCACTGATATCCTCGACCGTCCTCTCTGATACACAGGGTGCTTTCAGCATCACGGGAGACTACACATGCCCATCGTATGATTCCCTCGTGTACTTAGTAGCCACAGGCGGCAACCCGGGCTTATCCATAGGAACAAATAATAGTGCTCTATCTGAGATGGCCGCCCTGGGAGAGTGCGGACTTCTGACGCCATCCACCTTCATCAACGTCAATGAAGTAACGACTGTTGCCTCGGCTTTTCCGCTTGCCAGATTTATGAGCGCCTACGCCGCACTCGGCTCAGGTGCATCAGATGTGGAAGATTTATCCTCAGCTTTCAATGTGGTAAGTCAGCTTGTAGACGTGTCCACTGGAACGATGCCGGGACCGAACATTCCCACCGGTTACGCCAGCCCGGTTGCGGAGATCAACACGTTAGCGGACATTCTTGCAACTTGTATCAACAGTGCCGGGGGGCGGGCCGGTGACAACACTCCATGTGGCAATCTTTTCTCAGCAGTGGAATCGCCAGGCAACGCCGCCCCCACTGAAACGATAGGCGCTGCGCTTCTTATCGCAAAGAACCCGACAAGCAACACTTCAGAGATCTTCAACCTAGCGACGGCGAATAGCCCATTTCAGCCGACCCTTACGTCTGCGCCTAGCTCTTGGGCACTTTCAGAGGTCCCGAGCACCCCGGTAGGGCTTCCCATGAGAGCGAGTCTACTGGGAGAATACCTCCTCAACGAGGGTGCCGGAACAATCGCTCACGATACGAGTGGCAGGGGAAATGACGCTACAATAACGGGGCCACTGTGGGAAGGAACACAGGACCTGACGTTCACTGCCTATAGCCAAGAGTACGTGCAGGTTCCCACGAGCCTGAACGCCACGAGAAGCTGGCAGTTTGCTATTTACAACCCGCCAAACGGCGGCGCACAGATACCACTGGCCCCCGGATACGGCGACATCACCGCATTTGGTGTAAACCCATCCCTGCTCTGTGGGACCGACACGTCACACCTCTGTTTAGATGCTGGGACCCCAGGTCGGTCGAGTGAGTTCTCGGCCTTCAACACCGATGGAACCCAAGCCGGTGTGCCTCTGGGCGTCGGTTGGCATATCGTCAGCCTGTTGTGCGGGAGTTCCACTGGTGGAGTTGCCAGCAAAACCCATATCCTTTACGACGGCTTAGAAGTTCAAAGTTACGTCTTCCAAGGAGATGCCAATACCTGCCCCAACCCCACGAGCGGTAACTATCAGGTAGGGGGCTCGGACGTTTACACCGGAACCGTATTCACGGGAAAGGTGGCGGCATTCTGGGCTTGGAGCGAGCCATTGACCTTGGCAGATGGGGCTGCCGCCGCAAGAGCCGCTCTGGGCTACATACAAAGTAAAGGCGTCATAACGCAATTCGGCAATGCAATGAATCCGACGCCACTCCTGCTTGCTGGAATTGACTCACGCACCGCCGGTTTCCTGCTCACGAACGGCTCTGCTGACTCTTGGGTGAACCAAATGTCTCTAAACGTTCCGTTCACGAGAGTCAACCTGGGGTCGAATGGACAATACGCTTACGACTCCTGTGTTCAATTCTCTACCGTCTTCGGAGAGCAGTACCCTGGCCACCCATCCGGCCCGCTTGTGACTGTCCTTTGGGGCGGAGTCAACGATATCCAGTTCTCCAATCAAAACGCTACACAGATAGCAGCTAGCCTCCAGTGCCTTGCGCAAACGGCGAAGTCCTATGGTTCGCTTGTCATTCTCGCGACCGAGATTAGCTCCTACTCTGGGAACTCACGCGGCGACTCCACGAAGAACGCGCTGGACCAGATCATCCGAGCCAATGCGCTTACATGGGGTGTCGACGACATCGCCGACCTTGCGACAAACCCGATGTTAGGCGCGGACGGGGCGTCAGCGAACACGACGTGCTTCTCGGATGGTTTGCACCCCACCAATCAGTGCGAACCCCTTGTCACGGCAATTATGCAAAATTCCGTCAATGAGGTGCTCGGCTCGACCGAAGCGGCCCCTCACGCGACTTCCGCATCAAGCTATCAAGAGATGGCGGGTGATCGCTTTCTACAATTGACGGGCCTATCCGTACAAACGGTCTCGCTGCCCAGTTGCATTGGCTACTCACTCCCAAGGCGCGTCACGAATGTTGGAGTGACCTCAGCGGTTCTAACTACCCTGAATGGTGAGGTACTGACAGGCAGTTCCTCTGTGGATGTGAACGCCTCAGCCACCCTCACGCCGATCCCAGGGGATCTAGCGACGGGCGGCTGTAGCTGGCGGCGCACGAACTAAACAACAGAAGCCGAGATCGAGTTCTACGTTGTTGCCCTAGCCAAAAAGCGGAATCGTGTTCTGCTCAAATGCCCCCATATTTGGAAACACAGTGCCCATTGAGCCATTTGGGACGCCGAACCACGATGCCAAGGGCGTTCCATACTGCTCCACCGATGTAGTGGGTATCCAGCCTCCAGTTTGTAAGAAATCGTCCGAGCCACCAATTTCCAGGGAGGGAAATTTTCCGTAGAATCGATTCCCTTTGAGCGCTCCCCCGAGCACAATCTGGTGGTTCCCCCAAGCGTGATCGCTTCCTAACGATCCATTCATGGCAAGGCATCTGCCGAAGTCCGACTGAGTGAAGACCGTAACCTCATTCATGAGGCCCACCTCTTCGAGAAAGTTCATGAAAGCGCCCAATGCCTGATCGACCTGACTCAATAGACCCGCGTGGAGGTTGAGTTGCTTCTCATGGTGATCGAAACCCAAGAGCTTGCAAAGAAAGATCTGACGGTTCATGCCTAAAGCGGAGCGACTTGTCAGGATGGCGGCAACCTGCTTTAGCTGCACCCCAAGCGATGTTGTTGGAAAGGCGGTTTTGAATTGGGGGGCCACGGCGAGTGCCGAATTGAGGAGATTCGTTTGTCCCAGCGCATCACGAAGACTTTTCGCCGCTGCGGAAACCAGAGTTGACCCTGAGTCCAGGGAGGCTGCAAGGAGTAAGTCCCCCCTACTCCCGTCCGTAGGGAAGCCAGTTGCGCCACTGGGCGACACGCTCGCCGGTGTCGATTTATCGCCCACGGCAAAGGTATCTGAGCCCGTTAGACTTGTAAGTATTGGAAATCCAAGCGCACTCGCATAAGATACCGAGTCGGCCATGCGACCGCCCCAGCCGGAGATACCTTGCGGAGTTGGCGTAAGTAGTGCGGAGGCAGTTGCCCACTCCGCCCGCTGTACCTCATGATCCTGAAGCATGGCGGGGGCCTGTTTTCGTTGGGCGAGAAATGAGATGCGGTCATCGGGTGCAACGAGAGTTCCCACGTTAGCCACAAAGGCCGCATTCCCCGCCGAGTAGAGTGCCCTCAGGTTCGTGAGGCTCGGGTGAAGGCCGTAAGCTCCTCCGAGACCGTCTCCAATCGGAAGGAGGGTTTTGCGGTCGAGCGCCAACGCTTGTCTTGCGGCGGAGTAGTACGCGTACTGTTCAGAGGCGAAGGGAACGAGAGTGTTGTTTCCATCGTTCCCTCCTTCCAAATCGATGACCACGAGAGCCTTGTAGCCGTCTCCACTTTGAGTCGTTGCCGCCATCATCCTTGTGGCGAGGGTTGATCCCCCTGCCGCCAAGAAACCGACTGCCTTTGCTGTTTTGCCGAGGAAGGTGCGCCTGGAGCTTGTCATATTATCTGTTCACCGCGAATTCTGGAGACATGAAAGTGAGATAGAGGAGTCGCTTCGCTTGAGAATTCTTGTTATCTTGAGGAACCTCAGCGAACGCCTGGATGAGAACCGCCTTGAGCCCGGGGCTCATAGTGCCGTGTAAGCAGATATGATTGATGTGATTGATCAAGTCGCTGCCATCGCCAGTAGCAAGATCGGTCCACGGCGTCCAGTCGACGGTGATTCCCATATCGGCTGACGGCGAGATGACGTTAGCCATGTAGGTCGCTTTCGCCTGGAGAACGGGCGTTGTGAAGAGGCTAAGTTCGGGAGCCAACACGCTGCTTCCCGGTAGTGTGTATGACGGGCTGTAGTAGCCGAAAACCGAGGGGGCATCGAGAGGGCACTGATTCATCTGGCACGCTTGGTCCCAGGAATACCCCGCAATAATTCCGCCCGTCGCGAGCACGCGGTTGACGCTCATTTGCCACTCAATTGCGTCCATGGCGCGACCCTCTGCTGGATCGAGGACAGCCAAGGCATCATCTCCCCCCCGCGCTTCCGGGTCAAGCAGGATGGCTTTGACTACTGCGGCTACATTGCCACGAGTTCCGGTTCCATCGTCTACCCAAACTGCGGTGATTCGTGAGACGTAAGCGGGAGTTGGATTGCTCGTCACCAGCGAATGAATCAGACGAAGGGACATAAATGCTGCGGTATTGTTCTGGTTCGCCATCAGGGAGACGATTGCCTTCATGTCGGTTAGAGCGTCACCACCTGCCGGAATTGTGTGACCCATGATTGTCTTCTCGCCTTGATCGTGTGCCGAGGCCCAGAGGGCGGACATCGGAGTGGTGCCCTCAGTGTCAGTGCTGTAGTCCGGCGACGCGCTCCAGCCCGTCACAGTGCGCGCGGCTTCCATCACGTCCTGCTGAGTGTAGGTCGGAACCGGAGTTCCATTTGAATCCAGTACAGGAGAACCGTCGAGGTTCAGAACCGCCGGCCCAATCGAGAAGAGCTGCATCAGCTCCCGTCCGAAGTTCTGGTTAGGATTAGGCCCCGCACCGTTCCCAACGTTGCTCAAGGCGGCCGCGTTGCTGGTGTTCAGAGATGTATCAAGCAAGAGTTTGTTGAAGTTGACAAACGCGTCGCGCTGGAGCAGCTCGGGTAAGGCGGAAGCCCATGCAAGCAGCGTCGAGGACGGTATGTTGAATACTTTGAACCAAGTCCACATCATTTTCTGCCGTAGCTGGCTCGGTTTATAGAGGCCGTTGTTCCAGAGGTCTTCGTAAACGTGGAGGAAGTTATCGTCAATGACGAGAGAGTCCACAGGGAGCGCAATCTGTTCGTCAATGTAGGTGCTGAACCCTACTTGCTGAACATGTGCGATGGAGTCGGGCGTGGGGCCCCAGGATGCTTGCCGCAAAAAGCGGGCTGCGGCATCGTATGACATGCCTCCGGCAACAATCGGCACCGCAATCGCCGCAGACGTTCCTCCGCCGGGCAGTGCGTTGACAACTTGAACGTTCAAAGGAGTTGGGTTCGCCGCGATTTGGCCCGTCGCGAAATGAATAGTAGTGCTGCTCAGTACGGTGCTCGTCACAGAAGATCCGTTCACCAGAACGACGGAGCCGGGCGTGAAACCGGAACCCGTGATGGTTGCAACGTAAGGCGTGTTAGCGGCAGCACTTGCGGGCGAGACGGCTGCTGCGGACGGGGTGGGGTTTGTCAGCGCGATTTGAACTGAGACCTTAGCTTCGGGATGTGCCAACGAAGCACCGTTCACAACTGTGAGAGCCTTGGCGCTCACGGTCGCGGGCGCGGTAAAAAGTCCGCTGATAGTTACAGAACCAACGTTCGGATCGTTGCTATACAATGACCACGTCATCGCCTCGGGGACCCCTGCGTTTGTGGCGGCAAGCTGCACTGTCTGAGATGCCGCGAGAGTCAGGGATGTGCCCGGCGTCACAGTGAGGTTGACAGACGGCGTCTGCGTCGTGGTTGTAGTCGTGTGCTGTTGAATCGCCGTAACTGCACATCCGCTGAGAAGCGTCATCGTCGAGAAGGTGGCAGCGAGAAGAAGTGATTTTGATAGTGTGGGCATGTGATCCTCACCATCAAAATCGGCCCCCAGTGACTCTCCGGCAGCATTTGCGAAGTAACGTGCCGTTACGTTGGTCAGAGGGCAAACGCCCTGTTAGCTCTACTTTGTGGGGGCTCTAATATGTTGCCGTCAAGACGGCCCCACATTGGTAAATCCTCACATCATCGGGACGCAATGCGGTTGTTATAAGCAACAGCATTTGGCACAAATGCCGTCCATAGGTGTTCGAGAGGCTATGAGCTTGCCCGTCCGATTTGTGACAATGCTTGCGTGCCGGACAGTTCGCACGAACGCTACCGTCGCAAACGCCGAGTGTTCGACAACGTCGGTGCTTTGTTGTCCACCCGCCGTAGGACCATGGCGAGTGCGAGCCTCCGCCATTGCGGCAACGTATTCCCATCAAGTCGAGAAGGGCTAATCCTTGAGAGTGCCGATTTGGAAACATGAATCGATTGTTTCTGGTTCTTCACAGGTTCGCTCTTGCCCACTGCACTGTTCATGTAGCAGAGTACGGCATGGACTTCAATATTAGGAATCACGAGTACACCCTTGCATCTCTCCTCTCAGGAAAGCCAATGACGGAGCGCCAAACCCACTGTGTACAAACTGCCACATTCTCTTTCTGCCGCGACACACACCTTCTCGGAACAACAAACCTTGACCATCTCGACTCTGGTTACGAGTCTGCATGGATCAACACAACCCAAGCTAGTGCTATGTAATGACGGTCGACCCTATGTTTTGAAGATGCATGAAAATCCTTCTGGGCCGAATGCGCTTGCAAACGAATTCATCAGTGCCACACTCCTTCAGGGTCTAGGGTTACCAACGCCCAGGTGCGGCCTAATCATCATCGATCAAGAGACCTTAGACTCTCACCCGAACCTGACCCTAAAGACCACGGGAAAACATCATCGGCCAAACGTAGGTATCCACTTCGGCTCTGAATTCGTAGAGTGCTTTCTCCGAGATGGCGGACGAAGAAACTTGATCCACAGTCCAGAGTTTCTAGGAATTGGCATTTTCGATATCTGGGCCGCACAAAGCGACACGCGGCAGTTTGTAAATTGGTGGAACCCAAAGGTGAGGCGGGAGGTCAAACTCTATATTGATAACGCCTCGTTGTTTGGCGGTCCTGATTGGGATCGGGCGAGACTAATTGATCTGTCGATGAGGAACGGCGGCGTGAAATTTATAGAAGAGACAAAGTATCAGCGCCGAATTACATCATGGATCAACCAATTTCAACGTCGAATCCCGCGTTTGCTCCAAGAAGCCCTCGCCCGGCTTCCCGCCGAATGGTATAAGGGCGACATACAGGAGTTACAACAGCTTCTACTTGAAAGGCTTGCATATCTGCCCCACATCGTCTCTCATGCCATGTTGCCGGATACCCATCGCCGAAAGCTGACATTTGAGGCGCAAGATTGCTCTTACCGAGTGTCGGCAGACAATTGAAGTTAGCCTGAGCCTTCCTCCGTACACTCATGGCTCAAGATGCAAATCTGAATCGGACCATGAGCGATTCTCGAATGACCGTACCGCCCACATACAAACAAATTGTAAGCGGGCAGCGGCGAGGAGTAGAGCGGGGATTCCTCTTGTGGACTATCCCCGCATGCCATCAATCAATAAACGGCGTGGGTAGGATGTAGTCTTCAACGGCTTCTCGGTACGGCCGAAGCACCGCTAGCTCCTCGGGTGGATAGAAGGCTTTTGTTCCATCATTGAAGGTCACGGCGATGCCACAACCGGCTATGGTCTGCACCTTGAATACGTTGACGAAATCCAGTGGACCGGGACGTAGGAGCATATTCACCTCGCGAAAGGATGCGAATGGTCATCGTTTACCTTTCCCTGAAGAGAAGGCGAGACGCCACATCTAGGGCGAAGTGCTCAGAGCTCCTAGAGGTCATATCCTTCGCTCCATAATGAACGAAAAGAAGAAGACCTCAACCTAAAGATTTACCTTCTTGGCTCAGATTCCCAAATCGGTTCATGGTTCATACGGTTCTGAGTCGGGAATTTGACTTGCCCTTGCCTGAGCGTTACACGGGGAATCGATGAAAGGTTCCTCGCTGCGCGGCATCCCCGATCTGGCCGAACATTGCCGGGCAGCCCGCGCGGCCGTGCTGCAGGAACCAAGATCTCCACCTTTGTCGGCATCGGTGACACGCAGACAAAGGCGAAGCTCGCCAACTTCATCGCAAAGAAGCGGCCGGCCTTCGGCGTTGTCTGCGATCTGCGTGATCCGGCCGTCTGCGCGGACCTTTACCCTACTGTCCCGCTCGATGAGGTGTTGGGCATCGGCAATGCCTCGGCGAAAAAGCTGCGGGCGCTCGGCCTGGAAACCGTCGCCGATCTGGCTGCGTTCGATGTGACGCAGGGCAGGGAAGTGCTCACCGTCACCGGCGACCGGGTCATCATGGAGCTGCGTGGCGAATCCTGCCTGCCGCTCTCCCAGATCTCGCCGCAACGCAAGGGCCTGGCTGTGACACGGACATTCAGCGTGTATGTGACCGATTGGGAGGAGTTGAAGCAGACGGTTTCGACTCTCGCCGCGCGGGCAGGGGAGAAGCTGCGCCAGCATGGCCTTCTGGCCTGTTCGATGACTGTCTTCATCCAGACCAATTGCTTCGTGCCGGGGAAGTTCTACAGCAACGCCGCGAGCTTTGGAATTGAGTCCACGCAGGACACCATCTTATTGATACGTGACGCTCTGCGCGGGGCGCTGTCGCTTTTTCGCAACGGCTTCAAATACTGGAAAGCCGGCGTCATGCTGAATGAGCTGATCGATGCCACGACCGCGCCGGTGCAGATGTTTCCGACGTGCGACCCGGTGAAGTCCGCCCGTCTGATGGCAGCGATGGTTAACGTCAACGGCCGCTTCGGTCGGGGTATGGTGCAGCCGGCAGTGTCCGGTGTCGAGCGAAGATGGACGGCGTAGGCAGAGTTTCTGTCACCGCGCTATACGACGCGCATTGAAGAATTGACGTCAGTTCACTCCAAATAAATCGATAGTTCTCAGAGAGCACATTCTTTTGGCCGCGCGTTCGCGAGCTGAACCTTGAGCGGTACAACGTATTGAGTAGAGGTCGGCCCAAAGGGACACACTGCCCAGCTCCTGTGGTCTCATGTAGGGATGGCGTAATGCTCGAGTATTCTGCGGCCTGGTATTGCCCCAAGTAACTTCCACAAGGTTCCCCGTCAGCAACCTGCGTTCGCCTCCAGAGTAACGCTTTCGCTGGAGTCTTTCTATTAGCCGCCTGTTTTCAGTAAGTTCCCCAAGCGTAACTTTCGGTTACTCCGCAGCACCCGATCCGGGGTGGTGTGTCGGCCCACTCCCGATGCCGTAGGCAGCGTGCTCTTTGATCGGGGAGGAACGGAGCCCAGAGGATGCCTACTTGGGCCGGTCGGCCACAGTGATCGTGCCGTCTGTGGCGATGGTGTACATGAACGTCTGAGTGACTACCATCTCCGGCACCTTGGGTTGCCGAGTCAGAACCAGCAGCACATCCGTATCCTCGGGAACGTCACTCAGAACATGCGTGTGGTAACCGCTCTCCACCTTCATCTTCGGGTCAGCGGAGACGGACTCGAAGATGCTCTTGTGCATCTGACGCTTTTCCGTGATCCTGCTTCCGTCCGGCGACACCCGATAGCGAACGTCCCCTCCCAGCGGATAGACACCCGCCTTGACCTGGGCCGGGTACAGGTAGACGTACAGACTCCCGCCGTCTGCCGGAAGCACGGCGATGTTATAAGGGCGAGTCATCGCGCCGAAGTCCTTTGTAGCCGTCTCCATACCTTTCGCTGCGGCGAGATTCCAACCCACATCCTCACGCTGCGGATCGAAGCTCTTCACCAGGAACTTCGTCCCGTCCGACGTCGCTTCGTAGTCCACCAGGAACCGATCCCCGGCTCCATTCAGACGACCGAAGTCCACCACCCAACCCGCTTCCGTCAGATGAGCGATGTACCGTCCGGAAGGCTCGGCTTTCGGGTGCGTGGCCATCACGGCATCCGTGGCCTGCCACGCCGCCGTGTCGTATGCCGCAAGCATCCGGCCTCGCGCCGTGATCACAGCTAGGTCCGTATCGGATGGTCGGCTCGATGCTCTGGCTCCAGCTCCCGAGCCGAGCAGGGAGACCGCCGCTACCGCGTAAACAAGCCGATGAAGGAACATGCTCTAACGAACCTTGCTCCGACAGTGTTGTAGAAAAAGCACTCTCGCTGGATCTTCATGCCCCGAGTCGAGCTCCAACATACAGCTTGAACTGATGTCGGCGTCTTTTGGGCCTGGCCACTCATAGTAATCGTCGTTTGCACGCTCTGCTAAACGCAACGTCCACTTACCTCCGGTGAAATCACCACCGTTCATATTGGTGAGTCGGATGTGGCTCTTACTCACATCCATTTCCAGAACAACCTTCGATGCCGAGATGAGTTCAGGGGGCGCTTCGAACTTCCCCTCATGAAGCGGTAGACGCACGACGCGATTGTCGAAGGTTGCCTTGATCTCGGCGGGTGCAAGCATCTGATGTCCGTCCTTTATGACAACAAAGTTCACAGCATGCTCCTTCGGTCGTACCGTCGATGCAAACGACGATAGCAAGAGTGCCCCTAGACCGCCGATTCTCCATAGCTCATTCATGTCAGTGTCCTAGGAAATCCTTCAACTTCATTGGGCTGCCGATAACGCCGGAGTTGTTATAGAAGTACACCCGGCTATTTCCAGCGCCGAAAACGATGTTTATTCTTCCCGGAACAGCCGATTGCAAATCCTGTCCCGATGGCGGCTGATTCCAAGCATGCGTCGCAGTCCTGCCCGAAGGATGGACATGGAAGAACACCTGCGGATCGACTATGGACGCGTTCACCTTAGGATCGACCGGTTTGTAGGAAGGCGACACTGTGGTCGAGTTGTCCGGATTGCCGTATGGTCCCGGCTGATCACGCGCGACGACCCAACCTCCAGATGCGTTAGTGCCCGCCACCCCAAACTCTTCGTGAAATCCGCCTTGAGTGTCACTGGCGGTTGGGGAGTTGCTGTCGTTAATGGCACCAGCCATTTGTGCTCTTACGTTTGCAGGAATCTGACCAGCAAGACTTTGCGGTGTCTGATGTTGGGCCTGCTGCTCCAAGCTGGGATGGTTTGTTTGCTGCTGTTTCTGTTCGGCATCGGCCTTATCCATTTCAGTCTTAGTTTCGTTGACGCACTCGTCTGACCCGCCGAGTAAGAGGCCTCCGCACGTGTGTCCATTAGCATCGACGGCCACTAAAGGATTGTTCCCAACATAAGTATAGAGGTTGAGCGTCTGCGGGTTAGTCAGCTTGGCATAGGGAACGGGTTCGTACTTAGCGCTCCAGTCCGGGCTCTGCCAGCGGCCTCCCGAAGAGTTGTAATACCGGGCACCAAAATAGTCTAGTCCCGACTCTGCATCCCGTTCTTTGCCGGTGTACTGCCGTGTGCTGGCCCCTGTGGTGGATGGGTAGCCGGAGGGCACTGGCAGCGGCTCTCCGAACGGCAGAGATGGAAATACCCTTCGATCGCACCAGCCGCGTTAGCCTGCATCCTTCGCGTACCCTGCCAGTCCGACAGGAAATAATGCACTCCGTTAGCATCGTACGTCCCGAGCATGCCCGACGGTCCCGCCACATCCGTGTGACGCCAATTGCCGGAACCGTCCTTTTCGGTCAGATCCTGCCCCGCTGCGCCGAGCACAAAGATGCTTTCCAAGGCACAATTTAAAGTTTTTCCCACGCAGTTGCCTTCCGCATCATAGATGTATCCTGTTCCATTGAAGGACGCCAGCCGCTCTTCCGCGTCATACACCGTTTGAGACGTCTGGGTCACGTTCCCGGCGGCGTCGTAGTTGGTACCATAGTTCGCCCGATTGCCTGTAAAAGTGGCCGTAGGTTGTTGCATTGAAAAAGTTGCTGAACCCGGCCATAGCGGGGCGATGGTCGCACCACACATGGTCTGCTGGCGCTAGCAACACTAGAGCGCTTACCCTGCTGACCGATTCGGCTGACCAGGGCAGTCTCGGGGAGAGCGGCGAGTTCTCCGAGGTTGCGGATGCCCCAGCGTTTCAGGGTGGCGAGAGTAGCAGCCTCTACGGTCAGCATTGACAAAGGGAGAGGGGCGAGCTTCGACTGCACGTCCTTCGCGTCCACCTGGGTCACGCCTGTATAGCTTCGAGCGAGCAACAAGCTTGCTTCCGCATTAGGCGCCACCGCGACATTCGATGGAAACTCCAATTCCTGAAGAGTGCGACGTATTGCTTCAGCGTAGCTGCGCGCGTTTCCAAACAGCGTCTCTGTGCCGGACTGGTCGACGAGGAGCACCGCGGACAGCTGCTTCCCATTCGCGTAACCGTTGACTGGCGAAGCGATAATCTGCACTCGTGGTGAGAACCGTTCGACGGCTTCAAACAGGATCTCAAGGGCTGCCTTCTCTTCCGAGATCGAACGAAAATGAAAGAGAACGTGACCGGAGGTGTCGGCCTGCACCTTGCTCATACCATGAATCAGACCCAGGTCTTTCGCAGCTCGATTGAACGAGATGACTCGTTCGAGGGGCGCTTTTCCTTCAATCACCGCAACAGCCTGAGCCCTTGCGCTTTTCTCCAGTCGCAGCCAGGCCAGCGTGGGGAACTCCGGAATGTAGATCGCCGCGAATCCCATGTCTATCGCCCCGCCGCCCGCATCCAGTCGGGTGTCGCTTGCCAGCTCACTGCACGCCCAGGGGCCTTCTTTGCAAATGGACTGCCCAGTCGTTGACGGCGACCTCAGCCGAGCGCGACAGTCCGTTCAGCAAATTCCCCGAGAGCATCGGCGCTCCTGCTGAGCAGTCCAGTACACAGAGAGCGCTCGATCGTGCACAAGCCACCTGGCTGAGCAGGAGAAAGATTGCGTCGCTTTCCTGTGCAGCGCGCCGAAAGCGGAACCAGGTTGCCGAAGGGATGCGAAGTGCCTGCTCTGGCGGGACGGAGGCGAGGTCGAGGACGACGACCCGGAAGCCACCAGACTGAAGGATCTGATCGGTGGCTCGGATCGCCTTATCCAACCTGCTCCAGGGTCTCTCAATCTTTTTGCTGGCCGAACTCACGAAAATAGGAGCCTGAGCGCGCTCACGGGCGTCATTTGCAGCACGTCGATCCGCCCGCCGGAGAGGGTCGGACTCATCCGCGTGACGTGCGTTGTAGTGCTCGTAGGCCACCTGCTCTTCTGAAGCTGTTGCCAGGCTGAGCTTGCGATTTGGATAACCAGGAGTACCTTCCAACTTTTCGAGCCGAGCCTCAGATTCTGCGTTAGCATCTTCCCAAGCGCAGCATCAATACCCTTCTTTTCGGTTTGTGGGTGATTGCTTCCACAATGCCCGCCGACCATCTTGCCTGTCTGTGCCAGTGTGATTCCGGGGACCGAGGCTGGAGCGGATTCGGCTGACCTTGCGCGACTCTGATTCGCCACTCTGACCCACAGCAAGTTCTTGTGGTTCACTCCAGATGCAGCAGCGCACTTCGGGTCCAGGGTGTCATCCACGTCGATGTAGGCGCAGGCAGAATCTGTCGTCGCTCCCGCGAGCAGAGAGAACGCCAGAGAGGTTCGACCGGAACTCGCCAGCCCGGTGAACTCGGTCACTCCTCCAATCGGCATTCCCCCACCGAGCAGGCCGTCGATCTCCGGAACACCGGAACTCATCAATCGAGGAACTTGCAGTGCCTGGGGCGACAAAGCCGCAGGAATGCGCGACGCAAGCTTGGCCTCGATCTCGCGTTTCAGCACAGCGCTTTGTAAGGAATATCCCATCTTGCACTTCGCCTTTTCTTCGCTTCTCTTCATACCAGCATAGCTCCCTCTGCCTATGCAAAGTCAACGTGCACCGTTTCTGGTGCGTCAGTGTTTCTGGCGTAAGTGATTCATTTCATGAGTCGAAAAGGACGGCTGGATCGATTACCTTGGAGGATCTATCGTGTAGAGGTAAGGCACTTCAATCACAACCGAGGCAGTTGTTCTTGGAAACTCAGTCGGATCCCTATGACCTTCAACGCTTTCTCAATGCTCAGGCATCCACCTTCGATCAGGCACGCGCCGAGCTTGAAATGGGACAGAAGCGATCTCATTGAAGGTGGTTCATCTTTCCCCAAAATCAAAGGTCTCGGTTTAAGCCCCACCGCTCAGCGTTTTGCAATCTCCAGCCTTGACGAAGGCGCAGCGTATCTCGAGCATCGAGTGCTGGGACGCGGCTCGAAGCATGTACCGCGCTGGTCACTGCGGTTTCAGGGCAAGTCGGTCCACGACATCTTTGGCTATCCGGACGATCTCAAATTTCATTCCTCGATCACCTTGTTCGCCGAGCTGGCTGAGAAGCTTAGCTTCAGACTCCCGTCTTCCAGTAAGCCTTAGCCAGGTGCTTCGGCGGCAAGAGGGATCAGGGAACACTCAAGCAGCTTCGTTATTGAGGGGAAGCTCGCCGTTCTCCAATGTTGCAAACCATGCAGCATAGGAAGTGTTCTTCACCAGTGCCGGTTAACATCCGGGGTGCCGTCCGTCCACCACACGGGCCCGCGCTCGCCCAACGCAACCTTTCCATCTTCGACCTGCTGTTTGGCTTGCTCACGGGCTTCATCATCGCCCTTCCGCATCGCAATTCCCTTTGCACGTCGCGCATCCATAAGCAGCGCGGTGAGGCGCTGTCTCTCTTCTGCGGGAAGCTTAGGATTGCTGCAGCGCCAGAGGCGGCCTCGCACGACAAAGTACCGGCCATCTGTTGACTGGATGGGCACTCACCGTATTGGCCATCCCAGAAGACGTCTGACGATGAGCAGGAAGGTCAAAGCGGAAGATCCCCGTCGACCGCAGCCTGTTCCGCGGCCGTCAGCATCTCGGGACCGTTGTTCCCCACCTTGTTCACCTTCGGGTTGGCCTTGTACATCTCCATCTCCCCTGCCTCAAAGGGGCGCAGCAGGTCCAACGGCAGCCGTTCCGTCTCCTCCCTGTCCAGCCAGCGGTCATAGTCTCTCGCGTGAAGAATTACCGGCATCCGAGGATGGGGGATGCGAGCCAGCAGTTCGTTTGCTTCTGTGGTCACGATGGAGAACGACTGGAGCCAGTGGCCGTCCTTGTCTTTCCAGGCGTCCCACAATCCCGCAAAGGCGAAAAGGCTGCCGGTACCCAGTTCGATGGCATACGGCTGCTTTGGCGGCTTTCCTTCCTTCGGGTCGAGTAGGCGGTCGACGTTACCGCCGACCACCCCTCTAAGAACCGTGCGTGAGAGTTTCCAACTCACACGGCTCAAGCCTTCCAAACGCCTCTTGCGAGACGCAGCGGCGGTTGTAGCTGAGACGGCTATGCAGTTGACGATGACACTCAGGGTGCAGGAGCTGGCGGTTAGTCGCGCCGTCGTGCCCGCCGAGGACCTTTGGGACGACGTGGTGGCTGTGCCACCCGGTCTCTCGAGAGATCGGGAGACCGCACGCAGAGCACTTTCCGCCCTGTGTTCGCCATAGGTAGAGCAGAATCCCACAGCCAACAAGAGTGCGGGCCATGTGCTTGCTTTCGCGGTCCTCGAAGTACATCTCCCATGCAGGGTGGTATGGATTCGCGGCTCGCTTTACCTTGACGTACCGATGGGAAGGCAAAGACGTTGCGTGGAACAGCCACACAACATCCTTACTTCCATCCCGCTTCCGGTTAACGCCGAAGAAGCACCACGACCGGCCACCGCGCCGTGCGAAGTACTTTCGCGCGACCCAGCGTTTTCCTTTCCGTGGATGCCTCTTTCTGGCCCAACGCCAGAGTGCTTCGAAGATGGCCGAATCGACGCTGCTGAAAATACGCGTGCTCTTCGTATAGCGGTGATACATCGCCCAACCCCGAATCATCAGGTTGAGTTCTGCTGTAAGTCGCCATGCGGGTTCCGCCTGCGCTTTCTTCACGTGGGATCGCACTTTTTCGAGGAACGTATGAATGTTCTTCTTTGAAGGTTTGATCCACAGTTTGCCATTGCTGTATCGACGCACATTCTGGCCGAGAAAATCGAACCCGTCCTCGATGCGCGTGATCGTCGTCTTTTCCGCCGAAAGTTCCAGCCCACGTTCGCGCAGGAAGCTCTCGACCAACGGCCTCACCTCACCCTCAAGCAGTTCTTTCGAACTACCAGTGATGATGAAGTCGTCGGCATATCGGATCAGATGGACCTTTGCCTTGCGACCCTTCTCCGACCCTTTGCCGCGCTCTGGGTATCGCTCCCGTAAACGCCGCCCAAGACCGTCGAGCGTGAGGTTAGCCAGTACGGGCGAGATGATCCCGCCCTGTGGCGTGCCCTCTTCAGTCGCATGCAAGCTCTGCCTTTCCATGTATCCCGCCTTCAGCCACTTCCGCAGGATGACCCGGTCCATAGGGACGTGAGTCAACAACCAGTCGTGACTGATGTTGTCGAAGCAGCCTCGGATATCGCCTTCAAGGACCCACGGCGAGGATTCGCGACGAGCGAGGGCTTTTAGGCACCCCGAAATCGCGTCCGCACAGCGGCGCTTTTGACGAAATCCATAGGAGTCCTGATCCGCTGTGGTCTCCGCAACCGGATCGAGCGCAAGCAGGTGAAGCGCCTGCATGGCCCGGTCTTTCATGGTCGGAATACCCAGAGGACGCAGCTTGCCATTCGACTTCGGGATATAGATACGCCGCAACGGAAGAGGACGATACCCTCGACCGTGCAACGTGTTGACAGCAGCCATCTTCTTCTCCGGAGTATTCCAGCTTTCGCCATCCACTCCGGGTGTCTTTTTGCCTTGATTCTCCGTCACCCGCCGAACGGCCAAAAGCTTGCCGCTCCGCGAGGTTGTGAGCAGACGCTGCAGGGCTTTCACCTTGCCCCATCTACCCGCTTCCACCGCCTTCACGATACGCACCTGGAGCCGGCGAACTTCTCCCGTCACCGAGCGCCAGTCAACCTCGCGCCAGTGAAAGAAGATGTCGGACGCTGCACCGGCGGATCGCTCCGCCTTCATCTGCTTTGCGTCTTTATGCCGGTTGCTCATGTTCTCTCGTGAAGAAAGACCAGAGAGAAGTGGGCTCGCTTTCGCGCCGGACACGAAGTCCGTATCCGCTCTATTACCGAGTGGCATTAGCTTGCTCTCTCCTCCTTTACTCGCACCGCTATCGTCAGACCTCACGGCCTGACTTCCCTTTCGGGAACGATACGGGCTTACCCTGTTCCGTTCCGATGACACGATGGTTTAGGCCCTCTCTCCGACACCGGCAGCGTTGTTTGCCCATGACGAAAGAGAATGGAACTTCCGTCCTCGCTGCAGATCAGAGCCTGTCAGCATCTTGAGGCTCTTTCTTCCTGACGATGCTTTATCGAGAGTTCGCATATGCTGGCCTTGCCACCAACCTTAGCTCCGGCCCGCCTCGATGCTGGCAGGCGTGGACTCCCCTCGCGGTTCGTCCGCCAGCCTTGCGGCTACGGCTACATTGTCAGAGGGCTTCTCAACGGAGCGTTACCGCTTCCGCTTGACCTCCTAAGGTACTGCCGATGGGACGGCAGGTCCGGTCGACTGATGACGCCGGACAATCATCGGGACGACTTTCAGGTCGCACCCATTCGATAAAGAAGCTAGCCGGTATCAGGCAGCGCCGTTTCTTGAAGGGCTCACGCCACGTCGGAGCTTTAGTGATCGTCTCCGCTCTCGCGTTGATCGTTGAGAGACCTTTGACGTCGTTCAGATCCTTTGTGAAGAACGGAACCAGTCACCAGCGGGCCAAAATCATTTCTCGCTCACCCGTCTCGCGACTCTGCCGAATGATGGGCTGATGAGTCGTCGGCGCGATGTTGTAGTAGGCATCAGGCATCGGCAACTCAGCCGGTGAAGGCTTCGCGCGAAAGTATTCCGCGATCTTCTGTTTGTCGCTGCGCCGTCCATACCGACCACACATCAGCTTTACCTCAGCTTCAAGGGTATCGAGCGGTGGGCTTCCGTGTATACGGTCCAGCACTTGAGCTCATTAGCGTTAGCCGTCTCACGCTTCAAAGCCCTGATCGGTCGAGCTGATTCAGGGGAAGAATCTCTGATGCGGGTCGGGCGAGGTATTCGGGGTAGTTGCCCCGCAGGCCTTTGGCCTTCGCAATCGGTGGCAGCGGGAGGAACAGGACTTGTTGGACAGCTCTCGGCCCCTTGTCATACCGAATGACATCGTCGAACTCTCTCGCCATCAGCGCGATCTGCAGCATGCCGGGCTTGCCGGTGCGGTCCGTCTTACCGTCCTGGGCGAGTGAGAAGCCGTTCTTAATCAACGCGGCGAAACGTTCCGCAGGCTGCACATCGACGCGAACGAGCGCTTCCTCTGTCCCGGGGTTCCAGAAATCATGCAGTGTGCCAGGAGCTACGTCCACACTCTCGCCGACGGCCGCAGTCTTCGCCACCCCATTCAAGGAGTAAGCAAGGCTACCCTTCACTACGCGAAACTGTTCGCGGATCTCGGGATGGTAATGCCGCCCGGTCATTCCACCGTTTGGTCGAAGATACGAGTCCACCACGAGACGCTTTCCTGCCGTCTCGTCCGTACCTAGAATCACGACGGCACGCTCACCACTTGCTGGGTTCACATAGACTTCGCCGGCACGCATCAGCACTCTCCTTAGGTTCCCTCGACAAGACGGGACCAGTGTACGCGGACCTTAGCTCCCTATTTCCCTGAACAGTCAGGGAGAAATCTCTCCCTGACTGCAGAGCTGGGCCGGCAGAAAGCACCGGCCCAACTCTTCCGTCACCCTCTCTGCGGGGACACCCCGCAACACCCCAAATGCAATCCATGCGCTGCGCGCCCAGCAAGGAAACCAAACCTGCTGAGGGGTCTCCCCTGGCGCGCGCAAGAGGCACCCTAATCTTCCGCACTTCCCCACCCCACCGGGCAAAGTACGCCCGTCGGGGACCCCGACTCGCTTGTGCAGACCGCCTGCGGTGCCCTCCATTGCATTCCGGGTAGGGAACCCTCCTCTTGCACTTACCGCCCCCGCTGGCGTGGGCCAGGGCCAAGGCGTGTTTGTAAGCAAACACAGCAAGGCCATTCAAAAGCGAGGAACCAAGACCATGAGCAACATCGCCACCATGCCAACCAGCCCCAAGCCCCAGACCTCCAAAGAAGTCATTGCCGCCAACGTTCAGCTTCTCATCGAGCAGTTGGAAGCAGGACACAGCGAAGGACTTACCGCCTACCTCACGGCGATGGGAAAATTCCATAACTATTCCTTCGGCAACATCCTTGAGATCGCACGGCAGAGAGCAGTGACATAGTGCTATACCTCGCTGGCGTCAATAAACA
>CAXTCB010000024.1:0-3333 GCA_964242875.1 uncultured Acidobacteriaceae bacterium
TTCGGGTGACGGATCAGGACACCTCAACTTCCAGTGCCGGAGTTGGGTTGCGAGGTCATCCGGAAGATGCATCTTGCCGAGGCTCCTGGGTGTCTTGCCAAAGGAGCGGATCTCTCCCCGGAAAACGGTTCCAGTTAGGTCGAGCGTGTTCTCGCCGTCAAAGGTGCGCCAGCGATCGCGAACAGCTTGTCCGTGACATCAAGGGGGAGCTGATCATTCCACCGAATCGACAATTGCGGAGGTGCGTAGCCTTGGCAATTCAAGGCATCTCGCCCCGACTTCCCCTTGTTTGCGAAGCTGGCCAAGCCGGTTCTGCTTTCGTAGTAAGTACGTGAGGCAGGCTTCCACGATCTGCTCTACGGTTCACCTTTCGGAAGGCGCAAGGCAAAGCCTGACTTCATCTTAAGGGCAGTTGAACTAAGGATCGAGTCGTTCTCGATCCTGGGAGGACGCCTTCTACAGGCTTGGCACTTCTATCCAGCAGGCTCAGCGCTGCCTTGAGTTCGCTTAGGAAACATGACCGCTATCACGGACACTCCGCACAGAATGGCGAGGCATCGAAAATCATCGATGTACCCTCACAACGTGGCATCGTTATTGAGGATGGTCTGTAGCCCGGCGCAGGCACGCTGTCGCGCCAGCAGTGGTCCTATGTGACGCGCCATGGATGCGGTCTGCGAGATGATGTACCGCTGCACCAAGAGACTTGTGCCTGGAAGGGAACTCGCTAGCTCATCGCGATGTATCTGAACATGGCGCGTGGCGATCGTGTTGACAAAAGCAATTCCTACGCTTCCGCCGACATTCCTCATCAGGTGAAGAGAGCGCTGCCCGTGGCAAGTTGAGCCTAGGGAAGTGTGCCCAGCGCTACGCCGGACAAAGGCACGAAGACCAAAGCCAGCGCCGTTCCGCTGATCGTGGTCGGCCAGAATAAGCTCCAAAAGCTGATATTCAAGGTCAAGACACTTGACCAATAGGAGGTTAGACCGAAGACGACAAATCCAAACCGATCAATTTTCGCGGATCCATTTTGCTGACGATGATCCCAACAGCAACCGAGGCAAACATAGCACCCAGACCGCGGGCGCAACCGCCAGGCCGGCCATCGTGGCATCGTATCCGAGCAACGTTTGATAGAAGAGTGGCAGGATGGTCGTTACACCGTAGATGCAAGCCCCAAACAGTCCAACCAGCAAACAGCCAATTGCAAAATTGCGATTGAGGAAGATGCTCAGATCCACCAAGGGAGATTTTGGCGTCCGCTCACGGATGATCCAGGCAACGATTCCGAAGATGAAGAGAATGGTCATCCACCGGATGAGATTGCTGCCAAACTAATTGTCTTCCGGCCCCTTGTCACACACGACCTGCAGAGCGCCCAGCCCGAGTGCAAGAAAAGCGAGACCGGTGGCCGCGACCTTAGATGTCTGCGCCGTCCAGTCACTGCACCGTGTGAGGATGCGCCCCAAGCGGCCGTGTCCGTATCGCATTCTTGGCAGCGCTGTGATCCTGGCCCAGCATGGTGGCGGCTACAAAGCGGCGCACACAACTGTCATGACACGCTTCATCGATTCGGTTTGATTATCGCCGGCAGCCAAAGCTGCTGTCCGGCTGTAGCTAAAGGTCTCCACGCCCTCTCGCCTGGATTTAGAGGGAGCTTTTCTGGATCGAAGCGGAGGCCTTCTTCGGGCTTCGATAGACCATTCACGAGATATCCGTAGCGCGGGCTGGCTCCAAATTCCTCGGACGTGATGTAGCATTCGTGGGCGGTCGGTTGATCGCAGGAACTAAGGCAATGAATGAACTTTAGTAGCCGTGGAAGAGAAGACGCTACGCGTTATGCCTGTTTCGAGATTGTAGCGCCCAAGAACTCATCTATGGTGGTGCGAACGCGCCAATGCAAAACGGCCTAGCTCACAGGCCAGCCCGCATTGTTTTGCCATAGTCTCAGATCGGATGATCTTAGGACGGCATCTACAAATCGGTTGAGCTGCACCGCATGGCTGAAGTCCGGCGCAGTGGCCGTGCCGTTCAAGATGTCATCGCGCAGCATGCCATAGATTCCCGCCACGTTGGCAGCAGCGTCAGGCAGAGTGGCGGTAGCACCTTCGTCGATTCGCTGTGCTTCGTCGTTGATCATCAGATGGAGGCGTCCTGACTGCACACCTCGCATTGCGCCGCCGTGAAGGACTAGTGTGCCCTCTGTTCCGATGACCTCAAAGTGTGTAGTCGCCTGCGCAGGACGGCCACCCGCTACTTCTATGGCAATCGGCAGACCGGAAGTCAGCTGCGCTTGGAGGAACACATGATCCCTTGTAGTTCGCGGCTGAAGGTTCGGATTGTCTCCAACCTTTACACGCGGATATTGCGTTGTGGTCAGCGCGGAGATTGCGGAGAACTCTCCAAGCACGGTGATGGCAAGATCGAAGGTGTGGGCGCCCTGGATGGTGATGAGAGTCACGCCATTCGCAGCATCTTCACCGAACTTCATCGCAGCGTCCACTTCTGGTCCGAACGCCGCTGCATTGGAAATGATGCGAGCACTTAGCGGGCGTCCAATCTTTCCCTCTGCCAATGCCTTCTTAGCCTGCAAGACAGCGGCGCTGCTCCGCATCTGGAGGCCGATTGCGGAACAGACGCCCGCAGACTCTGCAGCCTTTGCCATCTCTTCCGATTCGTGGAGATCCTTGCCCAGCGGCCATTCGCAGTACACGTGCTTGCCGGCCGCGATTGCGGCAAGTACAAGCTCGCGATGATCCGGAACCTTGACGGCAACGCTCACGATGTCCACGGCGGGATCCCTTACAAGATCAAAGCCACTGGCATAGGCGGACTCTGCGTGGAATGTTTGGGCGGCCATGTTGGCCTTCTGTTGATCTCCAGCGGCCACAGCGACCAATCGCAGGCCTTCCACACCCTGCACTGCAGGCACGTGCGAGTCTTTGGCCCATCCCCGCTGCGCGCTCGCACCAATGATGCCCACTCCAATAGCCTTAAACATCTTTTCTCCTCTAAACCGTTCGGTTCAACTGCGATGGTGGTGATCAACGCGGGGTTGTGGACTCAGCCGGCGCCGCGGGTCATCGTGCATGTTTGCTGCCTACGATAAGCCTGTCATCCCTTATGAGTAGCAGATAGGTTCAAGTCAGTTCCCAGAGGACTGATAGACAATTCCTGAAGTTCAGGAGGAAGGTCAGGTAAACCACGCGAGCAGACCGCTCCAATGCGCACGGACCGGCCAATGTATGTCGCCGACCGCGGAGTATCGGCCGATGGTGGCGATCGTTCCTTTGTCGAAATAGTGAAAGGGTGATTTTGGCTTTTCGCTATATC
>CAXTCB010000024.1:3433-31636 GCA_964242875.1 uncultured Acidobacteriaceae bacterium
GCGATCGTTCCTTTGTCGAAATAGTGAAAGGGTGATTTTGGCTTTTCGCTATATCGAGGCGGATGGAGTCAGCAGCGAACCTGCCCATCTGTAGAGCGGGCTTCGCGGCCCCAGGCACCTCCTGTTGGTCCTGCAGCACAAGGGCAATGTCTCCACAGAGAAATATCTCAGGAGCACCCTCCGGACTGAGAGTTCGATCGATAACGATGCGTCCCTTCTTGTCAGGAGGCAAGCCGAGCATAGCTCTAAGGAGCTGGTGGGAGAACAGGCTAACTCCTCGTGGAACTTGCCTTGGCGGCAGGTCATCCGGGTTAAGCCTTCATGCGCTCTCGAGACGCGTTCGAGCAACCCGTGGGATTTGGGAGTGACGTTCTGGGTCTATATCTTCTCGACTCCATGTGGCTTGGCTGTGCCTTGAGGGATAAAGGAGCGAGAGAGCAAAGTGTTCACCAGCGGAAGAGACTTCGTCCTGGTTCGTCCGAGCTTTCTCCTCAACGACGAGCCGACAAGGCTACCTGGGTGATCGAAGGAACGAGAACGTTCACAGACGAGTCGGACACACTTCGAGCAATTTGCGTCGAACAGTTCACAAGTAACGAGTACCTGAACTAAGCCGTCACCCTAGGAAGTTCGTAACCGCACACAGCGCAAGTCCCAAACTCAAAGGGCTGCTTCCATAAGTGTCGAAACAAAGGGACCGGCAGGAATCCGAAATAACCCAAGCAAGTCTTAGCTGCTAAGTGATCGAGGCAGCCGGTGGAATGTTGAGATTAAGGTGGAAGAGGTTCGAAGGATCATACTTCTCCTTCACTTGTTGTAGCCGCTTGTACTTCTCCGGACCAAACACAGCCGGCACCTTCGTTTGCTGGTCGCCTCTCATCCAGTTGTACGAGATCTCGCCGGTGTAGACATCACCGAGGCTGTGAACGACTTCCTTTGTGATCAGCGCTAGTTCTTCGAGTGTAGTGTTCAGGGTGGGTGACACAACTTTAAAGTAGAAGGGCGCCGTGGGAGCGGTATAGGCCATCTTTTCATCCGGACGTTTGGTCAACGCGCCGCCAAGCTGCTGCAGTTCAAGCAGAACCAATGGCGGCAGCCGATTGTTGGCGATCTCGATTACTTTGCTCATCACGCTGTCACTCAGCTCCCGAAGACATTCGACATGGCTAAAAGTAGAGGCGCTGTCTTCCTTAGAGGCTTCATCGAAGCTAGCCATCTCAGAGTAGGGCCTGCGCTTCAGGTCATCTATGGCAGGCTCTTTGAAGTTTCTGATCTGCTGATGCAGCGCCTTCTCTGTCGCCGGGTCTGCATGGCAGATGCCGATCACGCACGCCTTTGTGGAACGCAGGTGCAGCAGGAGGTTCGGCTTCGGCGGAACGCTCATCAGGCGCAGGTAGGTGCTCGTGTCATCAGGCAGGCCAGCCGACCATTCGCGATAGAACTGCAGCACCTCCGGTGTGTCTTCCATGCGGTAGTACGCGAGACCGCCGAAGATCTCTCCGAGGGGGATCAGCCCGATGGTCATGGACGCTATTACGCCAAAGTTGCCGCCGCCTCCGCGGATCGCCCAGAACAGGTCAGGGTTCTCCGATGTGCTGGCAGTCACGACCGAGCTGTCGGCCAGTACAATCGTCGCCGATCGCATCAGGGTGCATGCAGCACCAGCCTTTCGGCCCAGCCAACCGTATCCGCCGCCAAGCGTGTAACCGACGACTCCCACGCTCGACACCTGACCCGAAGGATAAGCCAACCCGTGCGGTTCAGTCGCGGCCAGCAGATCGCCTGCAAGCACGCCGGGCCCGATGGTGGCCGTGTGCTCAACAGGGTCGATGTAGATCTCCCTCATGGCACTCAGGCGTAAGAGGATGCCTTCATCGCATGCAGCGGCGATGCCGTGGCCAGTATTCTGCACACCAAGGGGCAGCTCCAGTTCTCGGGCCGTTCGGATCGCCTCCACAATGTCGTGCACGCTTGCTGCGTTCACGATTGCCGAAGGGTGCTGCTCTACCACTTCAAGCCAGGGCTTGCGCTGCGTGTCATAGTTTTTGTCACCGCGAACGGTTACCGTGCCAGCGATCTTACTGCGTAGCGCTTCAACGGCCTGACTGGGATACTTCTTGTCTGAGAACATGCGTGACTCACTCCATTACGTAATGGGATATAGCCATGTGGGTGTACCAGTGCGCCTAGCTGTTCGCGATGACCACAGCCTGATGGAGGTAGGTGTTGCTCGACAGCTGCTGGACAACAAAGGCCGCTACGTCGGCGCGAGTGATCTTGTGCGCCTTTTCGTCTGAGCCCTTCCGAAGAACCTGTACATTGCCCATGCCCGCATCGTCCGTCAGAATCGCAGGCCGCAGAATGGTCCAGTCAAGACCGCTGGATTCAACCTCGGACTCCATCGCTGCCTTGTCTTTATCAGCGCCACGCAGGAACGTTGCCACGAGGAGGCGTTCGTACATCGGCGCATTCTCTTTGCTTTCCCCGACTCCGAGCATCGACGTCGCAAGCAGGCGGCGGACGCCGTTCGCCCGCATGGAGGCGATAATTATGGCGGCTGCGCTGGACTCGAGCGTAGTGGATTTATAGGGCGTTTTGCCTCCGATAGTGTCGACTACTGCCTCCTGTCCGCGCATCGCCGCATCTACGTCCGCAGGGTTGGTGGCGTCACCCTGTATCAAGCGCACGTTCGATATGGTGCCTTCACTGGCGTCGCGAACAAAGGCGGTCACTTCGTGTCCCGCTTCCACGGCCCGTTCCACTACAGCCTTGCCAGTCTTCCCTGTTGCGCCGAATACAAGAACCTTCATTTCGTCCTCCATTCTGAACCGCCAAGTCATCTTGATCGGGAAAGCTCCGAGAGGCGCTTATGCAAACAGCGCGAATAGTTTAGGACGAGCAAGGAAAGTATTCAGTTATCTTTCCTTTCCATTGTTCTGTATTGCATGCAGTGCAACAATGATGGTCGGAGAACGCATGCATCTGCTGACGGAAATGGAAAGCTACGTTCAAGTGGTGAAGTCTCGTCATTTCGGCCAGGCTGCTGCCTTGCTGGGAGTGACGGCATCGACTTTGAGCCGGCGCATTACAGCCCTTGAGAAGGAGCTTGGCGTTCTCCTCATTCATCGCTCGACGCGCAGCTTCGCATTGACTCCTCCTGGTCAGGTCTTCTTCGATAAGGCGGAAGGCATTCTCGAATCCGCGATCAGGACCCGGAACGATCTTCGCGCTAACCTCACCAGCTTCTCCGGCCATCTTCGAGTGGGTGCCCCTTCCGATCTGGCATCCGTTCTTTTTGGTCCGATCATCGCAAAATTCTGCCGAGACTATCCCACCGTCTCTGTCAGCTTGGTCTCTACTCAAGGGCA
The DNA here is from genome assembly GCA_964242875.1 of uncultured Acidobacteriaceae bacterium. Classification (GTDB taxonomy): domain Bacteria; phylum Acidobacteriota; class Terriglobia; order Terriglobales; family Acidobacteriaceae; genus Edaphobacter. The sequence goes on from CAXTCB010000024.1 coordinate 6,802, forward strand.
AGCCGATCTCAAACGAGATTCGCTGGATCTAGGACTTGTAGTCGCTCATCAAACGAAGCTCGTTGACTCCTCCTACTCGGTCCATCAAGTTGGCTCGTTCTCAAGACGCGTCTTTGCTTCCAAGGGCTATCTGGAACGGAACGGAACGCCAAGGGTTCCGAAAGAGCTGCAGACACACGCTTGCATACGCTACACAGGTGATGCGCATACCAGAGAATGGGAACTGCACTGTGAGCGCAAGCGCCAGAAGGTAACGGTGAAAGGATCCTTCGAGTGCAACAGCGTCATCGTCGCTGCGCAGGCAGCGCGTGAGCATCTCGGAATGGCAATGCTCGCGGACCATCTCGCATCACACCGCAGCTTCGGCGAGGGTCTGGTCTCTGTCCTGCCCCGGTGGGAAGGCACGCGCGCCCATGTTTTCGCTCTTACCGCAGATCGCGTGTTGTCGCGCCCCGCAGACGAGTTGATCCGGGTCGCGCGAGTGGAGTTCACCAAACAACTCACTCGTATGGAGTCGTTCAGTTTGCCGGGATGAGACGGGTTTAGGCGTTTGCCTTCGATGTAAGCACTTAACGACGAGCACCCTTTCCCAACTGCCTAAATAGTAGCGATCGGCCCCAGCGACTCAGCAGATGAAGCACGTTGCTCAATGAGACGTGTCTCCGATCTGCCAATTGAATGCCGGCGATTACCGTTGCCAACCAGAACGCTCGCCGGCGAGTCTTTCCGACCATTCATTCGGTAGCGTCGGCGAAGGTTGAACAAGAACTTTCACAGGTAGTGTTCTCCAGTTCAAGAACCAGACCGCTTTCGACCGGTCCTGGCGAGCGGGGACGCTTTACCGTGAAACACCTATGAAGCGCGGCATGAGCCTACCCGAGCTCTTCGATGGCCATGATCACACTTGCAGAACCCGCTCGCCCTGACGCGGTGATGGCGAGTGACAGGATGACGCAATAAATGAGAACGAGGCTTCTTCCACAAGCATGGCTCCTGCGTCCTACTAACTCGAGGCCACCAAACATGATGGTTCGACACGTGCTTCTAACCGCAGCACTGTTCAGCACAACTCCAAGCGGTCACGGTGCGACGCCGAGGTGTTCTGATCTGCGGCATGTGAGTGTTGCAGCCGCTGATATCGGTCTACCTACGCGCGGCGGGTTCGTTCGCTCTGCGCACCATGTGCGAGGCGAGAAGGGAGGCTACTGTCGCGTGCTTGGTCAGATTGAATCGGTAGATCCTGCGGCCGATCCAATCCGCTTCGAGGTCAACCTGCCAGAACTCTGGAATGGAAAGGCTCTTCAGTTCGGTGGCGGAGGATTCAATGGCTATCTGCACCAGAGCGACGGCCAACGAAATACAGTCCTCAGCGACAGAGGACAGGCCACGCCGCTTGCGCGCGGATATACGACATTCGGCAGCGACTCCGGACATCACAAGCATTACCTTCTCCTGCCGGACATCTTCAATTTGTTGACTGCAGATTTCGGAGTGAACGACGAAGAACGTAAGAACTTTGCCTCGGACAGCTTGAAAAAGACGCACGATGTGGCCATGATCCTAATGCGGGCACACTACAACGCAAAGCCGACGCGCATGTACTTCATCGGCGGTTCAACGGGAGGGCGTGAAGCTCTCAAGGTGATTGATCGCTGGCCCGAAGATTACGACGGAGTTTTGGCCGCATATGCGGCTTGGAACCAGATGGAGACGAATCTGCAGTTCTTCCGCGTTTCGCAGGCTATTTACGCCAAGGGCAAGGATGGTCAGGCCGGGTGGATGCCTTTATCAAAAACAAAGCTGCTGCGTGATGCGGTCTTCCGCGGTTGTGACGCCCAGGATGGACTTGAAGACCACATCGTAAGCAATCCGGATGCTTGCTCCTTCAACCCGGCTACGCTTCGATGCAAAGATGGCGGTGAGCACAAGGGTTGTCTCTCTGATGGGCAGGAGCGGACCGTGACGGCATTTTCAGAGCCGGAGGTTTCGACGTTCACCGTTCAGAATGGTATTGATCGAAATCCGGGCTATAACGTTCTGCGCGGCTCGGATCTGGTGGGAAACATGGGTTGGAGCCGGCACCCATTCCATCCGGCTATCCCCTTGATCAACTCGTTCTATTACGTGATCGGAGACGGCATCGTACGTTCCTTTCTAGCGGAGGGTCCGCAGGTCAGTCTTTTTGCGATCGACACAAGAGGGGGCGGAGCCGTCGGCCACTCCGCGCAGGAATATATGCCTCGCGTTCAGGAGCAATCGGCTGAGCTGGATGCCGGGCTTGCTGACCTCTCTGCCTTTCAGCAACACGGCGGCAAAGTCCTGCTGATTCACGGGGTCGCGGATTCCACGATTCCGACAGAGAGCTCAGTGCTACTCTTCCGCCGAATTATTACCGCGATGGGGCAGAAGACGGCCGATGATTTCATCCGCCTCTACCTCGTTCCGGGCATGGGACACGGGCTTGGAACATTCTTTGCGGGCTTTGACACAATAGGCGTCCTGGATCGCTGGTCAAACGACAGTGAGCCACCGGCTAATCTAGTCATCGTCGATCAAAATAAACGAGGTCACAGACGCGACCGGCCGATGTGTGTCTGGCCTGCTTGGCCGCGCTTTACGGGCGGTGATTCAAACAGTGCGTTGAGCTTCACCTGCACTTCAACTCCTATTGTGAAATGATGTTGCGTCTCAGCCAAGACGGAGCACATAAGAGAGCGCCTTCTTGGTGCGCAGTATGTGCACGCGCAGTGAAATCGCATCTCTTCTCCTATTCCGTCGCAGAGAAGCCCCGGTCGTTCCAGCAACTCACTGAGCCACTTCGAAAGTGTCTCGGATGACTGTCACTTCGAGACGTGACCCATGGCGTTTGCGCGTTGTTGTGTCCCCAGGGGCAGATCCCGCAAAGAGATGAGTTGGACATGCGGCACAAGAACAGCTGAAGGCTCTTCTCTCAAGCGGCGTGGATCAACAAGAGGCCAGCGATAAGCTCGACGGCACAGGTTACGCCGTGAACTGAGAACGCAGTCGACTTCGACCCACCCGACGCGAGAGTGTTTGACATGTCGCCGAAAGGGATGATCGCAAAGACGAGTAGAGCTATGCCAACCGTTCGCGTGTCTGTGGTCAGCATCAGGGTCAGCACGACCAACCCGGATGCAACGTCTCGAATTCCTTTGAGGCGCAGCCAGGCACGAGTGTCAGGATCAGGTGCAGGCGGCTTGAGACCAAATGACCCAATCATGCGCTCAGGAGCTACAACGTAGAGGCAGCCGATGACGATGATCGCCACAGCCAGGAGAGCAGCTAGAGAAAGCGGTATCGCCTTATGCATCAAGTGGCTCCAATTTAGACGGGCTAACAACGCGTACAACATGCAAGCGCTCGAGCATGCGGATCTGGGTAGCGGGTGCAAGCTCTTCCAACTCGACTTCGATTTGGGTGAACACGAGCGAACGCTTGTAGAAGCTCTGGCATAAATAGATTCGTCGCACCGGGAATGAAGCCAATTCTCAAAGATCCGAGTATCCCTTTCGAAGCGCGTTTAGCTGCTTCGACTGTTCGGTCGGCCTGTAACAGAGTCTGTTTGGCTTCGATGTAGAAGGATTCACCGGCGATCGTTAGAGTGTTTTTTGTGGCCCTCGCACCAGCAGTTTTATGCCGATCTCAACTTCGAGATCCACTACGGCCTGCGTGAGCGCTGGTTGTGAAACATGCAGGTGACGAGAAGCCTCGCGGTACTCTCTATGATCAACGATTGCCACAAAATAACGTAAATGTCTTAGTTCCATTTCGCTTCACTCCTACACTCCAATTCGGGTTTAGCACTTGGCAAGTCTCTTCTTCGCAAGCAACATAAGCCGTGACTTCATTAAAGGAACGGACCGCTTGGATGAGGAGTGGCTCTGTCGTCGGGCATCAGGTAGGACTGTGAGGCAAGCACAACGCTAGAAACAGTTGAAGATTGTCGTTCGCTTCCATAAACCTGCATTGTTGAAACAGGGCAAGCCATGTGTGAACGCCCACTATCGGCCACTTCATGGGGACTGCTGCCAGTGACAGTTGCCTTGCTCTTCGCCGTCTGTGGCGCTTCGCCAGTCTCCAAAGTCGTGCAGCGTGGCGACCAGAGTAGCATTTGGTGGTTAAGGGTGGCCGGCCTAGCATCCGGTAGTTCTCCCCTGCGTCACTGTTCAGACTGGCGGTATCCGCCTCGACCATTCGCGTCGGCGCGGAGATGCTTGCGTGGAAGAGGAGAGTGAACGTCCGTGCGATGCCCTCCAATCCTAGATCTTTGCTCTGACGCCAACCTTCAGCCCTCACTGTTCCGCAGCAAAGGCAAGGGTGCCCTCTATGCCGTCCCGCAAGGCTCCGGGGCAGCTCTGAGAGCTGGAGCATGAATACCTCGAGACTGTACCATTCTGTACATTGCCGCTTGGAACTCGCGAGCTACCAGCGCTAACGGTAAAAGGATAGAGATGAAGATCACGAGAGTTGGCTCAGTAGCGTCTACAAAGGGACCAGCGGACTGGTTCTCCGGAACAGTACGTGTCGATCCGTTGTTTCAAACACCCGATCCTGCGCTCGTCTCAGGCGCATGCGTTACCTTTGAACCCGGTGCCCGCACGGCGTGGCACACGCATCCGCTTGGTCAGACGCTCATCGTGGTCGCGGGATCAGGTTGGGTGCAGCATGAGGGTGGCGCCATTGAGATCATTCGACCGGGAGATGTCGTGTGGTTTGCACCTGGTGAGAAGCACTGGCACGGTGCCACATTAACTACGGCGATGTCCCACATTGCCATTCAGGAAAAGCAGGACGGAAGGGTCGTTGACTGGATGGAACATGTCACAGACGAGCAGTACCTACGCACCTAGCCCTGGTTGCAGGCGACTTGCTGCAACGAAGTTTCCGTTCTTGAGCGAAAGGGGAGACCTCGTGCGGTACGCACACTGTCATACGACTGGCCGCCTCGGTGAGCCGTCCAGGATCCGCAGCGAGGACTCTCGGCATGATCAAGGCTGAGCGAATCACCTCGAGATCATGGACGAAGCTCCAGCGGCAGGGAAGAGCTTTTCTCGGCACCGCCGGTGTGCACGAGGCCGTTGCGAAATGACTGTCGAGGAGGGCCATGGGACAGCTTACCGAGTACACGAGGCTTTATGCCTGCGCTCTTGTTTACGGCAGGTAGATTGCGCACGCCCTAGCCATTCGCAACTTTATGCGGCGGGATCGTAATTGAGGTTTGGACCCAACCATCGCTCAACCTCGGCGACCGTCATTGCTTTGCGCTCGTGGTAATCAGCAACTTGATCTCGATCGATCTTGCCGAGGCTGAAGTAGCGGGACTTTGGGTGCGCAAAGTAGAGGCCACTCACGCTTGAGCCAGGCCACATAGCAAAGGACTCTGTGATCAGGATCCCGGTGTTCTCCTGTACATGAAGAAGATTCCAGAGAGGGCCCTTTTCGGTGTGATCCGGGCACGCTGGATACCCAGGAGCGGGCCGAATCCCGCGATACTTTCCCTGGATCAGTTCTGCATTATTCAGCGCCTCGGCGCAACCGTAACCCCATTCGTCGCGCACCAGCTTATGCAGGCATTCGGCGAAGGCTTCTGCCAGACGGTCGGCGATGGCTTCTGCCATGATTGCGTTGTAGTCGTCATGCCTGGAGCGAAACTGATCCCCTAGTTCCTTGAGTCCTATGCCCGTAGTGACCGCGAAAGCGCCAAGATGATCCGGCAAGCCGGTATCTCGAGGGGCAATGAAATCGGAGAGAGAGCGGCACGGCTCCTTGCCCTCGCGATTCGCCTGTTGACGAAGAAAATGGAACCGTTCGAGGACCACATCCCGTGCGTCACTGGTGTATAGCTCGACATCATCTCCAACGGCGTTTGCCGGAAAGAGGCCGTAGACGCCGCGAGCTGTCAGCAACTTCTTCTCGATGATCTGGTCCAGAAGCAGTTGTCCATCAGCAAAGATCTTCTTTGCTTCTTCGCCCTGCAGATCGTCTTCGAAGATCCTGGGGTAAAGACCTCTCAAACCCCAGGTGTGAAAGAACGGAGACCAATCGATGAAGTCACGCAGGGTCGCGAGTGGAAACTCGTTAAGCACACGGATTCCTGTGCATACGGGCTGGGCAATATCGTCTGAATGCCACTCGATGGGAGTTCGCCTGGAACGAGCAACAGGGAGCGCGACGACGCTTTGCTTTGGCGCAGCGAAGGCCTTCCGAAGAGCCTCGTACTCGGCACGATGATCGGCCACGAAGGCCGCTCGTCCGTCTTCACTCAGAAGGCTTGTGGTTACGGGCACAGCTCTGCTTGCATCCGTGACGTGGACGACGGGTTCGCTGTAATGCGGCGCGATCTTCACGGCTGTGTGAGTGCGGCTGGTAGTTGCGCCACCTATCAGGAGCGGTTGCTTGAATCCCTGGCGCTCCATCTCTCGGGCAACATGCACCATTTCGTCGAGAGACGGGGTGATGAGACCGCTGAGCCCGATGATGTCCGCCTTCTCGGTCTTGGCGCGTTCGAGGATCTTTTCCGAGGAGACCATCACTCCCAGATCGATCACTTCAAAGTTGTTGCATGCGAGAACAACACCCACGATGTTCTTGCCGATGTCATGAACATCGCCCTTCACCGTTGCGAGAACAATCTTTCCCTGCGCTTTTACTTCCTGGCCGGATGCGAGCAGCTCGGCCTTCTCGGCTTCCATGAAGGGAGTCAAATGTGCGACTGCCTTCTTCATTACGCGCGCAGATTTCACTACCTGCGGCAGAAACATCTTGCCCGCTCCGAACAGGTCCCCAACCACGCTCATGGCGGCCATCAAGGGGCCTTCGATCACTAAGAGAGGCCGACCTAGCTTGACGCGAGCCTCTTCGGCGTCGATGTCGATGTAGGTATCAATGCCGCGAACAAGGGCATGCGAGAGGCGTTCTTCCACTGTGCCGCCACGCCACTCCTCCGTTTTCTTTTCAGTGACGGCGTTTCCGACACCTTTGAGTGCTTCACCATGCTCTACCAGGCGTTCGGTTGCATCCGAGCGGCGGTTGAGAAGCACGTCTTCAACGAGGAGCTTTAGTTCGGGCTCAATCTCTTCATAGAGTTCAAGCATTCCGGCATTGACGATGCCCATATCGAGTCCAGCGGCAATCGCGTGGTAAAGGAATGCGGAGTGCATGGCCTCGCGAACCTTGTTGTTGCCGCGGAAGCTGAAGGAGATGTTCGAGACGCCGCCGCTGACCTTGGCATGCGGCAGGTTGGACTTGATCCAGCGAGTCGCATTGATGAAGTCCAAGGCGTAATTGTTGTGCTCCTCCATGCCGGTCGCGACCGTGAGGATATTCGGATCGAAGATGATGTCTTCCGGAGGGAAGCCGACTTCCTCTACAAGAATGCGGTAAGCCCGCGCGCAGATGCGAATCTTCTCATCGTAGGTAGCAGCTTGCCCTTCTTCATCAAAAGCCATCACGACGACAGCTGCACCGTACTTCAAGACCGTAGCCGCGTTCTTTCGAAACTTCTCCTCGCCTTCCTTCAGCGAGATGGAGTTCACGATGCCTTTTCCCTGCAGCCACTTCAATCCCGCTTCGATAACCTCCCACTTCGAAGAGTCCACCATGAAGGGCACCTTGGCGACTTCTGGCTCACTGGCGAGCAGCTGCAGATAGCGGGTCATGGCGGCGACGCCGTCGATCATGCCCTCATCCATGCAGATGTCGATGACATTCGCGCCGTTCTCTACCTGCTGCCGCGCGACACTGACTGCTTCTTCAAAGTTGCCTTCCTTGATCAGACGCGCAAACTTCGGCGACCCGGCAACATTGGTTCGCTCGCCGAGCATGATGAAGACGCCAGGTTGCTGTGTGAATGGCTGGGACCCTGAAAGCCGAAGAGGTTTTGTCTCAGCAGGCGAAATAGGATCATCGTCGTTCGTCAGGGATGGACTCACTGCAGCTTCCTCAATTCCCGAGGGGCCTGGTCCTGGAGCGCGGTTGCGATCGCCGCGATGTGGTCAGGTGTGTTGCCGCAACACCCACCCGCGATATTGATCAGGCCATCCCGCGCAAAGTCGCCGAGGTACCGAGCCATGTCGGCTGGACCCAGATCAAAGCCGGTCTCTGAAAGCGGGTTAGGAAGGCCGGCATTCGGATAGCACGAGATGGCGACGTCTGCTTTCGCCGACAGGTCGGAAAGGAACGGGTACATCAGATCAGGACCGAGAGAACAATTCAGACCGATCGAGAACGGCTTGACGTGCTTCACTGCGGTCCAGAAAGCCTCGATCGTTTGCGCCGAAATCAGGGTCTCTCCACCGCGACCGACGGCCGCCGAGATCATAACCGGCAACTCCTTGGCGTCTTCGTCGAAGACCTCACGAATGGCGACGAGAGCCGCCTTGGCGTTGAGCGAATCGAAGATGGTTTCGACGAGCAGTAGATCTGATCCGCCGGCGATCAGCGCTCGTACCTGCTGCTTATACGCGGTCCTCACCTGGTCGAAGGTAACGACACGGAATCCTGCGTCGTCCGCGTCCGGCGAGTTCGAAAGGGAGACGGTCATGGGGCCGATCGCTCCAGCCACAAAGCGTTGCCGTGAGGTTTCGTTTCCGACCCGATCAGCCCACTCCCGGCACTGCCGAGCAGACGTTTCGTTGATGTCCCACGCGAGCGTACTGAGCAGTGGGTCCTCAATGATGTTCTCGTAGAAGGCGGGATCCTTCCGGCCGCCGTGCTCCCGAGGATCATCGACGAAAAATTCACTTTGCGTGATGCTGGTAGCGCCAAAGGTGTTTGTCTCGATGATGTCCGCTCCGGCCTCGAGAAATCGGCGATGGATGTCGCAGATCATCTTTGGCTGTGTCAGCGAGAACAGATCCCCGTTGTTCAGCATGTCCTTGGTTGCGTTCTTAAAGCGATCGCCACGAACATCGGCTTCGGTCATCCCGTAGGTGCGGATGGTTGTGCCCATGGCGCCATCGATGATGGCAATCCGGCTTTGGAGGATTGTGTGCAGAGGATGATCGTGAGATGTTGTCATTGTCCTGAGTATCTTCGAGCATCACCCGCCATAGGCTCGAGCTCAGCTCGTTCAGGGGTCCGCCGCAGCTTCCATTATAACGGCGCGCCGCGGCGACAGATCCGGATCGCTGGGGGTACCTGCGCGGTCGCTCTCCTGACGGAATGTCGCTCCTTACACGCGAGCTCATCCAGCTTCCAAGGTCGCGATATGCTATCGCGATTAGAGTCAAATCCGGGTCATCTTGTGAGGAGATGATACGCAGGCAAAGCCTACCAGGCCCGAGACCACCGCGGTCCGGACTCTGTTTCATCACGAAGACGAGCATCAATGCCGGCTGTGTGTTCGATCAAGCGCCCGAAGAGCCAGATCAGATCGGACAACCGGTTGAGGTATGCGAGAACATCAGAGTTGACTGCTTGCCCCGACTCCATCAACCGGACCGCATTCCGTTCTACGCGGCGGCAGGTTGTTCGGGCGACTTCAAAGGCCGCTGACTCAGGATGAGCGCCCGGCAAGGACCAGTCCGAGAGAATCCCTTCTACGGACTCGATCTTGTAGACGAGATCCGTAAGGAAGGTGACGTCTTCTGCGGAGATGCTGGCCGGCGCCCCGCTTTCAGTCGGCATCGCGAGCGAAGCGCCGACCCGAAAGAGTGTCCTCTGGATCACCTCGGTCCATCCGGAGACCTCCGCGTGGGAACAAATGCTTCGCGCAAAGCCAAGTGCTGCATTGAGCTCATCGACCGAACCATAGGCCTCGACGCGAAGATCGGCTTTCGAGATCCGAACGTCCCCGATCAATCCCGTCTCGCCGGTATCTCCACGTTTCGTTGCGATGCTCATCGTGCGTCTCCTGGAAACTCTTCCGGGTTGCTAAACGGTGATGTCCTTCGTTGGCAGCTGTCTGAACAGTGGATGATGACTGGATGGGCAGTCGAATGCTGCTTTAAGCAACGACTGTTCAAGGATGCACTCCGGGGACCCATAGAGCGGGGAGCCGGAAGGGCGGAGAAGGAGGACCGCGGCAAAGTTGCCGGCGATCAGATGAAGGTCATGGATGGAGGCGAGTACGGTCAAGCCGGACTGCCGCAGGGACTCCAACAGGTCGAGCAGTTCGGCTTGCCGCCCGATATCCAGATTCTGCGTCGGCTCGTCAAGCAGCAGAAGCTTCGGCTGCTGTGCCAAAGCGAGCGCGATCTTTACACGTTGTCGCTCTCCGCCGCTCAGTTCGTTGAAAATTCGGTGTCGCAGCGTCCAGGTGCTGGTGAGATCGAGAGCTCGGTCGACCTCGCGTCGATCGTGAGCAGACAGTCCTCCCAGCAGTGTGAGGTACGGGGTTCTGCCCTGCGCCACAACCTCCAAAACGGTGTAGTCGAAAGGAACGTCCATCTGTTGGGGAACGATCGCGATCTGCCGGGCCGCCTCTCGTGCGGAGAAATATGCAAGCGGCTGGCCTTCCAGCTCGACCGTTCCCATCGTCGGCTGCAGCACACCGGAGGCGAGCCGAAGCAGTGTGGTCTTGCCAACTCCGTTCGGTCCGATGAGTGCAGTCGCCGTGCCCGGCTCCAGGGCTAAGCTGACGTTGCGCAAGATCTCGCGGCTGCCATAACTGAAGCCCACATCGCGAACGGTCAGCAGGGAGTGCATTACAGGAGTGACTCTCGTCGAGGCTGCCGCAGCAGGTAAAGGAAGAAGGGGCCGCCGGCGAGGGCCATCAGGATGCCGACAGGTATCTCCGTTGGAGCAAGTACTGTGCGTGCCAGAGTATCCGCGAGTACAAGAAAGATCGCGCCAGCCAATGCGACAACCGGCAGAAGCCGAGTGTTGTCCGGCCCGAGCAGGAGACGCCCGGTATGAGGGATGATAAGCCCGGCAAAGCTGATGAGGCCACCCAGCGCAACTGCGACCGCGGTGAGTAGCGATCCGATCAGGATGATGGCGATTCTCGTGTACTCCACATGCAGCCCCAGCTGGTGTGCATACTCGTCGCCCAGGGCGAGCGTGTTGAGACGTCTGGTCAGTGGAATGGCCATGATGATGCCAAGCAACAGGGCTGTGGCTGTGACACCAAGTTCAGTCCAGTTCGGGGTGGAAATGACACCGCGCAGCCAGGAAAGCAGGATGCGGGTTCCGCTACCGCTCGCGCTATCGAGGATCTCGAAGAAGTAGGTGCAGTTCGTCAAGATGGTACTGATAGCAAATCCTGACAGCAGCAGGGTAAGCACATTCGTGCGTCCCTTTGAACGGGCAAGCGAGTAGACGACGACCATGGTGAGCGCCGAGCCTGCAAAAGCAAGCAGTGCCGTGATGCTGAGGCCGAAGAGAGATGTTTGCGTGAAAAGAAAGATGCCGATACACGCACCCAGGACCGAGCCGCCCGACGCGCCAATGACATAAGGATCAGCCATAGGATTGCGGAAAAGACCCTGAAACAAAAGTCCTGACACGGATAAGGCTGCGCCCACGATGGCGGCCGAGATGAGCCGAGGGAGACGGATGTGGAGCAGAATGAGTTCCTCGGTGGCGGTGAGATGGTGCTGCGATGACAAAGCTTGAAGAACGTTGAGCGGTGACAGGTGTACAGCACCTACGGCAAGACCGAGCAGCATGGATCCGGCAAGCATTGCCCAGAGCAGAGGCAAAAGTATCGATCGCAAGCTGCGAGGCAAGGAGCTGCGCGGAGTTTCCGAGATGTGGACATCATCGGGCCGAGGGCCAGACCCCACAGGCTTTTGATCGCTCGGTTCGTCCGCCCGGGTCTTGTGTCCTACTTCAACTTCCATGACTCTCCCCCGAGACTGATCGTGAGACCTGCGCGGAAGGTGAGAGGAAGGGCCGGGTAGCCAAAGGCTTCAAAGTAATGCTCGCTAAGCAGATTCTGCACACGAGCATACGTTGTCACGGTCTTGCTGAATTGATAGCTTCCGTCGAGTTCGAGACGTTGATAGCTGCCGAGCAAATCGCGGTTGGGCAGCAAGAGACTGTTACCGTAGTTGGCGTCAGAGAGATAGGTACTGTCGTCACGCTTACCAACTAACGTTCCTGTAAGACCGGCGTACCACCTTGCCTGCGTGTAGCTCAGCGCAAAATATCCGCTCTCGGGAGCACGACGGAACGGTCGAGCACCGACCAGGGGAGAATACGCACCGATGGGTACAGCGCTGAAGTTGGAAGCAGTGTTGAAGGCACCACCACCGAGGTTGTCACTGGAGAAGGATCGTTGCACCACGGCATCCAGGAAGGTGTAGCCCGCGCGCGCGAAGAAGTGATTGCGAATACGCCACTCCCCAGTGAGCTCCAGCCCCTGGGCGCGGAACGCCATCGAGTTCACGGCGGCTCCGTAGATTGCACTGGTACTTGAAGCGGGAACACCAAGATCGATCAGACCAGACTGAGGGACATACTCAACGCCATTGGTGAACTCGTTATGAAAATAAGTGGCACCCACACGCGCACGGCTGTTCCATAGCTCCTGGTCAATGCCCGCGTCATAGGTTCGCGAGGTCTCCGGGCCAATTGGTGTAACGCTGTTTTGAGAAATCAGTTGCGCCCCATCAGGAAGTGCCGCGAGTAAGGCGTAGAGAGAATTTGTCTGATAGTAGATGCTGGGCTCTTTGATGCCCTTGCTGAAGCTGCCATGAAGCTTGGTACCTCCAAGCCACGACCTGGAGTTCGGTCGCGTGAGGTAGTAGGCGAGTGATGCGCGCGGAGTCGCAGCAAATCCAAAGAGGCCGTTATCTTCCAGCCCGCTCCCCAGTATGTAGAAGAGACGATTGCGGAGATCGCCGGAGACTTGCATGGTGTAGCTGTAGTTCCCGCGAGCAATCGAGGAGGGTGTTCCGCCCGGTGTAGAGAGCGTTGACCCACGCTCGTCTTCGTAGGTGAAAGAGCCGAGAGCCACCGTGTGTGGGTCTATCTGGAAGTCGGTCTGTCCATAGACAAAGTCACGTTTGCTGGGGGCTGTGTACTGGTTGGGATAGCTGGTTCCGCCGTATTGAAAGATCGCTTGCCCGGTCACGTTGTAGCCATTCGCTCCGGTGAGGGTGACGGGAGCTCCGAGATAGTTCGCGGTGGTTGGATCATCCGAAGTTGGAATACCAGTTGCGGCATAGTCAAGGAATTGGTAGTTCAGGCGAAGACTGCCGTATCGAACCTGATTGTGCCAGCGCTCTGTCGCCTGGTTGTTCCAGAGACCAGACAGGAAAGTGTCCTGTGCTTTCGCCGTCGCAGCGTCCGGGATGCCGTAGAGTGCGATGGCGTTGGAAGATCCTGATGCCGTCGCGAGGTGACGCACCGTAAAGCGTAGCTCGTTCGCAGGATTGGGCGTCCATCCGAAGTTGCCGGCGTAGGTGCCATTGTGAAAGGCACTGTCCGGGAGCGAATTTCTGGTGTCGAGACGGTCAAATGCGGAGAAGTAATCAATGCGATGCAGGACACCGCTTGCTGCAACTCGCTGATGGTAGCTTCCGAAGTTTCCACCATCGCCGGAGTAGGTCAGAAAGGGTAAAGGTGTAGAGCCGCGAGCCGACGTGAGACTAATGACCCCAGCAAGCGCATCAGAGCCGTAGAGAGAACTGTTTGGTTCGCGCAGGACCTCAATCGATTCAATGCCCACGCTCGCGACAGTCGAGAAATCGACGGCTCCTCCAATATCGTCAGCGGGAACGCCATCCACCAGTACCTTGTTGGCGTTGCTGTTGCCACCACGGATGAACAGTCCGGTGGCACCCCCGGTCTGACCCACTTGCGTCAGCTGCAGGCCGGGAACAAGTCGAAGCGGCTGCTGAATTTCGGACGCATAGTGAAACTGCTCGGACTCAAGCACGCTGACAGAGGCGCCCGTCTGAGCTGCCGGAGTGGGTAAGCCGGTCGCTGTGACCGTAACCGCTTCGGTAAGTGTAGGCGTAGCAAGGGTGACATCTCTCGTAGTCTCAGCATCTGGGGAGACGAACGATAGATCTGTCAAAGTGGTCTGGAAGGTTAATGCCTCGATCCGCAACTTGTACTGACCCTTGGTCGCGATTGGGAGCAGATAGCTTCCATCTGCGCCGGTTGCGGTCTGCGTGATGACCTCTCCATCACGATTAAGTAGATCAACAACAGCCCCAGCGACTGCAACGCCAAGGGGATCTCTGACCGTTCCGTGAATGGATGCGGGCGAGGCCGCAAACAACTTCGATGCGCAGGCTACGCTCCACATCGACAACAGCAGACGCGCAACGCGGAGGGTGGGAGCGATACGGGTGACGCTGGATTTTGGAATCACGTTCAAGGGTTTCCCTTTCGAGATCGGCGTTCAACGGAATGACAGCACTGAGGGCCCGGGTTATGGATGGAACTGGCGCGAGAGATCTTCGAGCGCATCGATGGCAACCGGACTTGCAAGTTCAAGGCGGTCGTCGGCATAAAACACGCGGTGCTGCTGTATGGCGGGCAGCGCTGACCAGCCCGGCTTGTCTTGCAGCACGGCCAGCGTTGTTTTACTTCCGCGGATCAGAAGAAGTGCTTGCGGAGCTCGCGCAATGAGGGTTTCAAGGCTCATCTGCGGCCACTCCGGAGTGAGATCGTCTGTGATGGATCGGCCCCCCGCGGCTGCGATCAGCTCCGTGATAAAGGCCCGCTTGCCTATTGTCATGATGGGGTCGTACCAGATCGGCATGAACACAGTCGGTCGCGGCAGGGGCTGTGTCCTCGCGCGAACTGCATCGATGCGGCGTTGAAGCGACGCGACAAGCGCGGCGGCGTCACTCTCCCGACGCAGTGCAACTCCGAGATCCGATACCGAGCGGAGCAGACCACTCAGCCCACGAGGATTGACCAGATACACGGGAATGCCAAGTCGCTCGATCTGCAACAAGGCATCGATCGGACTGCTGGTTTGAATACCTAGAACGAGGTCCGGATGAAGGGAAAGAAGGACCTCCATAGACGGTTGAGTCGGATTTCCGATGCTGGGTTTCGAGAGGGCGGAAGCGGGATATTTTGTGTAGTCGCTGATAGCTACGACATCCGCTCCGGCGCCGAGAGCGAAAACAGCATCTGTCACGCTTGGTACAAGGCACACAATCCGATGCGGATGCTCTGGTAAGTCAACACGCCTGCCGGCTTCGTCAATGACAGTTCGACTTCCGAAAGCGGCCGAAGAGGTGAGCAAGAGCGCGAGAAGCAAAGCTGCAAAGAAGCCTCGACGAGCGACATCAATCGAGCGATAAGAACTGTGTGGCACGACGCGGTACATCTGTTGCATAAACGCTCCGTGCGAAGGCGTGCTGCACGTTGAGCGGGATTGTGTATACGCGGAAGCGCGCAGTCATCTTTCGATGTCTGACTGCAGTGCCCTTCAGCTCTCCCATCGAAGCTGAACAAAGCCAAAACCAATTAGGCCGGTATCCTGACTTGCGCTTCCTCGAGGCCGAACCGCCTTCCCAGAGTCTCCTCCAGTGGCGTCCATACGGAATGTTCGGCCTCTCCGCGCTTACAGTTACGGGGTAGTGACGGAGTTGCACCGTCTTCCCTGCACCTAATCAGCTACACAATATCTGTAGCTTGCCGTCAGGTCAATCGGAAGGACTGTCTTCGGGACACTTATGCAGTGCTTCTGTTCCCTGAACGAGAGACGATTCCTGCATGCATGTCCAGCCAAGTGACGATCGGAATCGGCAAAGAAGGGGAAGCGCCGTGAGATGGCGGTTCACTCTCCGCTGCGCTCAGATCCTCTAAACGGCCTCAGCGAACCAGAGACGCGGATGTTGGACGTGCAGTCTCGGCGGCCTTGGTGAAATTTCCATACCCGATGATCAACGTAGAACCAATAAGTAAAGCCAGTCCTGTCACGACTAAGCGCTTCGTCCTTCCACTCGTACCCCGCCACTCTCTCAGGACCAGGCCCCAGAGCGTCGCGAAGATGATGATGGAAGCCATGTGGAGAGCCCAGGAGGAGAAATCATACTTTCCCATCTTTGTCTGGCCCATGGAATAGAAGAAAAACTGGAAATACCACACCACGCCTGCAAGTCCGGCAAAGAAGTAGTTAGCCAGCAGAGTTGAAGACGAAAGTTTATGGACGGCACCGACCTTACGTGGATCAAAGTCCGTCAAGGTATCGCCACTGGTCGCCGTTGCACGCATCGGGTTAGATCCCGGAACTCCCCCGAACTGGCGAAACGAACGATTTCGCAGGATAAGAACAAGAGACCAGATAAAGTTCGTCACAAATCCGCCCCACAAGACAACGATGAGTACGGGAAGGTTCTGCCATAAATCGAGGCGGCCGTCGGCCAACAGCTGCGTCCTGGTCATTGCTGCGATGGGTGCCCCGGCGGTAAGCCCGAAGGCGAAGAAGGAACTGAAGATCCCTGCGAAGATCGCAACCGCGATGCCTTTGCCGAAGGAGAAATCACTTTCGCCAGCCTCTGCCTTTTCTGCTGGGGTCACCTCTTTTTCCTTTGATAAACCAGCAGCGCCATTGACAGCCACCGCGAGCAAACAGACAAACACCCCGGCAAGAATAATCTGCCCGGAACGCTCGTGAAGGATGACCTGCATCTGGCCGGAGTAGATGGGTGGGATCAGGGTTCCAAACGCAGTGCAAAGTCCAAGGGCAATGGCGTAACCAAGTGCAATACCGAGGTACCGAATGGCTAAACCGAAGGTGAGGCCGCCAAGGCCCCACAGCGCTCCCCAAAGAATGGCGTATCGGGTCGCGGACTGTGGCGCTGCACGCAGAATCAGCCAGAGATGCGGGACGAAGATATTGGCAAGCACGAGAGGAGCGACGATCCAGGCGGCGAAACCCTGGATGATCCAGTAGACCTCCCAGGACCATCGCTTGATTCCACGAAAAGGAATGAAGTTGGTGGCAGAGGCGAAGCCGCCGATCCAATGAAAGATGACGCCAAGAAATGGATTTGTTCCCAAGTTGAGCCTCGTCGCGTGCCGATGGTCAGGAAATCCCGACCATCCTACCGGACGGTGATTGCGTTAGGGAAATCTACTGTCTATTGGAATGGCTAGGGGAACAGTCTCTCGCCTCCTGTGGGTTCTCGCAGAGATTGAAGCGGCAAAACCTTTGACAGCAACGGCCCACATCGTGCAGTCTCGCTCTTATTTCAATACGGGCTGTATTTACCCCTGTAATCTTCATACGAGAGGCCGGTCTGTGATGAGCGTTGCGACGAGTGGATCAGACAAGAAGCAAACGATCTGGAGTGCTTTGGACAGTCTTCGAATCGAGCTGCCCTCCTGGGGGTTTGCGAACACGGGGACGCGCTTTGGAAAGTTTGTTCAGGCAGCAGCAGCAACCACGATTGAAGAGAAGTTCGCCGATGCCGGACAGGTGCACGCCCTGACCGGAACCAGCCCGACCGTAGCATTGCATGTGCTCTGGGACCTACCAAACGGTCTCAAAGACATTGGCAGGATCAAGGCGTTAGAGGGGGAGTATGGAGTCCGGGCCGGATCCATTAATCCCAACCTCTTCCAGTCGCAAGAGTATAAGTTTGGTTCCATCGCTAACCCCAGCGCAGAGATCCGGGCGATAGCCATCGCCCATTTGCTCGAATCTGTTGAGATTGGAAAGCAACTCGGTTCGCAGGATATCTCGTTGTGGGTCTCAGATGGCTCGAACTACCCGGGCACGCAGAGCATACGGCGACGCATCACCTGGGTGCAGGAGGCACTTGGGCGAGCCCATGCGGCTCTCGCGCCCACGCAACGTCTGCTGGTGGAGTACAAGCCGTTTGAGCCGGCTTTTTATCACACGGACATCGCCGACTGGGGGATGGCGCTGGAATTTGCAAGAAATGCAGGGCCCCAGGCGAAGGTACTGGTGGATACCGGTCACCACTATCAATCAACCAACATCGAGCAGATTGTTGCGTGGCTCCTGCATGTTGATATGCTCGGAGGCTTTCACTTCAACGATCGCAAATACGCGGATGACGATCTGACCCTGGGCTCGATCGACCCATATCAGGTCTTCCGCATCTTTGCTGAGCTTCTGGGTGCGGGCAGCGAGGCGATCTCAAACGTAGCGTTCATGATTGATCAGAGTCACAACCTTAAAGGCAAGCTTGAGGCCATGGTGCAGACGGTTGTCATGGCGCAGGAACTCTACGCGAAAGCAGCGCTCATCCCGTCGGATCGGTTGCAGGTGCTGCAGGATCAATGCAGATTAGCCGAAGCGGAGGAGTGTTTCCGCGATAGCTTCTGGCAGGATGTCCGACCGATCGTGCGGGAATGGCGAGAGATCCGGGGGCTGCCCGCAAATCCCCTTGCGGCGCTTCGTGAGAGTGGGTACGTCGAGCGAATGGCTGACCAACGCGGCATAAAGAACGCTACGTCGGTTGGAAGCTACGCTTAGATCCTGCCAGGTTGCTGAGCAAGTCTGATTTGGAACGCGGGGCAGGTGACGCAAAGCGTGCGCGCCCCTCGCAGGGAGATTTTGGTGCGTACCTCGAACAAGCGGCTCTATCTCATTCCTGTCCTGTCGAAGGCACTCGATGTGCTCGAGCTTCTCGAAGCTGAGAACCAGTCTCTGACGCTTGAAGCGATTCATCGCAAGACGCGTATCTCGAAGACCACCGTGTATCGCGTGCTTAAGACCTATGTGCATCGCGGCTACTTGTCTCAGTTGCCTGATGGCAGCTATCGGCAGGTAAGTCGCCCAAAGAAGATGCGGTTCGGCTTTGGCGGCCAGAGCGCGGATATGCCTTTTTCGGTCGACGTGACGAAGAGCCTTCGGGAGGCAGCAAGCGCCGCGGGCATCGACCTCTTGGTGCTCGACAACTGTTACGACGCGGCAACCGCCGTCAGGAACGCGGAGGAGTTTGTTCGCAGCCGCGTGGATCTTGTCATCGAGTTCCAGGTAGAGCATGAAGTGGCTCCCATGATTGGAGACAAGATTGCTGCGGCCAACATCCCTCTGATCGCAATCGATATCCCACACCCGAACGCAACGTACTTCGGCGTGGATAACTATCGCGTCGGACATGAGGCCGGGACGATTCTTGGCGAGTACGCTTTGGACTTCTGGAAGAGTGAGGTCGACTGGGTCATCGGACTTGATCTTCCAGAGGCGGGGGCCCTGGTGCAGAGCCGGATTACAGGAGCCTTCGAAGCTGTGCGATCCATCATGCCGGATACCCCGGTAGAGAAGTTCGTTCGTCTTGATGGGCGAGGAATGCGCGAGAAGAGTCGCAAGCTCATCTCTGATTTTCTTGATCGGCATCCGAAAGATCGTCACATCTTGATCGCGGCCGCCAACGACACAAGTGCCCTCGGTGCGCTTGATGCTGTCCGCGAACGCAAGCGCACCCGTCACATCGCGATCGTCGGACAGGACTGTATCGAAGAGGCGATGCTCGAGCTGCAACGTCCAGGGTCGCCCTTTCTCGCCTCTGTCTCCCACGAGACCAACACCTACGGACCAAGCCTCATTCATCTCGGACTCTCGATCCTTCGCGGACAGACGGTTCCTCCCTACAACTACGTCACGCATAAGTTGATCAAGCGGCTTGAGCCGGCTTAGAGGGTGTCCGCTACGTTCTCAAATCAGGCCGTAGTTTCCAATCGGGAATAATTGCCGTATTGGTGAGGACTGTGGAATGATGGTTCGGCAGTTCAACCAGGAAGGTGCAGAACATGGCAGCTCAGGCGGAGTTGAAGTACCTCGAAGACAGATGGGATGATGCCGTTGCAGCGAACCTGGATGAACCAGAACTACTGCGATATCGCTCCAATCTGTTGGGATCGGATCTGCGCATTACCAATTTCGGCGGTGGAAATACCAGCTCCAAGCTCGATCAGATCGATCCCGTGGACGGCCAGACGAAAAGGATCCTTTGGGTAAAAGGAAGTGGAGGCGATCTGGGCAGCATTAAACGCGCAGGCTTTGCCACGCTTTATCTTGAAAAGCTCCTTTCGTTGGAGAAGGCGTACCAAGGGGTCGCGCTCGAAGATGAGATGGTTGATATGTACCCCCTTTGTACCTTTGGCAACAATCCTGTAGCCGCCTCCATCGACACTCCACTTCACGGCTTTCTCCCGTTCGCACATGTTGACCATCTGCACCCCGACTGGGGAATCGCGCTAGCGGCCTCAGCGAACGGCAAGATCAAGATGGGTGAATTCAATGCGGAGTTTGGCCACAAGCTGGCATGGTTGCCATGGCAACGGCCCGGCTTCGAACTTGGAATGATGCTCAAAAAGATTGTGGAAGAGACGCCAGGCTGCGACGGTGTCGTGTTGGGAGGTCATGGGTTGTTCACTTGGGGAGCTACCCAGCGCGAGAGCTATCTAAATACCATCACCGTTATTGATCAACTCGGCCAGTTCATCGAGCGCCACGGCTCGATCGCGGGCCATCAGCATTTCGGAGGCGCCAGGACGCCTCCTCGGGAGGATCGTAAGCAGATAGCGACGAAGATTATGCCGTATCTGCGCGGTGCAGTCTCGCGCAAACAGCGCTGGATCGGCAGCTTCGTCGATTCGGATCAGGTACTCGGTTTCGTCAACTCCGAAAATGCCGAAAAGCTCGCACGCCTCGGAACAAGCTGTCCCGATCACTTTATCCGCACCAAAATTCGCCCGATGTTTCTAACGTGGACCCCGGACGGAGATCCGGAGGAGCTTAAGGAATTGATCGAGCAAGCTCTCGAGACATATCGCGCCGACTACTCCGCCTATTACTCCAGACATGCGCTGCCTGACTCTCCAGCGTTGCGGGATGCGAGCCCGACCATTGTGCTCGTTCCTGGTGTCGGTATGTTTTCCTTCGGCAAGAACAAGACCGAGGCCAGAATTACGGGCGAGTTCTACACCAATGCCATAGGGGTCATGCAGGGTGCTGGTTCACTTGGTGCGGGCATCGAGTGCAGGGATATCCCGCAGGCCGGTCCAGCAGCCGCAGCAAGCGAATTCTCAACCGAGTCCAACTACGTTGCGCTGCCACCAAGCGAAGCGTTTCGCATTGAATATTGGAAGCTTGAAGAGGCAAAGATCCGCCGGCAACCGCCTGAGAAAGAGCTGAGCCGACGTGTCGCGCTGGTGGTTGGCGGTGGCAGCGGTATCGGCCGGGAGGTAGCCTTGCTTGCCGCGGAGCGTGGCGCCCACGTCGTCATTGCCGACCGTGATACGAAGGGAGCCGAGGAGGTCGCGGAAGAAGTTCGATTGGCGTATGGCAAGGAGATGGTCAGCTGGACACCGATTGATATTCGCGATCGCGTCACCATACGAAAGGCTCTTTCCCACACTGTCGACTCGTTCGGGGGCTTGGACATCCTGATCAACACGGCCGCGCTCTTTCCCTCGTCGCCCGATGGAGTGATCAGTGACGCCCAATGGGCGCTCACACTTGAAGTCAACGTCACGGCGAACTACCTGCTCGCGGACGAGGCGCAAAGTCTATTCAGAGAGCAAGGCATCGACGCTAGTGTGGTGCTCACCAGTTCTGCGAATGCGGTTGTCTCGAAGCGCGGCAGTGAGGCCTATGACGTCAGCAAAGCGGCACTGAGCCATCTGGTCCGCGAGCTTGCGGTGGGCATGGCGCCCAAGGTTAGGGTGAACGGAATCAGTCCTGCGACCGTGGTGAAAGGATCGACCATGTTCCCCCGTGATCGCGTGCTTGCCTCGCTGAGGAAATACAATCTCCCCGCAGACGAGTCGGCCACCGACAACGGCTTGCGCAATGAACTCGCACAGTATTATGCGAAGCGCACGCTCACACACCAGCCCATCGATCCCAAGGATTGCGCTCAGGCTATCCTCTTCCTTGCTGGGCCTGCTGCACGCTGCACTACGGGACACTTGATTCCAGTGGATGGCGGTCTCGTGGAGGCTTATCTGCGATGACCGCAGCTGGATCCGCGCCGCTGACGCCCCCCGATAACCGTGCGCTCATCGCGGTGGATCTCGGAGCCGAGAGCTGCAGAGTTTCGTTGCTGCGCTGGCAGAACGGTCAACCTGCGATTGAACTGATACATCGTTTCGCAAACGGCGCGAGGCGTGTAGATGGACACCTTCGCTGGGATCTTTCGGCGATTCTCGACGGAGTCGACGATGGGATGCGGCGGGCAGCGGCCGTGGCAACGGAAGGAGTAGCCTCTGTCGCGGTCGATGGGTGGGCTGTCGATTACGTACGCCTCGCCGCACAGGGTTCGCCGTTAGAAGATCCCTTCTGCTATCGGGACGAACGAACCATCTCTGCTGAGACATCGCTACACCAGAAAATCTCGGCCGCCCGTATGCGCTCCCTAACTGGTGTGCAGCTACTGCGTATCAATACGATCTATCAGCAGTTTGCTGACCGTCAGATGCATCTTCCCGAGGGAAATCTCTGGCTGAATTTGCCTGAATATCTTCTTCATCGCTGGGGCGGAAGAGCGGTGGCTGAATACACCAACGCAACGCACACACAAATGGTCGAATTAGGCCGGATGAACTGGTGTGACGAGATCTTCCAGGCCGCGGGCCTGTCCCGCAGCCGCGCCGCTCCTCTCGTTCCCCCCGGAACGGTGCTCGGCCACATGGCTGGAGCTTTGGCCGGACTTCCCGCTTTCAGCGCGACCCGGCTGATCGCGCCAGCGTGTCATGACACCGCCTCGGCAGTTGCAGGCATTCCCGCGCAGGGAGATGACTGGGCCTACATCAGCTCAGGGACCTGGTCGCTGGTCGGAACATCTTTAGACCACCCGCTGAACGGCGACGGAGTGGCCAATCAGAACTACACGAGTCTGGCTGGAGTAGGGGGACGCTTTTGTTTTCACCGGAACGTCAACGGCATGTGGCTCCTGCGGCAGTGCATGGAGGCTTGGCGCGACGCAGGAACGGCATGGGACATCAGTGAGCTCATCGCGCGGGCAGAGGCGATTGCGGCTCCGGATCGGTGCCTCGACGTCGACGATCCGGAGCTGTGGCTTGCGGGTGGCATGCCGGGACATATTAATCGGCAGCGTCGCTCAAAGGGTTTGGTGCCTTTAGATGAACATCCGGAGGCGGCGCCTGCGATGGCAAGCCTTATCTTTCATAGTCTTGCAGCTCGCTACGCGGAGGTGCTTGCGCAGATTGAGCAGCACAGCGGCCGAACGCTGCGACGGCTCTTTATCGTCGGCGGCGGTAGCCAAAATCTGCTCTTGAATCGCCTAACCGCACAGACAACCGGACTTACGGTGCTTCGCGGAGCGCCGGAAAGCTCGACGATCGGGAACTTTGCCGTACAGCTGGCCACCCTAGAGGGGCAGCGTAATGACGAGACGGGGGCCGATGCGGATCGCGTTGCGGCGTGGGCGGGTTTACTCACCTCGGCGGCTCATCCTGAGCTTGGTTTGATGGGGGTGTGACCGCTACAAGCGAGCTCAGCAGGGTATGGCTAACCAGGCAGACGAGGCTGAGGACTAGCTGATTCGAGCAGCGCGTGACGCTGCTCTTCCGTGCGCGGGTGCCATTTGTAGATCGCTATCGCGTTGTTCCAAAAGAACTTACGGGCTGCTGATGGGCTGCGGGTCGCGAGGTAACTTCGGGCGAGGCGGAAGACGTCGGAGACTGGCGTGAGTTGGTCACTATTAGGCCAGTCGCTGCCGAAGAAGAGGCGGTCTTCGCCAAAGAGGTCCCAGAGGGTGTCGAGCCAGGGTCTGTAGGGGTCGAGGGTGAGCGAGACGGTGCCGTTGATGCGTCGGGGGATCTCGGAGCCTTTGACGAAGATGTTCGGGTTTTCGCTAAGTTGTTTGATTGTGGATAGATAGACGGCGCCGGCGGAGGGGTCTGCGGGTGGGATGGCTTGGGGGAGGTGGTCGATGATGGCGCGGAGGTCGGGGAGTTTCTGGGTGAGGCGGAGGAGATCGGTGAGGAGTTGCGGGTTGGGGTTGGCGGTTTCGAGGACAAGATGGTGTTGGGTGAGGCGATTCAGATTGTCAGTAAACAGCCTGTTATCTATGTGTTGGCCTAGGTCGCGATGCCAGAGATTGCCGTAGCGGATGCCGCGGAAGAGGGGGTTGGCGGCAAGGCGGTCGAGCTCGGCGGCGAAGGTGGGAAGAGCAGGGTCGAGATCGCCGATGACGCCGACGATCAGGGGGCTTTTGGCGGCGGTCTGGAGGAGCCAGTCGTTGTCGGAGGGGAGGGGACTGCACTCGATGGCGATGGCGCCGAGCACGCCTTCAGGCTTTGCCAAGGCCGCGTATCTCCCTGGTAATGCGGGGCGATAGAGGACGGTGTCTGAGGGCTCTGGCCAGGGGACGCCGCCCGGGCGGGTGGGGTCGAAGAGGTGGATGTGGGCGTCGAGGATGGGCCTATGGAACGGCGTCCCGGCCTGTGCCGCCCGCGGAAGAGCGGCGGCGCAGGCGAGACTGGCGGTGTTTCGGAGGAAGCGTCGGCGTGAGGGTTCCATGATCATTTTTGCGCGTTTTTCGTTGAGGTAACGCGCACTTTCGCTGAGGTCAAGGGGTGGTTTGCTCGACTTTGGCGGAGGTTGTTGCCGCAGCGGTGGCGGAGTCCTCGCGGAGGAGGCGGACGGGGCCGAGGAGGCCGGCGGGGACGAGGGGCGAGTTGGCCTTGTAGGGGTTGCGGGCGGTGAAGGTGAGCTTCTGCGCGTTGGGCTGAGCGTCCCCGATGAGGCGGTTGACCCAGAGGTTGACGACGCGGATCTCGACCAGGTTGTCGCCGGGGTGCATCGCAGAGGTGACGTCGAGGCGGTAGGGCGACTTCCAGACGGTGCCGACGGGTTTGCCGTTCATCGAGACCTCGGCGAGGTTGGCGACGTCGCCCAGGTCGAGCATGAGGGGTGTGCCGGACTTGAACCAGTCGGCTGGTGCGTTGATGTGCC
>CAXTCB010000025.1:0-11646 GCA_964242875.1 uncultured Acidobacteriaceae bacterium
GACCAGATCGTATGGCGAGGGTTCCATTGGGACCCTCGTTTTCTTGTGGATGTGTTTGACCGGAATGGTTGGAGGCTGCAGGGTGGCGAAGCGTCAGGGAGAGATCCGGGAGAATCCGCTGGTACCGCATGCGTTGATGCGCACGATGTACGAGGTCATGGAAGAGCTCCGCACGCTTGAGCCGACGGCGGCGGGGCGGCAGGCGGGAGAACGAGGTGTTCGTGGAGAAGAGGCTTGCCGGGCGAGTTCCCTGCTGTCGCTTGCGGCGGGGGATCTGGTGAGTGACGTTCCGGAAGGCGTTGCCGGGAGAAGACGGAGAGCCGCTCGCGGGACCGTGCTCGAGAAGCTCGCGCCGGGCGTGGCCCTGTTCCCCGCACATGCGGTAGCTCTCGAGCGGCTGATGATGGCCGTTGGCGCGGCGAGTGCGTTGCGAGCGCAGGGAGCGGGCCGGCTGGTGATGGCGTATGTGGAAGGTGATGCGCTGACGGCGGCGGCCTGGAAGCAGGTGCTGGGTGCCGCTGGACGGACAGCAGCGCCGATCGTACTTGTGCTTTTGCCGACCGACAAGGAGAAGACGCAAGGGACGATCGGCGAGCGAGCGCAGGGCTGGGGTGTGCCGGGCATGCCGGTGGATGCTGCAGACGCGGTTGCGCTTTACCGCGTGATGCAGGAGTGTGTGTTGCGAGCGCGCGGCGGGGATGGGCCTTCGCTGGTGGAGTGTGTGACGTGGCGCATTGCCGGAGGCAAGACGGTGCCGATCGGTGGTGTGAAGGCGATGCGAGCGCTGCTGGAGCAACGAGGTTTGCTCGTGACGAAGCGAGCGACCGAAGCGCGGAAAGCGCCCAGGCAGACCCCCGGGGCCAAGCAGCCCAGTTACACTTAGGACGCGACGTTGCTAACGGCCTGAGGTCTACGTGTCGATTCGAGTTGATGTGATGTTTGGGGTGTGTCTGGCATGCAGCGTTGCGTCGTTGAAAGCGCAGAGTCCAACGTCGCTGCCTGCGCCGACGCGGAGCGATGATGTGCCTGCGATGCGGGTTGCGCCGAAGGATCCCGCGACCCAGGTACCTGAGTCTGCGCCGCCTCCGATAAGGACGGGTCCGGTGCAGCCGCTGCCAGCCACGGCGACACCGCAGAACCCGTTCGTGGGGTACACGAAGTACGGCACGCCGACGGTGAAGGAGTTTGTCGACCGGTATGGATCGACGTATATTCCGGTCGACAGCTGGATTTACCCAGCGATGATGCGGTTGTACTCGATGGGGTACGTCGACTCGATGTTTCTGGGGATGCGGCCATGGACGCGACGATCGGTGCTGCACATGCTGCAGAAGTCTGAAGATGACATTCTGAGCGAGGACAATGCGGAGGCCCAGGAGATCCTGGCGGCGATGCTCAACGAGCTGCACGATGAACAGCCGACAAACCAGGAGGAGCGTGGTGCGGTGTTTGGGCTGTATTCCGGCTACTCGCGGCTGATGGGCATTGCGGGAACACCGCTGCGCGACAGCTATCACCTGGGGCAGACGCTGGTGAATGATTACGGACGGCCATATGCCGGCGGCTTCAACAATTCGACCGGCTTTAATAGTGTGAACGAATGGGGGCGGTTTTCGCTGCACGTGCGCGGCGAGTACCAGCATGCGCCGGCAACGACGGGCTATTCGCTCCCTCTCGCAAGCCAGCTTTCGGGAGAAGACGGGATTGAGTATACGGGGTTCAACGTCCCGCAGGACACCGTTCCAGCGGGCCCGCTGGCGTCACAGAACCCCTTTCGTCTTTTGGATGCGGCGGTGTCGTTTCACCTGGCCGATCATGAGATCTCGTTCGGCAAATCGGATGCGTGGTTGGGGCCGGGAGCGGGCGGTGCGATGGCGTGGAGCAATAATGCCGAAAACATCTATGCGTTCCGGATCAATCGCGTCGAGCCGCTGCACATCCCGTACGTCTCGCGGTTGCTTGGGCCGGTTCGGTACGACTTCTTCTACGGCAGTCTGCAAGGACACACGTACCCGAACCATCCGTACGCTCACTCCGAGATGTTTTCTTTCCGACCGACGGAGAATTTTGAGTTCGGCTTTCAACGGACGATTGTCTTTGGCGGCAAAGGGCACCAGCCGGTTACGCTGCACACGTTCCTGAAGGGATTCTTCGATCCCAACGATACGACGGTGGACGAGAAGTTTTCGCGGGATGACCCGGGAGCTCGCTTCAGCGACTTCACTTTCTCCTATCGGCTGCCGCTTGTCCGACGGTATGCGACGCTCTATGTCGATTCGATCTCGCACGACGATGTGACTCCGATCAGCGCGCCTCGCCGGGCGGCATTCCGCACCGGGCTATACCTCTCGCAGATCCCGGGATTGCGGAAGGTGGATCTGCGCGCTGAATCGAGCATGACCGACCAACCCGTGCAGCGGAGCTTTGGCGGGTACTTCAGCTATTACGAGTCCATTCAACGCCAGGCCTATACAAACAAGGGATTCATCATGGGTGACTGGATGGGTCGCGAGGCGAAGGGCGGGCAAGCATGGTTGACGTACCACCTGAGTGCAAATGAGTGGGTGCAGCTGGAGTTTCTGAATAAGAAGAATGCGAAGGACTTCATTGCGAGTGGCACCACGCAGAATCAGTTCAAGGCAGAGGTGGTGAAGCGACTGCGGCCGGATGTGGAGCTGGATGCCTGGGTGCAGTACGAGCGGTGGAAGGCGCCGGTGTACAAGACCGGTCTGCAAAGTGATACAGCAGCGACGGTGCAGTTGACGTTCTACCCGCAGCTACACAGAGTGGTGGGCACACCGTGAGCGTGGCGTGGGTGGCGTTGGCGCATACCCTGCGGCCGCAGGGGCGCAAGGGGGAGGTGTTGGCGGAGCTGCTGACGGACTTCCCGGAGGGGCTGGTTGGGCGAGAGAACCTGTATATCGCGAGGGAAGGATTTGCCGGGAGCGCGGAGGAGGCGACGGCCTGCTCGATTACATCCAGCTGGATGCCGAAGGGACGTAACGAGGGGCGGATTGTGCTGGCGTTCGAGGGTGTGAGCACGATTGAAGCGGCGGAGGCGATGGCGGGGTGTGACCTGCTGGTGGCGGCGGAGCATCGTGCGCCGCTCGAGGACGGCGCGGCGTACATCAGCGATTTGACGGGATGTTCCCTCTTTGACGGAGAGCGGCTGGTCGGTGTGGTGGTGGAGGTCGAATTTCCGACCTCGCCGGATGGACGGCGGCGGCTGGATCAGGCGAGTCCGCTGCTGGTGGTGGCTCTTGAGGCGGATGGGGGCGAGGCGATGATTCCATTTACGAAGGCGTTTCTGCGGGAGGTTGACGCGGCAGCGAAGACGATTCGGATGGAGCTGCCGGAGGGCCTGCTGGAGGCTGCGGGATCTTCGGGATCGGCAGGCGACGAGGCCGACGAGAGCTAGAAGCGGCAGGCAAGGCCGAGCGAGACGATGGGGTAGACCTGCAGGAAGCGGATGTCGCCTTGCAGGGTGGTGACTTCTTTGAGAATGTTGGCCTGCACCTGCGGGTCGGTAGCTGCGTTGAAGCAGCCCTGGCTGGTGCACGCGGTTCCGGTGAGCTTGAGATTGAGCGTGGGCGGCTTCATGTAGGCGCCGCCGAACTCAAAGGGCATGGAGAGGTGCCGGCCACTGCGCGGGAGGATATTTCCGAACCCAAGCAGAAGCATTGGGGCGATCTGCTTGCCGTAGGCGAGGTTTGCGGTGCCGTGGATCGGGTCGTCGACGCTGTTGATGTAGTTTGTTCCGCCAAGGCTGAAGGTCTGGCCTTCGATGACATCCGCGGAGCCGCCGATGGTGTTGCGGAAGTACAGGGCACCGGCGCTGACGTGAAAGGCGCCGTGGTGTGGGAACCAGTCGATGGTGCCGCGGGCGGAGGTGAATTTGAGGCCGGGGTTGTAGTCGATTCCGTCGATGGTGAACGGGTAATGCCAGAGGAGGTAGCTGGCGCCGACGCGGAGGTTGAGGGTGCCGGCTACAGGAATGGCCAGTTCGCTGCCGGCGCCGAGACTGCTTGCCGTGAGGCCAAAGGCGACTGCCTGGAAGGGACGCACGCGGGGGCGGTCTGCCTGCCCGGGAAGCGGGAGATCGCGCACCTTTGCGGGTTTGGGTGGAAGCGTGACCGGTGCGCCGGGGGTGGGAGAGGCAGGAGCTGGTGAGGCTGGTGGAAGAGCCGGAAGCGTGAGTGGAAGGGCGTCCAGGGCGATGGAGGATGAAGCGGCTGGAGTTGTCGCGGCGTCGGCCGCAAGGGTCTTCGGCATGTCTTCCGAGGGATCGGGGACGTTCGTGGTGTAGAGCCTCGAAGAGGATTCGCCCAGGAAGGACTGTGTGGTGTCGGTGCTGGCCGCTGGCACCATCTGCGCACGAGCCTGCAGGGATGCAAGCGAGAGCGGCATAATGAGCAGGGCGGTGAAGAAGATCTGCGACACGAGGCTGGCCTTTCCGAGTCAAGCTCCAGGCTTGCCGGTGCTCGTGAGGCGAGATGCCACGACGAGACGGATACGGACAAGCTGACGGTACCAACGATCGAGCTTGGTGCCGATGCCTCTTCGGTTGTAGGTAACCGCTGAGGGGAGAACGAGAAAAACGATGCGCTTTGACCTGATTACGATCTTTCCTGAGTTCTTTGCCGGCCCCCTGGACTTTGGTGTTCTGCGGCGGGCGCGCGAGCGGAGACTGGTCGAGGTACGCACGGTCGATCTGCGGGCGTTCACGAAGGATCGGCATCGCACGGTGGATGACAGGCCATACGGAGGCGGGGAGGGCATGGTGTTGAAGCCGGAGCCGATCTTCGAGGCCGTGGAGTCACTGGGTATGGCTGAGAAGGGGCAGAGATCCCGCGAGCGTGTGCTTCTGCTCTCCGCGCAGGGTCGGCCGTTCACACAGGCGATGGCGCATGAACTGGCGGCGGTTGACCGGGTGGTGCTGATCTGCGGACGGTACGAGGGTGTAGACGAAAGGGTAAGCGAGCTGCTGTGTGATGGCGAGGTTTCGATTGGCGACTACGTGCTGTCGGGTGGGGAGATGGGAGCGGCAGTCATGGTGGATGCGGTGGTGCGGTTGCTGCCGGGCGTTCTGGGGAACCCGGACTCGGCACGGTATGAGAGCTTCGGGGCGGCGGAGCGGCACGAGGGAGCGAAGGTAGACGGCGTGCCACGATCGACCTACGGGAGCGGAGGCCTGCTGGATTACCCGCATTACACGCGGCCGGAGACGTTTCGCGGCGCTGTAGTGCCGGAGCTGCTGAGCGGTGGCGACCATGAAGCGATTCGGAGATGGCGGCGCCGGAAGAGCTTGGAGAAGACGCTGTGTAACCGACCGGAGCTGCTGGCGCAGGCGGTGCTCAGTGTTGACGATGAGCGGATTCTCGAGGAGCTGCGGCGGCAGATGGAGGCAGTTTCCAGGTGAACAGAGGACGAAATACGTGTACACTTTGGAATTGAGTCCAACCCAGGAAAGTTGTGTCATGTCAATCAATCCCATCATGCAGAAGCTGGCCGCGAAGTTAGAGCGGACAGACCTCCCCGCGTTCGCTCCGGGCGATACGATTCGAGTTCAGGTGAAGATCAAGGAAGGCGAGAAAGAGCGTCTTCAGGCCTTTGAAGGTCTGGTGATCTCGTCGCGCAAGGGGCCACAGGGCACCTTCACTGTTCGTAAGATGAGCTTTGGCCAGGGTGTCGAGCGCATCTTCCCGTACAACTCCAAGGTTGTCGACAGAGTGGAGAAGATTCGGTCCTTCCAGGTCCGCCGTGCCAAGCTGTTCTACCTGCGCGGTCTTCGCGGCAAGGCAGCTCGTCTGCGCGAAGTTGCCCGGGCTGTTTAGAGCTTCCGGTTATTTCAGAACGAGACCCTGGCTTTGGCCGGGGTCTTGCCATTGCTGGGCATCATCTCTCGGTGACGCGTGGATATAAACTTTATAGAGAGCTAATGTCTGCAAAGAAATCAAGCGCTGGAAAGCCCGTCAGGATGCCGTCAGCTGCTGCGTCGCTGGCGAGAGCCGTGACCCGGGCTACTGAGAAGCAGCGGATGCTGAAGCAGCTCATCTGCACGGACGCGCCTGAGCAGGCTTTGCGCTACCGCGGTTACAAACAGATCGCGGGGGTGGATGAGGTTGGCCGTGGGGCGCTGTTTGGGCCGGTCGTTGCGGCGGCGGTGATCCTGCCTGAACGTATGGGCGGGTTGGCCAAGGCAGGACTCAAGGACTCAAAGCAGATGACGCGGGAAGACCGCGAGCGGCTGGACAAGCGCATTCGAAAGATCGCCGTTGCGGTGAGCGTGGCGGAGGTGGATGCTGCAACGATCGACCTGGTGAACATCTACCAGGCGACGCGGCAGGCGATGCTCATGGCGGTCATGACCCTGGGCGTGTCGCCCGATCATCTGCTGATCGATGCGATGCGAGTGGATCATGCGTGCGCGCAGACCAAGCTGTTCTACGGCGATGCGCTCAGTCTTTCGATTGCCGCGGCATCGGTCGTGGCAAAGGTTCATCGGGATCAGCGGATGCGGGAGCTGGACCAGATGCACCCGGTGTATGGGTTGGCGTCGCACAAGGGCTATGCGACTCCCGAGCATCGCCGGGCGCTGAAGCTGCATGGCCCGTGTGCGCTGCACCGAAGAAGCTTTGCTCCGGTTGCGGCTGCCGACCCGGAGAGTGGCGAGGACAACCTGTCTCCGCTCGAGATGTTGTTTGATGAGACTGATCTTGAGCAAGAAGAGCTAGAGCAAACATTCTAGTGGTGACGGAGGAGCGAGCGTGGGCTTGAAGTTGATGTGTGTTGTCGCGCATCCGGATGATGAGTGCTTCGCGTTTGGAGGAGCTTTGGCTCTGGCGGCTGATCGTGGGATCGAAACGTACGTTCTGTGTCTCACAGACGGTCAGGCGGCAACAGCGCGTGGAGCGGCGGAGAGTGGCGAGGAGCTCGGGCGCATGCGGCGAGCAGAGTTTGCTGCTTCCTGCAAGGTTCTCGGCGTGGCCCATCACGAGTTGCTGGATTACCAGGATGGACGACTGGAGTTTGTGGAGTTTTCACGGGTAGCAGCGCGCATTGTGGAGCGGATGCGGCGTTTTCAGCCGGAGATCGTGGTGACGTTTGGAGCCGACGGGGCGCTGAACACACATGCGGATCATATGATGGTGCATGCTCTGACCACAGCGGCGTTTCACTGGAGCGGGCGCGAGCGACGATACCCTGACCTGGCAAAAGCGTTTCAGCCGCAGAGGCTCTACACGCTGTCGACTGAGGTGTTTCTGCCGGATCGGCAGGCTCCTCTTCCCTCGCCGTGGAGCGTTCGGCTGGATATCTCAGGTGTGCTGCCGCGCAAGGCCGAGGCCTTTCGAGCGCATGTCTCGCAGGCTCCGCTGATGGAACGCACGCAGGATTTCTTTCAAGAGCATGGGTCACACGAGTTCTACACGCTGGCCGCGGACGCACGGGCGCAGGCGGTCTCAGTGAGCGATGATCTCTTCGCGGTGCGAGCAGGTAACGCTTGCTGAGCATGCTTGTTGGTCTGACCGCAAGGAGCAGGCGCGAGTTGCGTGCTGTCGCCGAGGGTGGTTACGGCGACGCAGGCAGGGCATCTATCCTCAAGTTATGGATGATCAGGAAATCTCTTCCGCCGACCCGATGACTCTCTTTCAGGAATGGATGAAAGAGGCAGAGGCAAGCGAACCGAACGACCCGAATGCGGTCGCGCTGGCAACGGCCGGAAAAGATGGCATGCCGAGCGTCCGGATGGTTCTGATGAAGAGCACGTCCGGGGAAGGCTTTTGTTTCTTTACGAACGACGGGAGTGAGAAGGGGCTGCAGCTGACGGAGAACCCACAGGCTGCGATGTGCTTTCACTGGAAGAGTCTGAGGCGGCAGGTTCGCATCGAGGGGACGGTTCAGACGATGCCGTCGGCCGATGTCGACAGCTACTTTCACAGTCGGTCTCGTCGGAGTCAGTTAGGGGCGGCGGTCTCTCTGCAGAGCCGGCCGCTTGAGAGCCGCGCAGTTTTAGAGGAGAAGGTACGAGCGTTCGGCGAGCAACACCCAGACGAGGTGCCCAGGCCGGATTACTGGCGTGGCTACTGTCTTACTGCGGTTCGCATGGAGTTCTGGAAGGATGGGCCTGATCGCCTGCACGATCGCTTTCTGTTCTCGCGAAGCGAAGGTGGATGGACGGCGCAGCGCCTGTACCCGTAGGTTTTCTCCTGACTGCGGGATGGATGCGTGTGGACTAGATTGACACCGGGTGGTTACCAGAGAGTTGTTGCTCCATATTCCTGGCGTGCCTAGGATGGAGCGGCTGGCGCATCCTAGAAATGACCCGAGAGCTCTGTCCATCGAGTCTAGGACTCCCCCGCAGCTTGATAAGGAGAAACTATGCGCGCTCTACCCATCGTTCCGATCGTGCTTGCCCTCGCGATTCCCGCACCCCTGCTTGCCGCCGGAGCCGAAAACCCTTCTGCTAACTTCACCGTTTCGCAGCAGACCCTTGTTCCCGGCATGACCTTGCAGCCAGGATCCTACTCGATCAAGGTTCTGGATCATCTTCAAGACCGATACATCGTCCGAATCGATAACGCTTCAGGGAATGAGCACTCTACCTTCATTAGCGTGCAGGACCCCAAGGTGAAGGTTGCGGGAAAGACGGGCGCAGTGCCATGGAATGCCGGTCCGGACGGGAACTCGGCTCTGCGCGGGTTTACGTTTGGCAGCAACACACCGCCGCTCGAGTTCGTCTACCCGAAGGCGGATGCTGTCGCGATTGCGAAGCTGAATGACAGCAAGGTTCCAGCGATCGACCCCGCTTCCGAAGGGCGTCCTGCCGAGGTCAGTGGGCTGTCGAAAGAGGACATGGAGATCGTGACGCTTTGGCTGCTGTCTTCGTCAACCGTAGGACCGACCGATACCGCACCGACGATCAAAGCCGAGAAGATGCAGCAGGTTGCCAGCAACAAGCCACCGAAGCCCGTGATTGATCGCCTGCCGCATACGGCTAGCGCCTTACCGACGTTCCTGCTGGCCGGACTGGTTGCGGCTGGCGGCGCGGCGGTGCTTCGTCGCCGGCGTGTGGCAACACAAAACAGCCTCTAGCGATGGGGGACGGCGGATCACGGAACAAGGCCGTGCTGGGTCTGGAGTGGTTGCTATGGATTGCAGCCACACTATTCCTCGGCACGGTTGTTTGTTCCAGTCTGCTGGCCATCCGATCGCACCGGAAGGCGTTCGCAATGATGTCCCCTGCAGGCGCGAGCACAGCGGCGTTCGGGCCTGCAGAAAAGGACGCCGCGAGAGCCGAGATTCGACATCCGGGTGATGTGATCGGCCGTCTCGAGATCCCGATCCTCGGCTTAGCTGTGCCAATTACGGCGGGCATTGAGACCACCAGCCTGCTGCGTGGGGTGGGACATATCGACGGCACAGCGTACCCGGGCGGCCTTGGAACGCTGGGGCTTGCTGGTCATCGCGATACCTATTTTCGACCGCTTCGAAGGATTCAGAGTGGCATGGATATTCGCGTGACAGACGGGTCCGGAACCTATCACTACGCGGTCGATTCTACGGAGATCGTCGCACCAGAGCAGGTGGATGTTCTGGCGATCCGGTCACGCCCGGAGCTTACCCTGGTGACCTGCTATCCGTTTGACTATGTCGGCGCAGCTCCGATGCGTTTTATCGTGCACGCTCATCTGCTGTCAGCATCGCCCGATGCGAAACCATGAGTGAGCAAGATCTGGCGTAGGGTCGATCTGCTTTCGCCTTCCCATCACTCGGAAGTGCTAGAGATAGCTTAGAAGGATCGCGTAACCATGAGAAGGCAGGGCGACAGGCAAGCCGCACGAGTCCGCGATCAACGCCGTCCCGCGACATTCCGATCAGGATGGTTGACGCCGATGAAGATGCGCGTATTTCTTGCGTGTGCTGTTCTGACTGCTGCTGTGAGTTTCGCGGTGGAACGAAAAACAGCAGCTCAGACAAGCCTGCAGATTACCTATGGAGCTCAGGGTGTTCAGCAGATCAGCTATCGCGGCGTGACGCTTGAAGATGTGTCGCAGACCCCAGGTGATGCGTTCCACATCTGGCACATGAAGATGACGGATCTGAGAGGAAATGTGGTGTCAACCGGCCAATATGGCTGGGGTGAGACGAATAACGGGCGGCAGTGGGATGCTGCCAGTAAGACATGGACCTACCCGTTCACGTGGGGTTCGATTCGGGTGCAGTTTCAGCAAAGCGGGGACACCCTCAACATGAACATAACGGAGATGAACACGGCGGCGTCTGGAGTGATTCTGGATGGCGCATCGATCTTTCCGTTCGTGCTGCACTTTCCGACGCTTCCTGCGGGCTTCAACAGCGCGAGCTATCCGCAACTGAGCTACAACACGACAGGGCCAAGTGCGCTGGCGGCAGATTATGGATCCGGGCTGGTCGCGGCGGTTGTGCCAAGTGCAACGAAACCGGTGTACAGCGGCTTTCTGCCCGCCGGACAGACAAACGCCTACACACCGCTGATCAGCACGACGACGCCGGACGGTCTGGCCACCTTCCAGCCTCATCTCGACCGTCCAGTCATGCCGGGGCAGACCGACAGCTTCACGGTGTCCT
This sequence comes from uncultured Acidobacteriaceae bacterium, assembly GCA_964242875.1. Taxonomy (GTDB): domain Bacteria; phylum Acidobacteriota; class Terriglobia; order Terriglobales; family Acidobacteriaceae; genus Edaphobacter. The sequence continues at coordinate 10,609 of CAXTCB010000025.1, forward strand.
TACGATTTGCGGCGTCTGGAACTCCGATCGCCTCGCTGGCCAGCGACGCCGACCAGAGCTGGGCCAAGACCTGGCCGGCGACCCTGGCATGGTCTGATCGGCGGATTATCGGCACCGCCTATCTCGCGAGTTCTCCGTCAGGCGACCCCTCAAAGCCAGGAGGCTACCCGAATAATCCACGACGATATTTCAACGATGGACAGGCGAGCGACTTCGATGTGACCAACGCTGCCGGTCTGGCCAAGTTCCAGCAGCGGGTGCTCGCTCAAGCGAGAGCGACAGTGGCCAATCTCCAGCATTTGGACGCGCAGGGTGTGATCACGTGGGACATCGAAGGCGAGGAGTATCCGCAGGAGACAAGTTATGTGTGCTCCCCGGACCAGATCGGCACGACGGCACCGGAGATGGAGAGTGTGATTCAAAGCACCAGCTCGCCCTACGGCGGGATGAAGCTGGATGACGCGTACTTCAAGACGATTCATGACGCCGGCTTTCGTGTCGGGGTGTGCGTGCGTCCGCAGCAATTTGTGAAGAACAGCGATAGAACAGCGGCACAAACATACCTGCCGGACAGCCAGATTGCTGCGGAACTCATTCGCAAGATGAAGTTTGCGCATGATCGCTGGGGCGCGACCCTCTTCTATCTGGATTCGACAGTAGAGACAAATGGAGCAACCCTGGATGCTTCGATCTTCCAGCAGGCGGCTGCCGCCTTGCCCGATTCCCTGCTCATTCCTGAGGAATCGACACCAAAGTTCTACGCGTATACGGCGCCCTTCAAAACCTTCCTGTTCCATGGCGATTTTGGGACAGACGCGGCGGTGTACAGCTTTTATCCGCACGCGTTCAGCGTGAACATGGTGAATGATGTGGATGCGGGCAAGCTTGCCGCCGCCAAGACCCAGCTGACCAACGCGGTGCGTCTGGGGGATATCCTTATGGTCCACGCGGACTACTGGCAGGCCAACAATCCAACCGTGATGCAGATCTATACCGACGCGGGTTCAGGGGGGACACAGACTGCGCCGCCCACGACGG
>CAXTCB010000025.1:11746-31332 GCA_964242875.1 uncultured Acidobacteriaceae bacterium
GGGTTCAGGGGGGACACAGACTGCGCCGCCCACGACGGTGACGGCTCCGACGCCTCCAGCGCCGACGCCTGCGCCACCGGCTCCGAGTGCACCCGTTCAGACACCCGTCTCAACGGGAGCCCGGATCACGCAGCCGGCCAGTGCTGCGGTGCTGTCGGGCACCGTTTCCGTTGCAGGACAGATTTCCCTTTCGCTGGATGCAGCCGGATCTTATCTGATGGTTGACGGCAGTGAGGTGGGCACGCGCCGCGTTGTTGAAGGTCCGTTCGTCTACCCTTTGGACACGACGACGCTTGCTAACGGCTCCCATATGCTGCAGCTGTGGGCACACGATACCGGGAACAATACTGTGCTGTCCGGCACGGTGCAGGTCGTGGTTGCGAACTCGGGAAAAGCAAGTACAGTCTCAACCTCCCCTGGGTCCCCGACTGCGGCTTCTCCGGTGGCTACAGCTTCACCTGTGCTAGCCTCTCCAGTCCAGCTCACGTATCCGGTGAGTGGGCAAGCACTCTCCGGCGTTGTTGAGGTGGCAGCGGCGATCAGCCGAACGCTCGATGCTGCGGGTTCGTATCTCCTCATTGACGGGGTGGAGTCTGGATGGAGGCACGTAGGATCCGCTCCCTTTCTGTATGAGGTTGATACGTCGTTGCTCAGCGTCGGGCAGCATACGCTGCAAGTATGGGCTCACGACGTGGGGAACGAGACGCTGCTCTCCAACATCGCGACGATTGTCGTCGCGCGCTGATTCCCTCTCCAGGCCGTATTGAAGCCGCTTCGGTGTGGTTCGGTGACTCCATTATGCCGCTCCGCTAGCAACTGCTTCTACCTTTTGCTTGGACTTGATCAGCAGATGCTCCCGCGCCTTGATGTTCTGCTGGAGGTGATCGAGGACAAGCATCATGTGGCGTGGGGAGGTACTGTCCTGCGCTCGCGTCAGGATCAGATGTCCTTTCTTTCCGAGGGTAACGGTGAGCTTCCAGGAGTGATCGTTCAATCGATTCAGGAAGGTTGCTTCGTAGGACTCATCCTGCAGCAGCATCTGCACGGAGGCGAAGCTCAGATCATGGCATGCCCCGCGAACGATCTCCCAGCAGTCGGCGATGGAGGTTGCTGCCGCAAGCGCGTGCGTCAGCTCCTGCATGTAGATTTCTTCTTTCAACACACGCAGGACCATACGATGGGTGAGCGTCTTGCGCGCGGCGCTCAACTCGACATATCCAAGGTAGTTGACGCCCGTCCAGACCAGAGCGCAGAAGACGAGCAGGATCAGACCCCTGAACTGATAACTGGTGAAGCTCTGCAGCAACGCAAGAAAGGCTGCGAGAGCAGAGACTCCGTAGAGGATCAGAGCAGCATCGCGGGGTTTGAATCCGCGAGCCAGGACCATGTGGTGGATGTGTCCGCGATCTCCCTCAAAGATTGGTTTGTTGCGCAGCATGCGACGACCGATAGAGAGACCGACATCGATGAGAGGAAGTGCCAGCGCCATCAGCGGCGCCGCCATCCCAAGCAGCGTTCCGGTGTGTTGACTCCAGATGAGACTGAAGCAGCCGAGAAGAAAGCCGATGGTGAGGCTTCCACTATCCCCGAGGAAGACCGACGCTGGACTGAAGTTGTAGCGCAGAAAGGCGAGCAGGCAGCCGGCCAGGGGCGCGGTCGCCATGGCAAGGCCGAGATTTCCCTGGATGATTGCAACGATGAGGGTTGTGAGCGTGGCGAAGAGGCCGACTCCGGTTGCTAAACCATCAAGACCATCGATCAGATTGACGGCGTTGGTGCAGCCGATGAGCCAAAGCAGACTGAGCGGAACGGTGATCCAGAGGGAGCCGGCGTGCCCGTGGGACAAGGAGATGCGAGCGCCAAGGGACACTGCGAGAATGGCGGCCAGCAGCTGGCCACCCAGTTTCTGCCAGGGCTTCAAGGTGAACAGATCATCGAGAAGACCAGTGATGAAGATGATGGCGGCAGCCGGAAGCAGTTCGAGAATGAGCGTCGTGTGCTGGACCGAGAGATGGGCACCAGAGGGGGCAAAGAAGAGCATGATGGCCATCGCCCCGGCATACGACAACACAATGGGAATGCCGCCGATGCGAGGGATGGGTTTGAGGTGAAATTTTCGCAGCTCATCCGGATGATCCACGATGTTGAAGCGCAGGAACAGATCTCGGCAAAGCGGTGTAAGAACCAGGCAAAGAACGAACGCAAGAATCAGGAAGGCAAGTAAAGCGTGCATGGTCGGGGTTCTCCTTTCGATCGATGGATCACGTCAGGGAAGCAGAGTTGGCCGAGCGCGCGGACAGCGGCGAAGGGGACCGGTGCGCCACCAGAGCGCGATGGGCACCAAGGATAGAGAGGATGCGAGCGACACCCAGGGGCAGATCAAAGTGCTCCAACAGCGCTCGTCGTGCGCGAACACCGGCACGACGGACTTCTTCCGGGCGGTCCGCAAGGTGCAGCAGTAACGCCGTAAGCTGCGCGTCGTCACCCACATTGATGTGCCAGCCACACCCGAAGCGCCGGATGATCCGGGCAGGTGTTGCTGCAGCGGGACCGATAAACAGGATGGGGCGGCCAGCTGCCAACAAACCGTAGACCTTGCTGGGAACGACGGACCCGCAACACGCATCGCGTTGCGTTACCAGACCGATGTCGCCGGCGGAAAGGCTTTCACTCAAGCTTTCCCGCTGCACATAGGGACGAAGCTCGACCGACGGGATGCCGTGCGCTTGCACGAAGGCGGCCAGCTCAGCGCGGCGGCCGCCGCTGCCCACGAAGAGGAAGTGGAAACGCGCATCCTGCTGCAGTGAGGAGATGCTCGCGATGATGGTCGACAGATCATGTGCAAGACCTAAATTGCCGGAGTAGAGCAGGACGAGCTTCTCTGAGGAACCGGATCGGGGCAGAGGCTGAATGGACGATCCATCGGCCCAGTTCTCGGCGACAAACACCTGATCCGCAGGGATTCCGCGACGGACCAGACGATCTTTCATACATTCACCCAGCGCGATGATGCCGTCGGCATATCTTCTGGAGAGATCCGCCAAGGCTCCTGTGATGCGATCCGCGATCCCGCCTGCTTTGAAGTACGCGAGATCGACGGCAACGTCGGGGTAGACGTCCATCTCCCAGATGTAGTGACGCGAGCCACGAATGACCTTCATCAGGGTACCGAGAAGCGAAAGCAAGGGAGGCGTGGTCAGGGTAAGGACCAGATCCTGACGGGGCAGGAAGAGGGCGCGAAGGGCGGCTGAGAGATAGAAGCTGAAGTAGGACAGGACCCGACCAAGGCTGCCACGAACGAAGGGAAGCGCCTTGACGCGGAACATGCGGACCTGCGGTGCGTTCTCATCGGCCGCAGAGACCGCGTAGCCTCCCTTGTCGGAGCTGATTGCAGTGACCTCGTGGCCTTCGGCAACAAGAGCACGCGCAAGATCCGTGAGCAATTGACTGGTGGCTGAAGAATCGGGCCAGAAGAACTGATTGAGCAGAAGGATCCTCATCGGACACTCTCCTGCCAGTGTGCTGCCCGCGACGCCGTGCCAACGATCAAGCGTTCTTTAACAAAGCAGGCGGGATTGCCAGCAACGATATGGTAAGCAGGGACGCGCCCGGAGACGACACTTCCCGCACCGACGACAGCCCCTTCGCCCAGATGCGTCCCGGGCAGCAGAAGGCACTTCGCACCTGCCCAGGCACCTTGCTCCAACTCAATCGGTGCCACCCGCAGGCCGAACGCCGGGTCGCTCCAGTCATGGTTGCCCGTGCAGAGATAGGCGCCCTGCGAAAGACAGACGCTGCTTCCCAGCCGCACCTGCGTGAGATTGTCGATCCACGCCTGTTCCCCAATCCAGCAGTCATCCCCTACGACCAGATGCCACGGGTACTTCACCGTCACATGCTGCCGGATCACGACGCCCTCGCCGATACGAGCACCAAAGAGCCGGAGCAGAGCGACGCGAGCCGCAGAAGAGGCAAACCACGTGGACCGGAAGAGCGGCAGGCCGAGAAACATCCAGAGACTCCGCCAAGCCACCGAGCGGCCGGGAGAGTACCAGGAGTTGTCATAGTTCCGTAGATTCATTGCGGTCATCGGCGATCCCCCAGGACCTGCAGATCGACGGACACGGGGCTTGGTCCACCCCGCACCCAGCTATAGACCTCATTCATCTGGTCGGCGACAACTGACCAGTTGTAGTGGCGCCGCACGAAGTCGCGGCCATGATCTCCAATGCGTGCGTTTGTTTCTGGGGAGTTCTCCAGCAAGGCTTCGAGGGCCCGCTCCAGGGCGACTACCTCCGTCGGGATGACCCAACCTGCTTCAAGCTGAGCTACCTCCGGCAGGTTGCAGTGTTCCGAGACGATCACGGGCAGACCGAGTCCCATGGCTTCGAGTACAGAGACGCTCAGCCCTTCCGAATAGGAGGGCAGAACAAAGCATTCCGCTGCGGCCAGGGCGCTCCACTTGAGGTCGTCGCGCAGCATGCCTGTGAACAGCACGTGCTCGCCGAGCGCCTCTTCCGCAATCATCGCCGTGATGGTCGCGCGCGTCCCTTCAAAGTCCGGCCCGGCAAGAACCAGATGTGCATCCGGCCAGCGAACAATTATTTTTTTCCACGCTCGAACGAGAAGGTCCAGGCCCTTCTTAAAGTGGATTCGACCAAGGAAAAGGACAACTCTCTTCCCTTTCAGCGCAGGATGTTGCGTAAGAAATTTCTCTGAAGAGACACGATCCGGGATCTTGACTCCGTTTGGGATCACAGCGATGGGAGACTGGCATCCGAAACTTCGGTAATCTGCCGCTTCTGCCTGCGTCAGCGCGTGGAGACAACTCGCTCCTTGGAGATTTGCGCGTTCGACCAGAGCGGCGTAGATCAGCTTCTTCAGACGTTTGTTGCGCAAAGCCCAGGGCTCGAGCATGCCGTGCGCTGAGAGCAAGTACGGAATGCGTTGACCGCGTGCACTCCGCGCCGCCATAAGGGTGCTTTGTTCCCACAGGCCATGCACATGCACACCATCCATGTGCTGCAGCAATTGATCGAATCGGGGTACCAGGGAGCGGTCGCGCAACCAGGCACCACGTCCCGTAGGCCACTCAGTCAATGTGAGTTCCGCGAAGCTGGCTGGAGAATAGAGCTCCCCCGGAGTGCAGAAGGCAGCCAGAGCCATGGAGACTGTACCCTTGCTGGCAATGGCAACACTCAACTGCGGAACGACTGCGCTCAACCCGCCGTATCGCGGGTCGAGGTGAGTCACAACGCTCAGCCATTTGCTGGTCCGAGGCGAGTGTGTCTGCCGCAAGAGATGGCCGGCCTGAAGTGTGGCAGATGGCGACAAGAAAGAGTCCGATTGGTTGGCGATGCACTGGAGATCACGTGAGGGGTGCCCGAACTCACACAGTAAGTGACTAAAGTTCGTTCCTTGCTCGCAACGGCGAAAGCGGAAGAGGAGCGTCTCGCCCGTTCTCACTCAACAGATGTGCAATTTCCTGACCGAAGTGCTGTGGAGTGTACGCGGAAATGAGGTGTGCAGATGTGCTTCCCATCGCTTCACGAGCTTTCGGAGAGAGCTGCGAGATGGAAAGGAGCCGCTCTGTCAGAGCGACGGTTGACGAGGGATCAAAGGTGTAGCCGTTCCTGCCCTCCTCGACGAGATCTTCTGCACAACCGCACTGCTGAGAGACCAGGACCGGCAGACCAGCGGCCATCGCCTCGTTGACAACCAGGCCCCATGGCTCGCGGGTGCTGGGCAGAATGAAACAGCCAGCAAACGCATAGAACCGTGGGAGCTGGCGGGAACCAAGGAGTCCCGGGAAGTGCACCTCCGTAGCAAAGCCGGAGTCGTCGGCCATTCGTCGCAAGGCTTTGGCAGAGGGACCGTCTCCGACCAGCATCAGTGGCCAATCTCCACCTGACTCGCGATAGGCGATCCACGCGGAAAGCAGTGCGTCCACATTCTTTTCAGGTGCCAGCCGGCCGACGTACAAGAAGTACGGTCCTGCTGGAAGCTCAAGCGAGATCGGGTCCTGGAGCCGAAACGCGGCGACCGCGTTTGCAAGTGAGTCGTTGTCCACCACATCGTAGGCGCGAGCGATGCGATGCATGGGAAAGTTGAGTTGCTTGAGGTAGCGAAGGTGCGCTGTGCCGCCAACCACAGCGGCGTCAAACAAGAGGCGAAGCAGGACCGACTTCGCGGCTTCCTTCCACGGCACTCGCACGTGATCAAAGGCGGTGCTTTCCGTCATCAGGATACTGGTCCGGTGATGAGCCCGGGCCCAAAGTGCTGCCGCGAGGGCAGGCAAGGTGTAGTAGCCGGGAACAAGTACGGCCGCGGGATCCAGCGTTGTAAGCTGCTGCCACACTTTTCGCGCCAGCCGGAACTGACTCGCCTCCTGCCAGCTTGCCTCCGGCAGCAGCGTGTCGATCGGCAGAGACGGTGGCAGGTCTTCCCGGAACTTCAATCCAGCGTGCACGCCGACACCGCCCACCAACTCGACGCCGGCGACGCGCCCGGCAAGCTCCGGGTTTGCTAGAAGCCCCTCAAAGCGGGCGACGTGGTAGGCGTACCAATCGATCCACACCACGGCAAGACGAAGCGGCGGTGTGCGACTACGGCCCGCGACCTGGTTTCGGTCAGACATAGTCAACGCTCCTGGGAGCCGTTCGCGACTGCAGCTTGCGCCGTGTTCCCGGCAGCCGACCCTCAACGGGTGTTGCCTTGAGCGCCCACCGCCACGTGAGCCAGCAAGGGACAGAGAGCAGAATGGTTCGGAAGATCACAGCTTCCATGGTCTGCATGACCAGATAGATGGAGAGCGCCGAGAGGATGACGTACTGACTGGTCCAAGGACCGCCGCGGAGGACTGCGCGGCGCCACACCCAGCCGTAGGTGTAGCCAAGGATTGCCATGGCCGGGACTGCGAGCCACCAGAGCTCGACCCAGAGGTCGGCAACGATGCCGGGCGCCGACCCGGCAGCACCGACCCAGCCAAGCGCATCTCCGAAGCCTTCGCCAGTGCCGGCATTATGCAGAAGCTCGGGAACGCCGAAGTCCTCGTACTTCGTCGGCCAGATGGCCGATGGAATGGGTCTTACCATGACCTGCGCCAGATAGCGACGCATCCAGAAATAGTGGTCGCGGCGCTCCGCGGAGAGAACCGTTCCTGAGCCGTAGATGTACTCGTTCCCCGTATCCGGTTTTTCGACGATGTTGCTGACGTCTGTTGTCACGTCGAAGCTCGAGCCCAGATAGATGCTGCTGCGGTTGGTTACAAGAAAGAGCACAAGCCACCCGAGACAGCCACCGAGCAGAGCGACCGCCAGGATAGGCGGCCGTTTGCTTCGATTGAAGTACCAGCCCATGAGCACAACGAGGACAAAAGCAAAGGTTGGACCGCGTCGCGCCATCAAGAGGGCCTGCGAGAGCCAGGGCGCACCGTAAAGGGTGATTACGGCGAAGCTCCAGCCGCGCGGCGCTCCGATCGACAGGGCGGAGACCGCAAGTAGGATGCCGGTGAGCAACAGGAGGCTGCCGTCGCGCACGTACCCGCTGTCATCCCAGCCGCCAGAGTATGACGAGCTGTACGCGTTGACAAAGCCGCCGACATTCACGATGGTGATGCCCCAGCAAAGCAGCCCCAGAGATCCTGCAGTCGCTCCTCCGATCAGAAGCCGACGGGCGACAAAGGGAGATTGGGGCGTGTAGGGCCGTGGGGACGTGCGTCGCTTCACGCGAACGCCAGCCGCGAGGCAAGCCGCCACGAAGGCAAGAACCCCTAGATCAAAGAGGCGTTGCACCCGCACGAGTTGATCGCCATCAAGGTACTGCGCGAGGCCGCCGACGCGGTACAGCTGCCAGGGCATCCAGCCATAGAGGAACGCCAGCATGGGACCGATGAAGAGCAACGGGTGAAAGACATCGTGGCTGCCATCGAGCGCAATGACAGCACCGCCGATCGCGATCACAACAGCCGCAGCAAGAAGGATCTCAAAGATCATGGGGACTCCCCTCCGCATGAGGAGCGGCATGCGGCGTTCGAGCGTCGCCGCGCAGAAAGCTTTGCCGAACTGCGTTGACGACGCCCTCGCGAAATCGCTGCCAGGTAAACGTCTCCGCGAGACGCCGTGCCTCGGCGCGCATGGCAAAGAGTTCGGCTCGGTGCGTGAGCGCCCAGTCAATCCGTTCGGCAAGCGGCGCAGATTGTCCCGGTTCGATGACAAATCCCTGCCGCCCGTTCTCAATGAGATCCGGAGCGGCGGTGTGAGTGGTGGAGAGAATCGGCAGACCACACGCCAGCGATTCCAGCAGCACCTGCCCGAAGCCTTCGGCAACTGAGGGAAAGATAAACAGATCTGCGGCCTGGTAGGCGGCGACGAGCGCTGCAGCGCTGACGTCCGGACGGACAAGAATACGATCGGCGAAGGGACGAAAGAGCCCAAGGTCATCGACGACGCGGCCGCACACGGTGAGTTCAACCTGATCACTGCCGACGAGCCGCATGGCGTCGAGGAGATACTTGATACCTTTGCGTTGGTTGATCCGCCCGACAAAAAGAAGGCGCAGTCTGCCGGAGGCCGGGGAACGACGCGAGGGGTCCGGCTGAAAGCGGGCGCAATCCACGCCATACGGCACGACGTGCACCGACTCATGAGGAGCCCCGTGTTCAACCAGAGTGGATCGCGTGAACGAGGAGGCGGCCAGAAAGGAACGAGCCATCTTTGTCTCTCGAACAAGATGCTGGAAGTCTTCCTCAGGGAGCGCCAGTTCCCACTCCTGCTGTAACGAGGCGGCACACTCAGGATGAGCGGCCAGCTCGGCTGACAGGATCCGCCGCATGCTGGCAGGATGGGGATGAAGCTGGAAGAGGATTCCGTCGCCGGCATAGCGCGTGAACGCGTCGAAGCCGTAGTAGCTGTAGCTGAGCAGCCCCGCGTTCCGACGATTTGCGAGCCGCCCTGCGGCGCGACCGAGAGTGGCGTCCGCATGTCGCATCAGGCGCCGTCGAAGTGGCGCCGGGACCTTCCGTACCTTGTCCAGCAGCAGGGTGGCTGCACCCGTGAATGCGCGAAGCTGCACCTTGGCTGACGGCAACCGCGGCTCACTCCTTTGCTGCAGGAGCCGCCGCACCGGGAGAGGCAGTCGATCTGCGAGAGATCGTGCCCAGGCGCGGTCAGAGGGCCAGAACAGATCAGTGACCAACATCTCCAGCAGGCCGGCATCCGCCAAGGCGAGCGCGACCTGGTAGGCGTCTCGCGCGCCACTCTGAACCAGAACCATACGCGGCTGCGCCAGCGCGTTCGTGCCTGTCAGCGGCGCTTGAGGGGGTGAGACGTGGACCGGATTCATGGTGGAGATCGTCATGATCAGAGCAATCGGTCGAAGTGCTGTTTGAGTTGAGCCGCGGAACGTTGCCAGGTGAACTGCTCTGCGTGTGCGCGACCGCGGCGGCCGAGCTCTTCACGGAGCGTGACCTCGTCGAGCAGAGCCACAAGCTTGTCCAGATGATCTGCGGGATCGGCAGGACTGGCGAGCAGTGCCGCATCGCCGGCGATCTCGGGCAGGGATGATGCCCTGCTCGCGACAACCGCAGTCCCAGACGCCATCGCCTCCAGAACCGGCAAACCAAACCCTTCGTAGAGCGATGGAAACCACACAGCAGCGGCTGTGGCGTAGAGCGCATGCAGCGCGTCTTCCTCGACAAAACCCAGCAGGCGGACGCGAGGGCCAAGCGCGGATGCGCGCGCCGCATAGGCCGGATCAGAGTGGTTCACGATCGCCAGTACCAGATCAGGGTACTGTGCGAGCAGGTGAGGCGCGGCCGCGAGAACGAGATCCGCGTTTTTTCGGAAGTGCAGACCGCCCGGAACAAGGACAAACGGACGATCGAGCAGATCGTGTGCTCGCACAAACTGCCTTCCTGGTTCCGGCACCGGAGCAAAAAAGTGCGGGGTCACCGCGTTGTGGACCACGCGAATGCGGGAGGCCAGTGCAGGAAAATGATGCGCGAGGCGATCGGCTGAGAACTGCGACACGGTGTGGATCATGTCGGCGCGCGCGCTAAGTCGCCGGAACAGCAGGTGCCATTTCAGCCGCTGGCGCCAGAAGGCTCCGTTCGGCACATGGGCACCAGAGTCAAAGTACGCAGCGTCATGAGCGGTGACGACAAGACGTGCCTTCCTCGTTGGCACATAGGACTCACCTGTGCAGAAGAGAATGTCAGCCTCCGGCCAGAAACGTTCCGCCCTGGGGCTACCGAGCGCAAACCAGCGCGCCTGCTGACGCGATGTTTCGGACTGAAAGGTGTGATAGCGAAGACTCTGCCAGGGTTCGCCCACGAGCGGTAAGATCCGGCGTTGATCGCCGGCGTCGGCCAGGACGCGAAGAGAGACATCCTCGCGCAGGGCAAGATGCTCGGTGAGTTGTCGGGCTACCCTGCCGGCTCCGGTGGAGGCGTGAATATTGCGCAGATGCACGTATGCGAGCACCCTTAGCGGAGGAGCCGCGGCCGGCGCCGGCAACACGGGAGGAACGGCAACTTGCGGCAGAGTGTTAGATTCGCGTTCTGCCATCGACACACGTGCTGTCTCAAGAGGCATGAGTTCTCCTGCGCAAAACAGAACCGACCGAGCTACTGACGTACAGGCGAAGCCGCTCGATAGCGGCGCGGCTGGGCAGCCAGCGATGGCGCCGGCCGAGCACCAGCAGGATCGCAACGGACACAAGCAGCAGCAGTCCCATGCCCATGGTGATTGCTGCTATTTCCTGTGGCCGTGCCGCTCGCAGCGCCGCTAGACCAGCCAACGCCACGGTACTTCCAGTCGCCACCGAAAACATGAGAGGCAACCCCTTCGGAAGGGCTCCCTTGCGCGCGAGGACAGAGAGCACAAGTACCGAGGAGAGCGTGTGCGCAAGCAAGTAGATCCCCATCGCCAGTGCTGCTGTACCTCCATGCAGCATGAGAAGTGTGCCGACAGCGGCAACAAAGACCGCCCAAACGGTATTGATCACGCCGCTTGCGCGAATGGAGACGATGCTCAGGCGAGCGGCAGCCGGAGCGTTGCCCATATGCATAACGGCCAGCGCAAGAGCGATCGCAACGGTTACCGAAGCATCGTTGTACGACAGCTTGTACAACCATCGGAGCATCCACGGAGCGAAGAGAATACCGGTCGAGGCGAGCACCATTCCGACCAGCGAGGAAAGGTAGCTGGTGAATCCGAGAACGTGCTGAGGCGTTCTGCCATCCTCGCCTTGAGGGTCGGCCATCACAGCATAGCTGCCTTCCGTGAGAAGGCTCGGCGCCAGCCCAACCAGATTGCGTAACTGGCTCGCGATGCCGAACAGACCCATCTGCACAAGAGAGGTATCGGCTCGCGCCACCATCGTGATCAGCCACCAGCCGGCGACATTTGACCCGACCAGGCCGGCTAATTGAACGAAGCCGAAGCTCCACACCTCGCGCAGCATCGGCCGGAAACTCGACCGCTCCCTTCCCTTGGGCGAGAGTAACTGCAGAGGTCGAGCGAAGGCGAGACAGACAAGCACCGCTGCAAGCGTCAGCGCGCCCTGTGAGATCACCATGCGCACAGAGTTATGCCGGGCGGCGGCAAAGGGCAGGAGCGTTAGCATGCCAATGCCGACGATCACCGAGAGGAGAAGGAGCGCTCGCAAGCGACGCTGCCCCACGAAGAAGCCGCGGGCACACTCGAGCAGAACGATGCCGGCTGCCGAGAGCGCAGCCCAGTGGAGAAGGCCGGTAAGGTGCGGTTGTCCTAGAAGCCGCGCGACTGGTGCCGCGCCGAGCCAAAGGCCAAGTGACGCGACGAGCGCAGAGACAAGAGATACGATGCCGAGAACACGGGCAAGCGTGGGATAGTCAGGCGAGCCATGCTGATATTTTCCTGAGAACCTCGCCGCGGTGGAGCCGATGCCTGCTGCAGCATAGGTCGCGATGTTATTGGCCGTCGAGATCGCAAAGGAGTACGCACCAAAGGTCGCTAGGCCACCGAAGCGAAGCGCGAGCGTGTTTGCCAGAAAGCCGGCTCCGCGCTCGATCACGACGCCCATCCCAAGCGCGGAGGTTCCGCTAACCAGATGGCGCATGACCTGGCTGGGAGCGGTTGCCTCTGCAACAAGCGCCGCCGCCGAGGATGCTGAGTCCGCTCCGTCGTTAATTGGAACTGGAACCGTTCCTTCCATTTCAGACGGATCAGGGAGAAGAGTGGAACTCATAGGCCGACGCCGGCTGTCTCCGCAGCCTCAATCTCTTCCTTGTAGCGGTAGTACGACTGATAGTAGCCGCTGCGTCCCTCGCGTACCGGGTTGAAGTCATTCAGGATGGTCCCTACAAGAGGAACCTGGTCGTTCTCAAAAAGATCGCACGCGTTCGATGCCTGATCCCGGCTGGTCAGGCCGGCGCGAAGCACAAGAATGACCCCGTCCGATTGTGCGGCAAGAATCCGCGCATCCGCCATGTGCAACATCGGCGGTGTATCGATTAGCACCGCATCAAACTCGAGAGCCAGTCGGTCAAGAAGGCGCGTAATGGCGCTTCCGGAGTGCAGCAGTTCAACGACCTCTTCCCTTCCCGTACCCGACGGGATCATGAAGAGGTTCGGCACAACGGTCTGCTTGCACAGCTCGCTGAGAGGAGCGGTCGCTACACTGACCTCTTCGCGGAGGATGTTTCGGAGACCGAAGTTGTTTTCCACCAGGAGATTCTTATGCAAGCCCGGCTTCCGCAGATCACCGTCAATCACCACCACTCGCAGCTTGGACTTACTCAAGGCGACGCCAAGGTTGGTTGTCACGGTGGTCTTGCCTTCCCCGGCGTTCGGACTCGTGATGACGTACACTCTCGATCGGCGACGGGCGACCCCGGCCAACAGAATGGAATGTGTGGTGTTACGGTAGGCTTCCGCAACGATAGAGAAGGTCTCATTCCAGCATGTGAGAGCCGGCGCAGTTTGGCCCTCAATGATTGAGGCACTGGGCAGCGACTTGCTGCGCAGGATGGGAAGCACTTGCCCGCGACGGCCTGTATTCGCGGAAGGGATGACGCCAAGCTCGTGAACATGCAGATGGCGTTCCGCTTCGCCGGGAATACGAAATACGTTTGCGTGGCGATCCTTGAACAAGGCAAATGCCAGCCCACAGACAGAACCGAGAACAAGACCAACCGAGGCCGCCACCCCGCGACGCGGAGAGATTGGCACCTTGGGCGCAATGCCGCGGTCGACAACACGGATGGTGGTCGCTTGCATGGCAGAGGCAAATCCTGCCTCCTTTGCGCGCTGCAGAAGCGTCTGGTACAGGTTCTGCTCGCTCTCCACTTCACGCCGAAGAAGGTTGACGCGCGCTGTCTTGCTCATCTCGTTCGAGACACTGGATTGCAATGTTGCGTACGCGGCGTTCAGCAGATCTTCATGGCGACGCGCCGAGTCAAACTCATTCCGCATGCGATCCGTAGTCGTGGATCGCTCCTGGTTCATCGCTTGTCGAATCTCGCGAATCTCCGAGCGCAGATGGATGACCTTCGGATTCTCCTCCGTGAGCGGCGGAACCAGCTCCGCCACGCGGGCGTTCAGGTCTGCCAGCTTCTGCTTGTAGTCACGATAGGCGGCGCTTTCGATCGAGGCGGGAAGTGCGTCCGCGCCCGACGTCTCTGCAATATGCGCCTGCGACTCGCGCTGCATCCGCTCTGCCTGGGCACGTACCAGCTCGCCCTGTAACTGCCGAAGCCGATCTTCTCCGATCTCATTGCTCGCCTGCGAGAGCGCAAGACCATCTCCGCCGGTCGCCGCTTCCAGCTTTCGTTGGGAGTCCTCTGCCTTCTGCCGAACGTCCGCGACCTGGCGAGTCAGCCACTCACTGGTTTTCTGCGCCTCTGTTCCCCGTGTCTCAAGATCAATCTCGCGAAACTGTTCTGTCAGGGTATTGCAAAAGGTTGCCGCAAACCGCGCGTCCCATGAGTCACAGGTGACCTCCACCAATCGTGTGATCCCAAGCGGTTTGACCTTGACGCGCTTTGCTGTGTCATCCACCAGATCGTTGTAGGACAGATCCTGACCGCGAGATAGATGGAAGCTCCGCTTGAACTTGGACACCAGGTCCTGCCGATCGAGCGCTGCGGGATGCGGTTCGGCCTTAAGGCGGTCCACCGTCCGATCCAGCAAGGTGGTACTTTGCAGCAGCTTGATCTGCGTCTGGACATAGGATTCGGTCGAGGAGGCTGCGGAATCCCCCGTTGCCGCAACACTTCGCATGTTGAGGAAATCACCGTTGATGCTTTGAATGTCGAGCGACGTTCTTGCCTGATAAAGCGGCAGAACGTCAAAGTTCAACAGAATGCTGAGCAGACCGCCAAGCAGAGCGCAGCAGATGATGGTGCCTTTCCAGCGCGAGATGGTCCGCAGGTAATCCAGAAGAAGGTTCGCATGTGGCTGCGATCGTCCTGGACGCGCGTTCAGCGATTCGTCGTAGTCCGAACTGCCGATGGGGACGGAAAGTTCGGCCTGCTCTCGTCGATATGGGGACATCTGCTTCATAAGGTGCTCCTGGGACTGCAGTGGTGCATGGATGCGAAGCGTATCGTTCTCAGCGACGGTAGATCACGACCCCGGTTGCGACCTGAAGAATGGCTTCAGCGGTTCGTTTTACGCCAGCTTTGACGTAGCTATTGGGGACGTAAAGCACATCATTCGCATACAGCGGCACATCAGGATCTTTGCCGCTCTCAATCTTGAGAATGTCGACGGGAATCTCTTTGACCTTCCCGTCCCCACCCGGCGGCGGCCGGAGAATGCGCGCCTTGCCGGCGGCTGCATCGTGGTCGAGCCCCTCAGCCATCGCCAAGGTCTGCAGAAGCGACATCGAGTCCTTTGAAGCGAGTGGGAAACCTCCTGCCCGTTTCACCGTACCGAGCACGTAGACGACATCCGCTTTTGGAATCGAGATCACGTCCCCTGGATCAATCAGGATGTTTTCCGCAGGATTCGTGGCCCCGAGCAGCCCTTCGACTGACAGGGTCGCGGTGCTGTAGGTATTGCTTGGATCCATCTTGGCCTGAGAGAGCGGAAGCTCACCCCATCGTGCCTGACGTGTAAGGATCACCCGAGAACCGGCGTCGGGTTTGACGCCGCCTGCCATCGAGAGCACTTCGATCAGCCGCCTTGGACCCTCGAGCGAATGGACGCCAGGGTTGTTGACGGAACCGATGACAGAGACGGAGCGGCTCTGATTTTCGATGAGATTGATGGCGATCTGCGGCGAGTTGATGTATTTCGTGAACTTTGTTCGGAGCTGATCGCGCAGCTGTTCGATGGTGAGGCCGCCTGCTTCCACACGACCAACCAGAGGAAGGTCGATAAACCCATTCGGATCAATGCGAACCGGTTTGTCCGGGATGTCATCGAGATCTGCGATGTGAAGGCTGATCTGATCACCGGCGCCGAGGATGTACTCGGAGACGGCGGGTGGCTGCCGGGCGATCAGGGGTTTTTGAGCGCTGCATGGCGCAAGCGCGCCGGCCAGCAGAATCAAAAGACAGAGACGACGGGATTGGCGGAGATTCTTCACTGTATTGGTGACGAGATTTCTGCGGCTCTGGATGTTACGCCGCGCTACCGGGCCCGAGTTGTTTTGAGTGTACGGCCAAAAGGGCGAAGCGCAACGCATAACTTACAGAAATAATTGGAGTTAGCGATCGCTAATGAGAAAGGGATTCATCTCTTTGTGGCATTTTCTTGCAGATCGATTGCTCTTCTGGTGCAGGTCCTCTGCTTGCAACATTTAGCCCGGCGGGTACTGCGCCTCCTGTGGGTATATGTGTTCCCACGGGCTATTTTCGTCGAGCTTAGAGGCCGTTTCGCAGAGGTAAGGGCGGCATTCGCCGAGGTTCCACGCTGAAGTGTTACAGGGGATGTGTCCGTGCATCAGGGATGCGCTGGAAGCAGCACGTAGAGTGCGGCGAACCCGTTCCAGGCGATCTGAACACCGATGCACAGGAGGATGAAGGCTATGACTCGGAGAATACCATGCGCGGTTGAGGGTGGAACGGCACGAGCGATCTGTGGAGCGTAGGCGTAGGCGAGGTAGACGAAGCCGCAGAGGATCACGGATGCCAGGAAGATGCCGAGGTGGGCGAGGACGCTGCCGGAGATGGAGCCGCGAGGAACGTGAGCGCTCAGGGTGAGCATGGTGACGATGGTGCCGGGGCCGGCGGTGACGGGGAAGGTGAAGGGGTAGAAGGTCTTCTCACCGAGGCCACCGTCGAGCTCTGCGCTGAGCGAGCCGATCTTCTCGTCGACCTGGCGCGCGGGCGTCTTGCTGTCGTCGGAGTTGAGCAGGGTCCAGGCGATGGCGGCGATGACGAGGCCGCCCGAGACCTGGACGATAGGAAGAGAGACGCCGAAGAAGCTGAGGATGGTAGAGCCGACGATCTCAATGATGGCCAAAAAGAGGATGGTGTTGATGGCGATGCGGCGTGCCAGCGTCTTGTAGACGGGCGCGGGCACAATACCGACGAGGCCAAGAAAGACGAAGGCGGAGCCGAGCGGATTGATTAACGGGAGCAGGGCGGAGAAGGCGAGAGCAAAGAACTCCCAGAGGAGAGACATGATGGATCCTTGTGGTCAGCTGTCTGGTTCAGGGTACAGGGCGCAGGCGTTGTATGACGCCTCTGCGCAGAGGTGGTCGCGTCGCTGCGCTCCGTCGTGAAGAGGCGAACGCGGGATCCTTCCGCTTCGCTGAAGATGACAACGAACGGTGAAGGCTAGGGGTGCGCCGCTTCGCTCCGTTGGGAAGGGCGACATCCGGGGGTTCTTCGCTGCGCTCAGAATCACAGGCGAAGGCCATGGGCTGAACCCAGTCGTTGGCTTAGGACGTTTGCGGGCGGGGGATCGGACGTCGCTTGAGCGCGGTGTAGGTGAGACGCGCGGCGAGCAGAAGGAGGAGGATGGCGGTGACGCGCCAGGGTGTGCGGTTGCCCACCTTGACCAGCCACCAGAAGTGGATGACGGCGGCGATGGCGGCGACGTAGACGAGGCGATGAAGACGCTGCCAGGACTTGCCGCCCATGGCACGCAGCACGGCGGCAGGGCTGGTGAGGGTGAGCGCGAGCAGGATGAGCCAGGAGAGGAGGCCGACCTGGATGAAGCGACGCTTCTTCAGATCGTCCCAGATGCTGGGCCAGACGAGACGCCATTGGGTGAGGAGCTCGCCGGGATGACCGGCGGCGGTGGCGTGGAGCGCGCCCGGCAGGTCGTAGCCGGAGAAGAGAAAAACGTATGTGGCGAGGTGGAGGGTGGCGTAGAAGAAGGCGTAGAGGCCGATGAGGCGGCGGAAGCGGACGAGGAAGCCGAGACGGGTGGCGAGGCGGCGGGCGGGCGTGATGGCGAGCGAGCCGAGCAGGATCCAGAGGGCCCAGTTGCCGGTGAAGTGGGTGATGTAGTTGACGGGGTCGGCGTTGAGCGCAAGCGAGCCGTTCCTGAAGATGTAGAGCAGATAGAGGAAGGGAGCGACGAGGCCGAGGTGGAAGACAGCTTTGAGAACGAGGATAGCTTGCTTGGGCATAGGAAGAGGCAGACCGATTGGATGCGGCAAGACTGCTGCCAGAACGGTGTCAGCAGGCCCACAGTACGTTCCTTAGAGCGGAGAAGCAAGCCGCGGGCACAAGGAGAGATACGATGAGGGACGCATTGACATGGTTTGAGATTCCGGTGGAGCGGATCGGCCGGGCACAGCAGTTTTATGAAGAGGTGCTGCAGGTGAAGCTGCGGAGCTTTCCGGCCGGCGAGCCCATGCAGATGTTCCCCTCGGCCGAGGATGGCGTGGGAGGAGCGCTGGTGGAGCGGCCGGGCCTATCTGCTGCGGCTGGCGGAACGCTGGTGTATCTGCGGCTGGAGAGCAGCACCGACGAGGCGATGGCGCGCGTGACACAGGCGGGCGGGTCGATTGCGACGCCGAAGACCGCCATCGATGGGGTTCCTGGAACCTTCTTCTGCATGCGCGATACCGAGGGCAACACGGTGGGGGTGCATGGGCGGGGCTGATGCGGCGAGCTGACCGATTGTTTCGCGTGGTGCAGATGCTGCGCTCCGGCAGGGTGCTGACCGGAGCGCAGCTGGCGGAGCGCCTGGAAGTGTCGAGGCGCACGCTCTACCGCGACATTGCGGACCTGCAGGCGAGCGGTGTGTTGATCGAAGGGGAGCCTGGGGTTGGCTACACGCTGCGGCGCGACATGGACCTGCCGCCGATGCAGTTCACGGCGGAAGAGACGACGGCGCTGGTGCTGGGAGCGCGGATGACGGCGGCATGGGGCGGCGACTCGATGCGCCAGGCGGCGAGGCAGGCGCTGGGAAAGATCGAGGCGGTACTGTCGGAGCCGATGCGACGAGCGATGGATGCGGTGCAGCTGTATGCGCCGGACGCAAGCCTACAGGACGAGGTGCGCCAAAGGCTGGATCCGTTGCACGGGGCATGCATTTCTCGGCGGGTGGTGCAGCTTGCGTACCAACGCCTGAACGGCGACCGGAGCGAGCGGAGGGTTCGGCCGCTAGCGCTGGCGTTCTGGGGTGGGGTTTGGACGCTCGTGGGTTGGTGCGAGCAGCGGGACGATTTCCGTGTGTTTCGGGTGGACCGCATCTCCGAGATGGAGGTGCTGGAAGAGAACTTTCCGGAGCGGCGGGAGCAGGAGCTTGCGGCATTTCTGGCGGCGCAGCGCAAAGACGGGAGACATGCGCCTGAGCGGAAGGCCGGAGGTGATGTTTAGGAGAGCAAGCGACGCTCGCGAGTTTTGCGATTGGAACGGCGACGCTGGGCCTGGCGGGTGCGCTGGTGGCGAGCGGTGGCATGGATTCGCTCGAGGATGGTGAGGTAATGGCGGCAGAGCAGGAGCGGAAGAGCACACAGGATGGCGAAAGCGGCGTCGATGCTTCGCCAGAAGAGCGGGACCTGGCGAATAGGGCCGGCGATAAAGGCGAGTAGAAGTACACCGACGCAGCTTACAAGACCAAAGTCGATGACCCAGCGGTTGCGGACGGGATCGCGATAGGGGCCGAGGAAGAGAACGGCGAAGAGGATGTGCGCCAGGGCAAGCCAGTCCGTGCCGTAGGCGAGAAAGGGCGCGCTGACCGAAGTGTCGGTGAGGGCGAGATGCACCCGATGGATCCAGTCGAAGAGTGGGGAGCCGGCGCTGAAGTGCGCGGTGCGGGCGAGATGGTCCAGGAGCCATTGCGACTCGCGTACCAGGGGGAACGCAGCCAGCCCACTGAGCACGAGGCCGGCCATGACGATGGCGAGGCAAAGGCGGATGCGGGTGTGGAGGTCAGCGGTTTGGGGAGGGCTGACCTGGGTGGACGGAAGCATACAGGTGGGATGCCGGGGGATGGAGGAACGGGTGGAGCGGGGGCGCGAGTCTTTCCGCTTTGGTCGGGAGGAGGGGGTTCGGGAGGAACAGGCGGTTCTCCGCAGCGACCTGCGATGCGGCGCAAGTCGGTGGGAAAGCGGTTCCCTCCACTCCTCCCCCCGACGAGCAAAGATGCTTGACGGGGACCGCGATCTCGGTCGGGAGGACAGGTGTCGTGAGGGGG
>CAXTCB010000026.1:0-30802 GCA_964242875.1 uncultured Acidobacteriaceae bacterium
ACTTCTACGAAGAGGTCGGGGCCACGCCCGCCAGCGTCTCCTACCTGCTCGACTTCGCGAAAGCCCTCGTGAGCAGCGAACAGATGGGCCGGCACGGCACCACCGACGTCCTCACCATCAGCATCTCCTCGACCGACATCCTCGGCCATCGCGTGGGTCCGGACGCGCCCGAGCAGGAAGCCATGATCGACGCCATCGACACCGGCCTCAACGGCTTCTTCACCTGGCTCGACACACAGGTTCCCGGCGGCATGAGCCAAGTCTGGGTCTCGCTCACCGGCGATCACGGCGTCGGTCCCACGCTCCCCGCCGCACTGGCGGACCGCATGCCCGCCGCCCGCTTCAGCGAGCCGCGCGCCATCGCCGCCCTCAACGCCGGCCTGAACGATCGCTTCTCCCCCGGCAAGAAGATCGCCTACCTGCTTGAAAGCGAGTTGCCCTACGTCACCCTTGATCCGCGCCCCTTTCGTGAGCGCAAGATCTCTGAAGCCGACGCCGAAGATGCTGTCGCCGAGCTTCTCCCCTCCGCGGTGCAGGCCGTCCCCACGGAGGGCTCCGGCCGCCTGCCCACCCGCGCGCTCGTCCGTCATACCTACACCCGCCTGCAGATGGCCTCGGGTCAGGTGCCCGCCACGCCGGAAGGCCAGCGCATCCTGCACAGCTACTCGCCCAACGGCGGCTGGTACGTCCTGTTCACTCCCGGTATGTACGAGCAGGCCTCTGCCAGCGGCACCAACCACTACACGCCCTACAGCTACGATCGTCACGTGCCGCTGGCCTTCTTCGGCTCGCCCTTTGTTCCCGGCCTTTACCATCAGTCGGTCGCGCCGGTGGACATCGCCGCCACCTTCGCGTCGCTGCTGCGAATCAACCGTCCCTCGGCTGCCGTTGGGCGTGTCGTGATCGAGGCCATCAGGCCTGAGCCTTCCTCCGCCCTTCCCTCGCCCGTGAGACACGGTCGATGAGCGCCGCCAGCGATCCCAAGCCGCAGAAGGGACCGGACATGCGCGTCACCGTCGCCGGTCTCGAGCTGCGCTCGCCGGTCATCGCCGCCAGCGGCACCTTCGGCTACGGCCTCGAGTTCGATGACGTCCTCTCGCTCGACCGCATCGGCGCCTTCGTCACCAAGGGCCTCTCGCGCGAGCCCATGGCCGGCAACCCCGCGCCCCGCATCATCGAGACCGCCGCCGGCATGATCAACGCCATCGGCCTCCAGAACGTTGGCGTCCGCGCCTTCATCGAAGAGAAGCTCCCGAAGCTCCGCCAGATCAAAGGTCTCGTCACCATCGCCAACGTCTTCGGCTTTACCATCGAGGACTGCGTTGAGGTCATCCACGCCCTCAATGACGCCGAGGGCATCGCCATGATCGAGCTCAACGCCAGCTGCCCCAACACCAGCCACGGCGGCATGGTCTTCGGCACCAACCACGAGCTGCTCTTTGAGCTCGTCAAGCGAACCAAGGCGGTCAGCCGCCTTCCGCTCATGGTCAAGCTCTCGCCCAACGTGACCTCGATCGGTCTTATGGCGCGCGTCGCCGCCGACGCCGGCGCCGACGCCCTCTCGCTCGTCAACACCTTCCTGTCCATGGTGATCGATGTCGAGACCCGCCGCCCTCGCATCGCCAACATCACCGGCGGCCTCTCCGGACCGGCGATCAAGCCTATCGCCGTCCGCATGGTGCACGAGGTCGCCAAGGCCGTCTCGTTGCCCATCGTCGGTATGGGCGGCATTCTGAACGAAAAGGATGCGGTTGAGTTCCTGCTCGCCGGCGCCACCGCCGTCGAGGTCGGCACCGCCAGCTACGCCGATCCGCGCGCCGTCGAGAACATCGCCACCGGCCTGAAGAAATGGTGTGCGTCCCACAACGTTGATCGCGTCACCGAGCTCACCGGCGCCGTCGTTCTTTAGCTGTTGCCATCCCTCCAGCTCTCGCCCATCCCGGGCCGCGGGCATCGGTTTGCCAATTGTTCTTGGTTGTCATCCCGCGGGGATATGCTTCTCTACCGGCACAGCCAGGAGCCAGCACAGCTGTCTCTTTGCTCAAAGCGACGCGACGCAGAGACCTCCCTCCTCTGTCCGCCATCGCCGTCTCCAGCACGCCCTCAACTAAACTGGTCTGGTGAATCCCTCCACCGATCTCAAGCCGATCCGCCGCGCCCTTCTCTCCGTCACCGACAAGTCCGGCCTGGTCGACTTCGCCCGCACTCTCGCCTCCTTCGGCGTCGACTTGATCTCTACAGGCGGCACCGCCCGCGCTCTCCGCGAGGCCGGCCTCGAGATCCGCGACATCTCCGACCTGACCGGCTTCCCGGAGATGCTCGATGGCCGCGTCAAGACCCTGCATCCCAAGGTCCACGGCGGCATCCTCCACATTCGCGGCAACCCCGAGCATGAAGCCTCGGTCGCCGAGCACGCCATCGAGCCGATCGACATGGTCGTCGTCAACCTCTACGCCTTCGCTGCAACCTCGACCAAACCCGGCGTTTTGGTGCACGAACTCATCGAAAACATCGATATTGGCGGCCCATCTATGGTCCGTTCTGCAGCAAAAAACTTCGAAGATGTCGCCATCGTCACCCAAACCAATGACTATGCCGCCCTTTCGGCAGAGCTCCAGGCCACCGCCGGCGCGCTTTCGCGCGACACCCGCTGGCGCCTCGCAAAGCAAGCGTTTGCAACAACTTCGGCCTACGACGCGGGTATCGCTACCGCCCTTGAAGCCCTTCCGGTGTCTGAACCGAACGCGCCAGCGACTCCTGCCGCTGATCTCTTCCCGCCTTCGCTCCGCATCCTCTATCCCATTGCAAATACACTACGTTACGGCGAAAACCCACACCAAAAAGCTGCTCTCTACACCGACGGGAGCGGGAAGGGAATCGCAGCGGCCCGTCAACTGCAAGGTAAAGAGCTCTCTTACAACAACTTAGTCGACCTCGACGCGTGTTGGGAGCTGGTGAGCGAGTTCCACCCCGATCACGAAGCAGCCGTCGCCATCATTAAACACACCAATCCATGCGGCGCCGCCACCGGCGCAACTGTGCTCCAGGCCTACACACGAGCCCTCGAGGCCGACCCGATTTCAGCGTTTGGCGGGGTCGTCGGGATCAACCGCGAAGTGGATGGGGCCGCGGCGGAGGAGATCGCAAAACTTTTTGTCGAGGCGATCGTCGCCCCGGCGTTTACCAGCGAAGCTCTCGCCCGCTTCAGCGCGAAGAAGAACCTTCGCCTGCTGACGATTGAACCCGCCCGGATTGGGCGTGTGTTCAAGCAGGTTTCCGGTGGCATGCTGGTGCAGGATGCCGATCGGCTCCAGATCACAGAGGCGGAACTGACCTTTCCTACCGATCGCAAGCCAGCGGCAGAGGAGCTGCAAGGGCTGCTCTTCGCCTGGAAGATCGCGAAGCACGTCAAGTCAAACGCGATCGTCTATGCCAGGACATTTGGATCAAGCGGCGAGATTTTTGGCCAAACAGTTGGAATCGGCGCAGGGCAGATGAGCCGCGTGGATGCGGCAAAGTTTGGTGCGCAGAAAGCTCTGCTGCCTCTGGCCGGAACCGTGGCAGCTTCGGACGCGTTCTTTCCCTTTGCGGATGGTCTGGAGGTCGTCGCGAGAGCCGGAGCGACAGCGGTCATTCAGCCTGGAGGGTCGGTCCGGGATCCTGAGGTGATTGAGGCGGCAAATCGACTAGGCGTGGCCTTAGCTATGACAGGCGTCCGCCACTTCCGCCATGGCTGAATCCCGTTGCTCATCCCCCATCCGGGTGTGAGGCGGTGGATGAACGCCGTCTATAATCCGGCCAGACGATCCGCGTCGGGCGGGCCCCTGCATCCAAGGCCTAAGGCGTTCCGTCTAATTGTTGTGGCCCGGCTTTAAGGCCCGTCAGGACCTCTCATGACCCTGTTTCACAGCGCGTGCACTGTTCGTCTTCGAATTGCTATGGTCACAGCGCTCTTTTCGGCCAGCTTGACCGCAGCTTCGGCTCAGGGCGGTTCAGCGCCATCAAACCTCGGCGTCACGCCGGCAGGTACGGATCGCAGCGCGTCGTACTATCACTACGGTCTGGCGCACCTGTACGAAAATATGGCGGTGAATGCCGGCAGAAGCGACTATGCCTCGCAGGCCATTGACGAGTACAAGCTCGCCCTGGCAGCTGACCCAACTTCAAAGACGCTTCAGGATGGTCTTGCGGATCTGTATTTCAAGCTGGGCCGGATCCGCGAAGCCGTGACCGCGGCACAACAGCAGGTCGCGAAGAACCCCGATGACCTTCAGGCGCATGACTTGCTCGGCAAAATCTATCTGAGATCTCTTGGAGATATGCAGACGCAGCAATCGGGCGAGATGCTGCAGCTGGCCATCGCGGAGTACGAGAAGCTCGTTCAGCTCAAGCCGAATGACATTGAGACGCATCTTCTTCTTGGCCAGCTCTATGGTCTCAATCATGACTCTGCCAAAGCCGAGGCGCAGTTCAAGAGCGCGCAGAAGATAGACGCCAACTCAGAAGAAGTGGTACTGAATATCGCCCGCCTTTACACCGAGCAAGGTGATTTCCGTCGCGCAGCAGATACTCTCGCGGCAGTTCCTGCAGACGATAAAACGGCGCGGATCGAGTTTGCGCTTGGAGCCAGTTACGATCAACTCAAGAGGCCCAAAGAAGCTGCGACTGCCTATCGTGCTGCTCTCGATCTGGATCCGGAGAACGCTCTCGACACAGAACGTGGACTTGGGAACGCGCTTTTGCTTGATGGCCAGTTGGATGAAGCCTCGAAGGTCTTCAACCAAATCGTGACCGCCGAACCGCAGGACGCGCAGTCACAGATTCGCATCTCCGAGATTGAGCGGCGGCAGGGCCATTATGAACAGGCTCTTGCAACTCTGAACAAGGCGAAGTCGCTGGTTCAGGATTCCACCGAGCTTAGCTATAACGAAGCTCTCATCTATGACTCGCTGGGACGCTATGACGATGCACTGACCCAGCTGAAGCAGCTGCTGGCCGCCTCAACTCATCCCGACAGCAACTATAGCGATGCCGAGAAGTCCAACCGGTTTCTCTTTCTGGACCGGCTGGGGGCCATTGAACGAGAGCAGGGAAGAACCGCCGAGTCGATTGGGTATTACAAGCAGATGACGGCGCTGGGCGGTGAGTTTGCGTTGCGTGGCTACCAATCCCAAGTGGACACCTACCGCGAAGCTCATCAGCAGCGAGAGGCGACGGCAGTCGCAGACGACGCGGCGAAGGCGCTGCCAAAGGACCGCGGGGTGCAGTTGATGTACGCGGGCCAGCTTGCCGATACGGGCAAGGTCGACGAGGGCTTTGCGCTTGCACGCACGCAGTTGAAAAACTCGCCTGAAGATCGGGAGGTGTATCTGGCTTTGGCCCAGATGGATGTTCGCCTTAAGCAGTGGCCTGATGCAGAGAATGAGTTGAACAAAGCCATGGCTCTGGCCACAAAGCCGGACGAAAAGCTAAACATCTATTTCCTGCGCGGCACGCTCTACGATCGCCAGAAGCTCTATGACCAGGCGGAGGAGAATTTTTCCAAGGCGCTCGCCATTGATCCGCAAAATCCAACAATCCTCAACTATGTGGGCTATATGCTTGCGGATCGCGGAGTTCGCCTGACCGAAGCGACCGCCATGATCCGGAAGGCCGTTGATCTCGATCCGCAGAACTATGCTTTTCTGGACTCGCTTGGGTGGGTGTACTACAAGTCTGGTCAGTATCCCCAGGCAGAACAATATCTACGCCAGGCGATCGAGCGATCGAGCTCGGATCCTACGGTTCACGATCACCTGGGAGAGGTTTATGAGAAAACCGGCCGCCTGAAGCTGGCTGTAGAACAGTGGGAACGATCGATGACCGAATACGCCCACTCCCTGCCGGCGGATGCAGATCCGGATGATGTGTCCAAAGTGCAGCATAAGCTGCAGAATGCCCGAGTGAAGCTTGCCCGTCTCGGTCCTGGTCCGGCGGCAAAGGCTACCAAGCCTTAGCTTGCGGAGGCTTTACCTACATCATCGACTTACGCTTCACGAGCGCGATGCTCTGATGCAGTCCGGTTCCTTGCATCGTGCAGTCTAGCTTCATTCTTAGCTAAGCGACGGGATGCACTTCCGTACCGAGGGATCACACACTCAGCAGCAATCGGAACTTCCTCTCCAAACAGCTCCATCGGTACGCCATTGCGACCGGAGCTATGAGAGGAACGACCGCCGCAACGCCGCTCTTGGGGATGCCTCCCGATGGTGTGACCGAAGTCCCTTCCGGGGCTGGCAAGAAGTGAACAAGGGCGTTGACTATACTCGATGTGTGAGTAAAACCTTTTACATCGAGACGTTTGGCTGCCAGATGAATGCGCATGACTCAGAAAAAGTCATCGGCACGCTGGAGCAACATGGCTATGCGCGGGTGGATGATGAAGCCGATGCCGGCCTGATTTTGTACAACACCTGTTCGATTCGCGACAAGGCCGAGCAGAAGGTCTTCCACCGGCTGAACGAGTACAAGAAGCTCCAGGGTGAGGGTAAGAAGTTTGCGGTGCTCGGGTGCGTGGCGCAACAGGAAGGCACGCGCATCTTCGAGAAGGCGCCGTATGTCTCGCTGGTTTCGGGGTCGGCAAGCTACCGTAATCTGCCGGAGATGTTGTCCCGTCTCGAAAACGGAGAGCAACGCATCACCGGCCTGGATGATCGGCAGACGGATGAGGCCTTTGAAACGGAGTTTGTTGCACGGACGAATCCGCATCGTGGGTACATCACCATCATTGAAGGATGTGACAAGTTCTGCGCGTACTGCGTGGTGCCGTACACGCGCGGCAAAGAGCGAAGCCGCACGGCGAAGAGCGTGCTTGAAGAGGCGCGACGCATGGCGGATGCCGGCTTCACGGAGATACAGCTGTTGGGCCAGAATGTGAACTCTTACAACGATCCGTCAGGCCAGATGAGCTTTGCGGAGCTGCTGGCTGCCGTGGGTCAAATGGCAGGGATTCGGAGAGTTCGTTTTACGACGTCGCACCCGCGAGACTTCACAAAAGATATTGTGGACGCAATCGACGCAGTGCCAACACTGTGCGATCACGTTCACCTGCCGGTGCAGAGTGGCTCCACCGCTGTGCTGAAGGCGATGAATCGTGAATACACCCGGGATTGGTATCTGGAGCGTATCTCCTGGATCAAGAGCGCGAAGCGAAAGATCAGCATGACCTCAGATATCATCGTGGGCTTTCCTGGAGAGACGGAGGAAGATCTTGAGAGCACGGCCACGCTGCTGGAAGCGGTCGGGTACGATGCGATCTTCGCCTTCAAGTACTCTCCGCGACCGAACACTCCGGCGATTGGCATGGCGGACTCTCTTTCAGATGATGTGAAAGCGGCTCGTTTGCAGATCCTGCTGGATCGCCAGCGAGAGATCCAGCGGGTGAACTACGAGCGGCATGTGGGTGAGGTGATGGAGCTAATGGTGGAAGGCTACAACCGCCCACGCGGCCAGGTCATTGGCAGGTCGACCCAGAACAAGACGGTGAACTTCACCACATCGCAGGCAATTCTGCCGGCTACCGGTAGCTACGTGACGGTTCGTGTGACGCAAAGCTTTCCAAACAGTCTGGCGGGAGAGGCTTGCTGATGAAAGCTGACGAGCAGCGCGGAGTTGTGGAGGTTGAGGTCCAGATTCGTGGCTTGATGATGGATCCTGTGACCAATATGCCCATCATCCTGCTGAAGGATCTTGAGAGTGAAGCCGTGCTGCCGATTTGGGTTGGCATGTATGAGGCGAACGCGATTGCGCTCGAGCTGGACAAGACAGCAACGCCCCGGCCGATGACACACGACCTGCTGCGAGACGTCACGGTCGGGCTTGGCGGTGAGGTGCAAAAGGTCGTGGTGACGGAGCTGCGCAACGACACCTTCTATGCCGTGATCTGGATGGAGCAGGGCGGAGAATCTGTCGCAGTGGATGCACGGCCATCAGACGCCCTCGCCCTGGCGTTGCGCTGGGATTGTCCGATCTTTGTCAGTCGTGAGGTTCTGGAGCGGTCGAAGCAGGCGTCCGGCGCGATGCAGAGCGGGACGGCGGAACAGATGCGACAGTGGCTTGAGGGATTGAACGACGACGATATGGGACGGTACAAGATGTAACGGATGCGGTGTGACGTAAGTCAGACCCAGCCACAGAGCGTCGCCACCTGCTCGGCCCAGCTCGCCTCACTGGGAATCTGCGGGAGTGCAGCTTTGAGGTGGCGGCCAGCGATCAGAGAGTCGATGGCGCTTGAGAGAGCCTGGAGCATCTCCACTTCGCCCCCTTCAAAGACAGTCGCCCAGGGAGTGTGCAGCAGAATGTCAGAGACGCCCGAGTCGCGATGAAGGAGTACTGGAATGCCGCGTTGCAGGGACTCGATTGCAGGAATCCCATAGCCTTGCACCGCCGGCATAAGGAACAACTCCGCTGCCGCGTAGAGTTGTTCGAGATGTTCATCACTCACAAATCCATGAAAGTGAACTCTGTCGGCTAGACCAAGCTGAGCGGCAAGGGCGCGCATGGATTCGAGTCGGCTACCGCGTCCGGCGACGTCAAGGCGCCAGTTTACCCGGTCAGAGAGTGAGGTCTCCGCGTGCTCCAAGGCTGAGAGTGCGCGAAGCATCCAGTCGATACGTTTGTTTTCTTCAACGCGAGAGACGCTCAAAAGGCGCAGTTCAGAAGTGATCGGTCGCGGGCGAGCGTTCCTGGAATCCCCAAGGCCGCCCATGCGCGCGATGATTGCTGGCACGTGAAAGACTCGGGCACACTCCGCTTTCAGGTACTCGCTCGTCACGATGGTATGCCCTCCGGACCGAAGACCGAAGCCGGTGATGCGATCAGAGACAGAGCGGAGAAGGCGGCCGCGCATGGACCCTGCTTCATTGTTGGTTGAGAAGAGGCTTGGAGTGTCATGCATGAGACAGTGAAAACCCCGAAGGCCGCCCAGAGTCGCATGCAAGGCGGGCTGATATCCGGAGAGCAAAGGACGCGCATGGGCTGGATACGTGGCGAAATACCTTCGGAGCGCCAGGACTTTTGAGACCGGACGCATGACGGGCCTCAGTTGAACGACCGCAACTGGATGGGACGCGGCTTTCGCCAGGCCCGCGGTATCGGAGTAGGTCACGAAGTGATTCGGGATGTCATGTTCAAAGAGCCAGCGCGAGAGCGCAAGACAGGCTCGTTCAGCGCCTCCAAGCTCGGTCACTTGCGTAAGAATGATCGCCCGAGAGTTAGGCGCAAGTTCGACGTTCTGAGCGGACCCTGGGTTTGGCGAAGAGCGTGGCATTCCATTCCGTAAGATTCAAGTCAGATCCTGCAGGTATACAGGACACCAAACAATCGTCGCGCTTCTTCGAACGCCTTCGTTTTTTTTAGAGTATCTCAGCGGACGCTTAATGCTTCAAGATGGTCGAAAAACTCAGGGAACGAGATAGCTGCAGCGTCCGAGCCGTGTACGAGCGTCTCGCCGGCAGCCCGCAGACCTGCGACAGCAAAGGCCATCGCAATACGGTGATCGCCACCGGAATCAATCTCGGCGCCATGAAGCGATTGATTGCCAGGCACGTCCAAACCATCCTCGTACTCCGTCAGATCAGCGCCCATCGCGTAAAGGTTCTGAACGATCAGCCGGATGCGATCCGACTCCTTGACGCGGAGCTCCTTTGCATCCCGGACGCGGATACCCGCCGCGGTGAACGGAGCGATCGCCGCCAGGATTGGGATCTCATCGATGAGCTGGGCGGTAAGAGCGCCAGAGATTTCGAGCGGCTGGACCGAGCGGGAACGACGTACTGCGTCGGCATTGACCTGGATCGTGCCTATCAACTCGCCATGTGACTCTTCCACACTGAGGATCTTGATCTTCGCGCCGAGTGCGGTGACGACATCCAGAAGGGCGGCGCGCGTGGGGTTCATGCCTAGGGCGTCCAG
This sequence comes from uncultured Acidobacteriaceae bacterium, assembly GCA_964242875.1. Classification (GTDB taxonomy): domain Bacteria; phylum Acidobacteriota; class Terriglobia; order Terriglobales; family Acidobacteriaceae; genus Edaphobacter. Next base: position 9,952 of record CAXTCB010000026.1, read on the forward strand.
TACAAGGTGGGAGTCGGGAAAGAGCAGGGCGGCACATAGGAAAAAAGCGCCGGAGGATAGATCGCCCGGAATGGTTGCATCGACTGCGTGAAGCTTCTGTGGGCCAGAGATGCTGAGCACATCGCCGGATCGCATAAGAGTCGCGCCGAACGCTCGCAGGGCATGCTCCGTATGATCCCGGGTGCGGACGGATTCGGTGAGCGTGGTCGTGCCGCTTGCCTGCAGGCCGGCGAATAGAACCGCGGTTTGCACCTGGGCTGAGGGCGTCAGCGTGCTGAAGCTGGCTCCGGTGAGCTCGCCCCCTTGAATCACGATCGGCGCATGACCTTCCGTGAGCGTGATTGACCCTCTGTCTGGACCGAAGAACGTCTGCACCGGACCGCGAATCCGTTCCATCGGCCTAAGCGAAAGGGACTCATCCCCGATCAGCGTGAATGTGCCTGGATGGGCCGCGACGAGCCCCGATAACATCCGCATCGTGGAGCCGGAGTTGCCGCAGTCCAGTGCAGCGGAGGGCTGACGGAAGGTGCCGCCGACACCCTTGATCGTTATACTGCGGTCTTCCGTTGCCGTAATCTCTGCCCCGAGAGCGGCCATGCAGGCGAGTGTCGAGTGTGGATCAGCGCCGGTAGAAAAATTTGCGAGATGAGACGTACCCTCCGCGAGGCCAGCCAGCATGGCATACCGATGCGAAATGGATTTGTCTCCAGGAAGAGTGAGGGAGCCTCGGAAGCTGCGTGCAGGCTGAATACAGCGCGTTTGAGAAGACATCGTCCTGCCCATTCTAGACGCAAGGGTGATTGTGCCGGGTGCGTCAGCTTACCTGAAGCGTGATGAGCGTCTCGTCGTCGAAGTGTTCGGTTCCCGCCTGGAAGATTGTGATGGCTTCGAGGATGGCGGAGATGGCGGATTCTGCCGAGCGCCCGGCGGATGGATGCCGCTGCAGCAAGGTGCAGAGGCGCTCGGTGCCGTACATCTCGCCGTGCAGATTCTGTGCATCAACGATGCCGTCCGAGAAGAAGACAAACAGGTCGCCAGGATTGGCTTGCACTGTGATCTCGTCGTAGGTCACGTGGGGAAAGAGGCCAAGTGGAAAGCCTTCGACACGCAAGGTCCGAACATCAATCGCGCTGGTCATCGTTCCCGCGGCGCGAGAGAGGTACAAGGGCTGGACTGAGCCTGCATTTGCCAACGTAAGCGTTCGTGCCGTGTCGTCCCAAAGACCGATGAGCATCGTGACGTACTGCGCGTCGAGCTTGCGTTGCTGGAGTTGATCATTCAGTGCTCTGAGAAGCACGGCAGGTGTGAGCCGTTGCGGAGTCAGCGATCGAAGAATACCGCTGACAAGAGCGGCGTAGAGAGCTGCTGGCGCTGCTTTGCCGCTGACGTCTCCGATGGCGACTGCGGTAAGTCCTCGACCGTAATCAAGAAAATCATAGAGATCTCCACCGATCGATCGCGCCGGATTGAAGCGAGCCGCAATATCGGAGTTGCGCATGCGTGGCGGAATGCCCGGCAACAACCGAAGCTGTACCTCGCGTGCCATCTCGAGGTCCCGCTCCATGCGCTGCTCTTCTTCGTGAATGCGCTGGTACAGCCGAGCATTGGCGATAGAGACGGCAACCTGCGCGGCGAGGGTCGATAGCGTTCGCTGATGATCCTCGTTGTAGTAGTTCACGCGCGTGTGTTCAAGGTCGATCACGCCGATGACCCGACCTTTATAGATCAGCGGAACGGAGAGTTCTGAGCGGGTTTCGGGGTTCTCGGCGACGTATCGTGCGTCCTTGCGAACGTCGGAAGCAAGGATGGGGGTGCGCTGTTCTGCAGATGTTCCGATCAGTCCTTCTCCAAGGGCGACCACGCGCTCGCGCTCGATCCGGTCGCCGTACCGCGTGCTGAAGCGGTGCTCGAGGCGTTCAGTACGTTCATTCCAGAGCAGGATGGTAAACATCTGAAAGTCAATGACGCGCTTGAGGAGCTGGCCGATGCGCTCCAGCAGATCGTCGAGATCAAGGATAGAGGTGATCTCACGGGAGATCTCACTCAGGACGGTCAGGGTCTCAGCCTGTCGGCTTACACGGGTATAGAGACGTGCATTCTCGATCGCGACGGCCATACGACTAGCGACGAGCTCCAGCAGCCGCTGATGTTCCAGCGTGAAGAAGCCTGGAATCTCCGACTGGATATCGATGATGCCGATGACCTTGTTTTTCACGATCAGAGGCACGGCCAGCTCGGAGCGTACTTCTGCGTTAGCAGAGATGTAATTGTCGATGTAGTTGCCAGGCGTGCCGACATCTTCGATCAGAATCGATCGGCGCTGCAGGGCGGCCTGCCCGGTAACGCCACGGCCAAGCCGGATCCGAAGACGCTCGATCTCCGGCGTATGACCGGTTTGGAAGCGCATCCAGAGCTCCTGCGTTCTGTCGTTCAGCAGCAGGATGGCGAGGATGCGGTAGTCGATCACGGCCCGAACGAGGTCGGCCACCCGGTGCATGAGCGTATTGAGATCAAGGGTGGAGTTCAGAGCATCCGCAAGTCGATGCAGAAAGTCAACTTGCAGAGGCTCGACGCGCGGCCGGGTTCCCGCCTGACTCTGCGTTCCCGCGTTTGGCCGGTAGTCGCCCTCGAAGGTGTGCTCCGCCTTCTCGCCAAGCGAGAGCTCAGAAGCGCGCGCGGGCTGTTTCGACGATGCCATCCGAAGGGTCGATGATACTACTCACGTTTGTGGCTGTGCTTTGGTTTGTCTTGTTTCAAGGAGGGACGACCGATCTACGAGTCGCATGCGTGACCTTCCAAGGAGAGTCTTCCGGCCAGTTCGTGGACAATTCGGACACTTGCACTGGCGCCAATGCGGCTGGCACCTGCCTGCAGCATGACGATGGCATCAGAGAGAGAGCGAATGCCGCCCGAGGCCTTCACGCCTGCGACGGAACCCGCTTTTTCGCGGAGAAGAGCGATATCGTCCGCTGTTGCGCCAGCAGTGGAGAAGCCGGTTGACGTCTTGAGGAAGTCAGCGCCGGCATCGAGTGCAAGGTCGGCCGCCCTCAACTTCTCTTCGAAGGTGAGGAGGCAGGTCTCAAGGATGACTTTGACGATTGCTCCGGAGCCGTGCGCCAGCTCCGCAACGCCACGGATGTCCTGCCGGACCGCATCGAGATCGGCAGCACTGCCGGACTTCAGCAATCCGATGTTGAGAACCATGTCGATGTCGTGGGCGCCATGTCTCAGAACGCGAACCGTTTCATCACGTTTGGAGCTCGAGAGCGTAGCCCCGAGAGGAAAGCCGATTACGACCCCAACTGGTATGCCCGTACCGGAAAGGATGTCGGCAGCGGCGGAGACCCAGGTGGGGTTCACCATGGCGCAGGCAAATCGATGTTCCGCAGCTTCATGGCAAAGCTGGATTACCTGTGCCCGGGTTGCCTCCGGCTTCAGCAGGGTGTGATCGAGAACGGCGGCGAGGGTCGCTGGACTCTCGAGAGTATGCGCCGAAAAGGTGGCGGCATTGAAGGGTTCAAGATGCGTGACGTGCAAGGGTTGTGTCGGGCTGACGCTCATGATGCTCCTTGATGCGAATGGCAGCACACAACGCCGGGCATCGCCGGGGAGGAGGTGATGTGCCGATTGGAGGTTTCTATCACACTGATGCGACAACTGGCTGAACCGTGTCGGACTCACTCAGCGCGTTCTTCCAGGCAAGTGCCATGTCGTCTCGGAGAAAGCGATAGAGCTCCTCCTCCACGGTCTGATCGCGTGCGCGAAGGACCGCAGATGGGTGAATGGTCGCAATGATCTGACTCGCATACGGACTGGCCAGAACCTTGCCATGGTCGCGCATGAGCGCAAAGGTTCCGCCCAGCAGTGACTTGGACGCTGAGGCGCCAAGACAAAGAATGACGCGAGGTCGAACCGCGTCGATTTCAGCAAGCAGCCACGGACGGCAGGCGCTGATCTCTGACATGCGAGGATTCTGATGAAGACGAAGTTTGCCGCGCTGGACGAATTTGAAGTGCTTGACGGCGTTGGTCAGATAGATGGACTCACGCGAGATGTTGAGTTCTTCAAACACCTTGTCGAGGATCCTGCCTGCAGGCCCAACGAATGGCAGTCCTTTGCGGTCTTCCTGATCGCCTGGCTGCTCGCCCACCAGCATGAGGGACGCTGCGCGTTGCATGATCTGAGAAAGAGAGCCGACGCCCGGGACCACCTGGGTCGCATGCAGGTAAAGATCACATCCTTTGCAGGTCGGCAACGCGCTTTGGATCAAGGGAAGTGTGTGCTCCGCGGGAACAAACGGCGCGGCTGAAGGTTTCGACTCCTGCGCTTTAACCATGGTGGTGACTCTCGATGCGGATTGCGTGATGAGGCTGGGAAGGATGGAAACTTCCGGGAGATTTTTCCAGTAGCGCACGGGCATCTCCTGGCGCATGACACCGGGATTGAGGCGGGCTGGATTGTAGATGCTGCTGTAGTAAGAACGCCAAAGCTCTTCGAGTTCATCTTCAGCGGGCGCAGCTTCTCGCGGAAGTCCGGCGTAGAACGCAGCCTGCCGGGTCTTCGGATCCCATGTGGCGGACTCGTCCGGTGTGAGGATCGTCCAGTGCATCGGTGCGAAACGCTCCGCGAAGAAAGGTACAGCAAGCGGCAGGATGCGGTGGTCAGGTTGGTACCAGGCAATGAAGTGTTCCGGAGCGTCCATGAGAGTTCCGGAACCAGTGATAGCGGTGCCGCTCTTTCCTGCAAAGGGACTGGCCTCCTCCATGGCGTCGGGCGTCACTTTCCGAAAGCGCAAGAAGGCGTGCATTTTATGCAGGTCACGGCGAACCTGATGCTCCATCTGCCGCATGCGTGCGACGTCTTGATCGATCTCAATCTTCAGCAGGTCCCGATTGCTTTGCAGGCGATGAAGCACCCGGTAGAGCAGGTTCCACCGATCAGGACTTCGATGGACGGCGACGACCTCGGCAAGCTCGAGAAAGGTCTTTGACGTATGCGGGGTAGGGAAGGCTTCGCCGTGCGGCGCGTCTGAGGTTAGATCGAGGTCGAGGGCTAGGGTCGCCGGTTGTGTCGCATCCTGCAGATCAACCTCTTCCGGCGAGAAACCGCGTTGCAGCAGCAGACGGGCGTGATTGCGCCAGTCCGCGAAGCTTGGCTCAACGAGAATGTGTTTGGTCATAATGTTCCCGTGAGCGCACTGACAGGAGCGAAAAGATCCATCTGTAACGGAGCGACCTCAATCTGCTGCGCGGAGGAGGCGACGGGCGTGTGGTCTGCGGTAGTGATGTAGGGCAGTGAGCTTGAGACACGGACGTGCAGCTTCCGGAGGTCGCCAGTCTCCAGACGGTGATACTTCCGTATGCGCAGGATGCGCTCCACGTTCTTGTAGCCGATGCCAGGAACGCGCAGCAGCGCCTCGCGATGAGCCTGGTTGACGTCGACAGGAAAGTACTCGGGGTGAGTCTTGGCCCACGTGGTCTTGGGGTCCTCGGTGAGCGAGAGGGAAGGATTCTCCGGTGTCGTCAACTCACTGGCTTCGAAGCCGTAATAGCGCATCAGCCAGTCTGATTGGTAGAGCCGATGCTCCCGGATGAGAGGCGTCGCCTTCAGCGGCAGCCGGGTGTCGGCCTCCGGGTAAGGGCTGAACCCGGTGTAGTAGATCCGACGCAGCTTGTAGGAGCCGTAGAGGTGGGTCGCCGTTGTGAGGATCTGCCGGTCAGAAGCGGCTGTCGCTCCAACCACCATCTGCGTGGACTGACCTGCCGCGGCGAACTTGGGCACCAGCGATGAACGTTTTCGGTCCTCGTCGAATGCATCCTTCTGTGACTTGATCTGGTCCATCGTGGACTCGATCACGCCCGACTTCTTCTCCGGAGCGAGTTGAACCAGGTCTTCCTGCGTCGGCAACTCGATGTTCGCGGAGAGCCGATCCGCAAACAGGCCCGCCTCGCGAACCAGCGAAGCATCACAACCCGGAATCGTTTTAAGGTGGATATATCCGCCGAACTTATGCACCTGACGAAGCGTTCTGGCGACCAGGATCAGTTGCTCCATTGTGTAATCAGGCGACTGAATGATGCCGGACGAGAGAAAGAGGCCTTCGATGTAATTGCGCTTGTAGAAATCTAGAGTGAGCGTCACGATTTCTTCAGGCGTAAACCGAGCACGTCGTATGTCGGACGAGACACGGTTGACGCAGAAGACACAATCGTACGTGCAGAAGTTGGTCAGCAGAATCTTCAGCAACGACACGCATCGACCGTCCGGCGTGTACGAGTGGCAGATGCCCATGCCATCCGAGTGGCCGATTCCCTCGCCGTTGCCTTTTCGCTTTGCTCCGGACGAAGCACAGGAAGCATCGTACTTGGCCGCATCGGCAAGGATCTCGAGCTTCTGTTGCACTGTCATCATGCACTAAGTGGGATGCAGCTTCTCCAGGGACAGTCTACCAGTGCGAGGCGAAGCGAAAGCGAATGTGGATCGACTGGTTCCTTCCCTCTCCTGCAACATCCAATTGGTGACAAGAGAGGGGTGGCGATGCGACTGTCGATTCTGGACCAGGCGCCGGTGGCGGAGGGAAGCTCACCGGCTGAAGCGCTTGCACGATCCGTCGAACTTGCGCGTCTCGGAGATGCTCTCGGTTATCACCGCTTCTGGATGAGCGAGCATCACGCGATGCAGACGCTGGCCTGTACGGCTCCTGAGATCCTGCTGGCGCGCATCGGTGCCGAGACGCGGCGGATTCGGCTGGGCTCTGGCGGCATCATGTTGCCGCACTACTCCGCTTTCAAGGTAGCCGAGCAATTCAGCACGCTCGAAGCCCTGTATCCCGGCCGTATTGACTTGGGAATCGGACGGGCACCGGGCGGTGGACCCGTCGAAAGCCTTGCCTTGCGCCGCGAGCGCCGGGTGCAGCCGGTCGATGACTTCGCTGATCAACTCAGTGAACTGCTGGCATACCTCGATCGGGATTTTCCGCCACAGCATCCCTTCGCGAACCTGCGAGTCATGCCTGAGTCCGAAGGGTCGCCTGACCTATGGCTGCTGGGCTCGAGCCTATGGAGCGCGGCGGCTGCGGCAGAGTTCGGCTTGCCATACGCGTTTGCGCATTTCTTCAGCCCGCTTCCAACGCGCGCTGCGATTGAGGCTTACCGCCGAGCCTTTGTCCCGCGTGCTCATCGCGTTTCTCCTGAAGCGATGATCGCGATCGGTGTCATTGTGGCGCCGACGCAGGAAGAAGCCGAGTACCTGCACGCAAGCGTGCGTCTTCTGCAAAGAAGAATCCGGCAGGGAGATCGCCGGCCGGTCGCGTCGCCCGGAGCCGCGCTTGAGGAACTCCGCGGCCTCCCTGCAGACGCCGGCGAAGAGGGCGAGTGGCGACGATATGTGGTCGGAACTCCTGAGAGAGTTCGAGACGAGCTCACCCAGGTGGCGCAGGCACCGGATATCGAGGAGTTAGTCGTCAATACGATCACCTGGGATCCTGCTGCACGGCTTCGCAGCTACCATCTGCTTGCCGAAGTGATGGAACTTGGGGGGACGTCATCAAAGGCACCTGCCAACGCCCTTGCTTCCGTGCAGACGAAAGAACTCGTCTTAAGGCGCGGGACGGGATCGGCAGCTTGAAGCGGCACTCCGTCTAGAGACAGCCCAGAAAACCCGACAAGCTTAAACACTGGGCGCGAAACAGGATTTAGTGCCCAACTGCCTCATCGGGAAAGAGGCGAATGTCTTCCACGTTGCGATAGTTCTCCGCATAGTCCATCCCGTAGCCGATCACAAAATGATTCGGGATCTTGAATGCAATGTAATCCGCATCAATTGGAACCAGGCGGCGGTCTGGCTTGTCCAGACAGGTTGCGATCTTTAGCGACGCCGGCTTGTGCTGTAGCATCAGCCCGCGCAGATAGCTCAGGGTCAAGCCGGTATCCAGGATGTCTTCGACCAGGATGACGTGTTTGCCTTCGATCGGGTTGTCGATGTCTTTGATGAGCTTCACGGCTCCAGAGGAGACGCGCGCGCGACCGTAGGAGCTTACCGCAACAAAGTCAAACGTAGCATCGACCTGAATGGCTCGCGCCAGATCAGCGAGGAAGATGGCAGCGCCTTTCAGCACGCCGATCAGGACGACGGACTTCCCGGAGTAGTCCGTAGTGATCTGCGCCCCAAGTTCCGCGACGCGTTCGGCGATCTGCTGCCGTGATAGCAAAATCTCCATGCCAGAGGATGGAGGGAAGTTGAGCGGCGGGGAGGGCGGATGCGTCGGGGTGCTAAGCGGCATACGGTCGAGGGTATCGCGGATGCGCTTTGCGATCAAAAGAAGAACGTCCCGAAGCGGCTCGCTATACTTTGGATTGGAAGTGAGGCGTATGTATCCGTTCTTAAACGTAGGGCCGTTGCACCTGGGCACCTTTGGACTTCTGCTCTGGCTGGCTGCGGCGATTGCGACCATGGCTCTTCACCGGAATTTTCTGCGTAATGGCGTGGATGCAGATGCTCTTGGAATCGTCGCCTACGTTGTGATCGCCGGAGTCATCGGAGCCAAGCTCTGGCATGAGTTGCAGGACCTACCGGAGCTGCGTGCGTCATTGCGACAGATTGGCTTACCGGGATGGCATCATCCAGGCGAGATCCTTCTCGGGTTTCTGCACTGGTTCCAGGCAGGGTTCGCCTGGTATGGCGGTCTGCTGGCGGGTATCGCCACTCTGATGTGGCAGGGAAGGAGTGCACGGTTCAAGGCAAGTCTTGAGGGCACCCTCGGAGAGAGAGTCGGTCCCCTACGAATGCTCGATCTGGCCGCTCCCGCTGCCGCCTTAGGCTACGGTGTGGGCCGTATCGGCTGCCTTACCTCCGGTGATGGCGACTACGGCATCAACACGACTCTACCGTGGGGTGTTCACATGAAGCTCACAGCACTTGTGCCACCTAACCCGCCCGACGCTCTCGTACAGCCAACGCCACTCTATGAACTCGCCATGGCGATTCTCATCTTCTGGCTCCTTTGGAAACTTGGCGCACGATCCAAACCGATAGGCTGGCTGACCGGCGTGTACCTGATGCTGATGGGCCTGGCACGATTCCTGGTCGAGTTTGTCAGGATCAATCCGCGCATTTACTGGGGAATGAGCAACGCGCAGATGGCCGCACTCGGAAGCATCCTTGCGGGTGGTCTCCTTCTTGCCTGGGCACAGGCGAAACAGCTGCAATGGGCGCCGGCGCTCGCAGCCGAGTCTCTGCGATAAACGCTACAACTGCTTCAGATACGCTTTGGCTTCTTCCAGCTCCGGGAAGAGACGTTCGTCCGCCTGGAACTCACGAGAGTGAACGCAGCGACGGCCGGCACGAACGCGGACCGGGTGCTTGAGGTGGAGCATCTCGTGGTACAGGAGGTATTCCACCGCGCAGCGTGGGGTATCCGGTCGATCAAAGACACGGCTGACGACGATGGTGTTATGGGCCGCATCGTAGTGTCCCAGCATGCGCCGTGCAGCGTGCGCTGACCAGGTAAGCACCGGTCTTCCGAGCAGGCCGTGGAAGAAGCGATGATTGAGGCTCTCGAAGATCTCGTCAAGATCCCAACGATGTCCCTGCGCGGACAAGATGCGTTTGCGTCCGCGCGTCTGCCGGATGTGTTCCGCCTGTCGCGAGACCGCCTCAGACGAGACGTGCCGGCGATACCGGTCGGCATGGGTCCGGGCAATCTGCTTCTTGTACAGCTTCGCCAGCAGGATATGTGCGATGGCACGATGCACACTCTCGGGCGCAGTCTCGAGCAGATCCGAAAGCCGGACCAGAAGCTTTCCCTCGCGAAGGCGGATTGTCGTGTTCAACGAAGTGAAGCGGCGGAATCGTATGTCGATCGGCGGAATCGGAGCCCGTGGGCGGAGCTCACGATATTCCACCTCAAAGATCTCTGTCAGGGAAGAAGTCAAACCGTATCCAGCATAAATCCTTCACCGACGAAGCCCATCCCCAACAGATCAACGACGATCCTCGAGCGTCGGAGGAGAGGTCTCTTTGGCGGGGGGATGGGCAGTAAACCACGCTTTCTGCTCTTCGATCAGCTTCTTGGTTTCGTCGCGGACATCCTGAACTCCCTCGAGCGCCAATGATCGCGAAACCTTGTAGACATCACTATCCGCTGGGCTCCGCAGCGCTGTAGCCCATCGGTCGGTGGCCTCCAACAGTTTCGGCAGTTGCTTTCGCAGATCGCGGTGCCGTGGCCCGTAGTCATCCAGATTGTCGTTCAACTCGTCAACGATCGAGACAAACTGCTGCAAAATCTCGTGCAGATCTTCTTCTCGTCCCGGGCGCCGTGGCTTTGCTACCAGAGCCTGCAGGTTGGTCGCCCGGGTATCAAGCAGCTTGATGAACACACCGACACGATCGGCCGGGACGTACGCGGCGTCACGCAACTGGTCAATCTCGCTCTCTGACATTGCGTCATCCGGACTTTGCGCATGAGCGAAACCGGCCAGCGCTCCACTGCAGGTGAGAAGCAGGAGGATGACGATACGCGAGATCGTAAGGACCATGACAAAGGACCTGACTCGGGACGAACCCGTGCCTAGTGTTTGAAGACCTGCGTCATCAGCTCATCCTGCACCTGGTCGAGCTGTTTCAACGTCGATTTCAACGTCTCCCGGTCTTCGCTTGAGGCTGCTCGCAGCAGTCCGTTCAGCCTGTAGGTCGTGTGTTGCATCAGCTGCTCTGCATTTTTCAGGCGCTTCGTATCGTTCGCCAGACCAAGATGAATCAGCTGCGCATAGTGCTCCACCCGCTTTAGCATGACGCTTGCCTGTTCGATGTTTCCGTCCAACATCTCTTTTCCTGCAATCTCCGTCATCACGTGTACAAGTTCCGTGTAGAGGAAACATTGTTCACGAGGCTGCGCCTGCTGTGCGCGCTGCTCCAGCTGTGACAAGGTCTGCTCATCTGGAAGGATGCTGTCAAGGGGGGCTGCCGCGTGAACGCGCCCACTCCACATCAGCACGATAACCAGGGTCATCCATTGCAGAGAGCGAAGACTTCTTCCGACAAGACGGGGAGCTGGTCGCATGGCGCACCTCCAGGGTGCAAACCTACCGCGTATGGTCAAGAGCGATCAGGCGGTGGCGCGCCTCCCACTCTTCATCCGGAAACTTGTTATCCGCCACAGAAAGAAACTGCCGGTAAAGCGTCTGGGCTTGTTTGGTCTGGTGCAGCTTGTCCCGCGCAATGGCCTCAAGAAAGAGGATTGCAGGTGACTGTGGCAGGACTGTAGCACGCAGCGCAACCGCTTGCAATACGGTCTCCGGGTCATTGTTTTGGCTGGCTGCAAATGCCAGGTGACTTGCCGCGTCCGCCATGTTCCCGGGTGAAGAAAACGACTTTGGCATGCGCAAGGCCGCCTTCAGCAGCTGCTCGGCCGCAGCGAACTGCTTCAGATGGATCAACGCATCGGCATCGTCGTCGGCGAGTTCCGGGTCTTCCGGAGACTTGATACGCAGCCCGGCGAAGAGCGGCTCCGCCGCAGCGTAGTCGCCGGTGTCGCTTAGCAGACGCGCGTACATTCTCGTTAGGCTCGGTTCCTGAGGATGCGCGGCATGAAGCGGTTCCAGGAGAGTGCGTGCCTTTGCCGCGTCGCCATTGCGGACGTAGAGTGCAGCAAGCTGCGCGCTGAGGGCAGGCTCGCCCGGGTTCTTGTCCAACGCAGCCTGCAGCACGGCCCGCGCCTCTTCGAAACTCTTCTGACCAGTCAGCAGGCGCGCCAGGGCGAGCGAGGCCGATGGGTCGTTCGGACTCTGCTGCAGCACTCGCCGGTAGGCTTTCTCGGCGGCCGGCAGATCCCCATCCTGTTCCGCCAGCGACGCGGAGAGAAGAGCGTCATCGGGCGTCTCCGGGGTAAGCTTCAACGCCGCCAGCAGGGCATCTCGAGCCTCCGCCGGGTTGTCCGTGCGATCCAGTGCAGCAAGCGCTCGGAATGCTCGTGCCCTGAGCGCAGGAGAGCCGGTCTCGCTCGTCGTCGCCGCGAGCAACTCACCGCGAGCCTCGACCGGATGCTTCGTTCGAGCCAGGAGCAGGCCGAGCGCCAGGTGCGGTTCAAGGTACGCGCTGTTCAGCCGAATGGCGTGGCGGTAGCTCTCCTCTGCGTTGCTCGTCTGGTCCAGGGCATCCTGGGCGGATCCTAGATTGAACAAGATGCCCGCGTTTTCGGGCTCTTTCGCATTGAGCTGTGTGAGCAGCTTGAGCGCCGACGGCATATCACCATGTTCAATCGCGTCCGCTGCCTGTGAGCGCAACGCCTCATTGTTCTGCGGCGATGGCTGACTGCTGGAGCTTGCGTCGGTTGTCCCCGGGGGAAGCTGGCACAATCCGGATGAGGCGCACAGACCCACGACCAACGTGAAGAAAGAAAGGGATCGCGACCGCCAACTCGGCCTGCCAGTCACGCAACAACCTCAATCGCTTCCGCAGCGGCCGTATTCCTGTCAGACGTCAGAAGCGGCGCAAGCCAATGGCCGGTATGGCTGGCAGGATTCGCAGCAATTGTCTCTGGCGTTCCCGTGGCGACAATCTGGCCGCCGCCGCTGCCGCCCTCGGGACCCATATCGATCACCCAATCCGCAGACTTGATCACGTCAAGATTGTGCTCGATCACCAGGAGAGAGCCACCGCCTTCGATCAACTTCTGGAAGGCCGTAAGCAGCTTGGAGACATCGTCAAAGTGCAAGCCGGTGGTCGGCTCATCCAGGATGTAGAGCGTTCGGCTCGCCGCGCGCTTGCTTTCGGCCGTCGAGTTCGCTGTTCGGTTCGCATTGGCCCGGGTTGCCGCCAGGCTTGCGGCCAGTTTGATTCGCTGCGCCTCTCCGCCAGACAGCGTCGTAGCGGATTGACCGAGACGTACGTAAGAGAGGCCGACCTCGTCCAGGACGTACAGACGATCAACGATTCTGGGGTGGCCGGCAAAGTAGACCAGAGCTTCCTTAACCGTCATATCCAGGACGTCATGAATGTTCTTGTTCTTGTATTTGATATCGAGAATGGAGGACTTGTAGCGGGTTCCGCCACACTCCTCGCAGGGCAGCTCCACGTCCGCCAGGAACTGCATCTCGACCGTCACCGTACCGTCGCCCTCGCACACATCGCATCGGCCTCCCGGCACGTTGAACGAGAACATGCCGGCGGTCAGGTTGCGCCGCTTGCTGTCAGGCTGCGCGGCGAAGAGCTCTCGAATCAGGTCGAACGCCTTGATGTAAGTCACGGGATTTGATCGCGGCGTACGGCCGATCGGCGACTGGTCAACCAGCACGACCTCGTTCAGATACTGTGCGCCTGACAGCTCGCGGTAGAGATGCGCAGGGTCGCCGCTCTCCGCCTGTCCAAGAGCCTGCATCAACGCCCGATAGAGCACCTGGTGGATCAACGTCGACTTTCCGGAACCGGAGACACCGGTCACGCAGCAGAGCAGATTAAGCGGAAGGTCGAGATCGACGCCGCGAAGATTGTGAATGCGCGCACCGGACAGCTTCAGGTGCTCCCGGCCCGGCTCTCGCCGGTACTTCGGCACAGGGATGAACGATCGGCCGGAGAGGTATCGGCCCGTAATCGAGTTTGGATTCTCCGTGACCTCCGGAACTGTTCCGGCCGCGAGCAGCTCGCCACCAAGCTCACCAGCGCCGGGCCCGAGATCCAGCAGATGATCCGCCGCCCGTATGACATCCGGATCATGCTCGACGACCAGGATCGTGTTTCCCAGATCGCGAAGATCTTCCATGATCCGGATCAGCTTGGCGGTGTCCCGTGTGTGCAGCCCGATCGAGGGCTCATCCAGCACATAAAGCGCGCCGACGAGGCGCGAGCCCAGCGAGCTCGCCAGCTGAATCCTCTGTGACTCTCCGCCCGAAAGCGTTGAGGAAAGACGATCCAGTGTGAGGTAATCCAGGCCGACCTGCTCGAGAAAATGAATGCGCTGGCGAACCTCTTCGAGAATCTTTCCCGCGACCTCGGTCTGTGCCGGCGAAAGCTCAAGCGCATCGAAGAACTGCTTCGCCGCCGTGATGGTCAGCGCGCTCGCTTCGCAGATGTTCCTGTTGCTCAGCAGCACCGCCCGGGCCTCCGCACGCAGGCGCTGTCCACGGCAGTCCGGACACGTCGCATACCCGCGGAACTTCGACAGGAACACGCGAACGTGCAGCTTATATTTCTTTCGATCAAGGTCGGCAAAGAAGCCGCGAATGCCCGGGAACCCACCCTTTCCGTTCTGAATCATCTGCTGCTGCTCGTCTGTCAGGTCATACCATGAGCGGTTCAGCGGGATGTCCGCGCTCCGAGCAAATCGCTTGAGTTCGTTGTGCATGGGACGGTACTTGCCCGAGGCCCATGGAGCAATTGCGTCCCCATCGAGCGTCTTTGACTTGTCCGGGATGATGAGGTCAGGATCGAAATCGATCGTGTTTCCAAATCCCTGACACCGCGGACATGCGCCATACGGATTGTTGAAGGAAAACAGTCGAGGCTCCGGCTCACGATAGGCACGATGGCACGTGCTGCACTCGAAAGCGGAAGAGTATCGGAAGCTCTTGCTGACCTCCCCATCCTGTCGTGGCAGGGTCAGAAATTGGATCTCGCCGGCTTCGCGATACCCCGTCTCGATGGCGTCCACGAGCCGCGTCCGGATCTCCGCCGAAAGCGCCAGCCGGTCGATGAGAACGAAGATCGGACGTGCGAAGTCGAGCTCAAGCAGGCTCTCGGGCGTAGAAAACTCCATAATCCCGCCGACGGAACCATCCGGAGCCGTCTGGTACAGCCGGTTATATCCCCGGCCACGCAGCTCGCCCAGGCGCTCTCGCAGCGACTCGGTGAGATTGAAGACGGGTGCGTCCGGCTCCGTCTGCTTGCTGCGTTTTGGCGCTCGCTTTGGCGGCTTTGGCTCAGATGGCAGCGCTTCCGCAGGCGGCGCCTGCATGGGCTCCAGCTTGATCTCGGCGCGCTGAATCGGAAACAGCGCGTAGACGCGCGTCGACTCGGGCAGCGAGAACAAGGCGGTGACGATCTCATCCACCGAGTCACGGCGGACGACTCCGCCACAGTGAAGACAGGTTACGGTGCCGCAGCGCGCATACAGCAACCGCATGTAATCGTAGATTTCGGTCGCAGTCGCCACAGTCGATCGTGGATTGCGGGTCTGGTTCTTCTGCTTGATCGCGATCGCGGGCGCCAGCCCATCCATGAAGTCAACGTCGGGCTTCTCAATGCGCTCAAGAAACTGCCGGGCATAGGCGGACAGCGATTCCACATAGCGGCGCTGCCCTTCGGCGTAAACCGTGTCAAAGGCAAGCGAACTCTTACCGGATCCAGAGACCCCGGTCACAACCGTGAGCGCGTTATGCGGAATGTCGACGTCAATGCCCTTTAGATTATGGGTCCGCGCGCCGCGAATGACGATGGAATCGTTCAAGCCTCTGTAACCTCTGTCGGTTGCGGCCGGAAGATCTCCAGAATCAACAGACATGCGCCAACTACGATCGCAGAATCTGCAACGTTGAAGTCCGGCCAGTGGTAATGGATGATGTGCACTTCGAGAAAGTCCACAACATAGTGCAGCCAGATGCGGTCGTAAAGATTGCCGATCGCGCCGCCAAGAATAAGTGCCAGCGCGAGGCCGGACACCGTAAAGGCTCGTCCCGCCTTCCACAGCATCGTGCCTACAATCACGATCGCGAGCACCGAGAAGCCGATCAAGGCATACCGCACGGTAAGGGGCGACGCCGTCTCCGCAAACGCGCTGAACGCCGCGCCCGTATTAAGCACATGCGTGATCCGTAACACCCCCGGGATGACCGGGTAGGCACCGCCCAGCATCAGGTGCTGCTCCACTACCAGCTTGCTCACGCGATCTGCAATCACCACCAGCGCGGTGATCAGAAGCAGTGCCCAACGCGCATCTCCACCTTTGCGTGACTGAATAAAGCCGGGCGTCGAAACTATTTGAGATTCGGTAATCAAGAGCGTCCTCCGGCATACGGTGGAAAGTGCAATTCGGTCAGAGCTTCCGCGCAGCGCAGACAGACGGTCGGGTAAAGCGAGTCTTCGCCGACATCTTTCGTGTACCGCCAGCAGCGGTCACACTTGGTGGCAGTCTCCTTCGCGAGCTGCACTGCGACGGTCGTCTCCGCCACAGGCTCCACCCCGACGTCACAAGCTGAAACGCCCATCAACTCAGGCAGAAAGGGTTCATAGCGTTGCAGCAGCGCGCGGTCCTCGACCCCGGCATGAACAAGCAGCACAGCCTCTAGACCTTTCCCGATCGAACCAGACTTTCGCGCGGCTTCCAGCTGAAGCAGCGCCATCGCACGTATCTGCAGCAGCCGATTCCAGTCACCTTCAATCGCCCGCGTACTTCCGGGAACGATGTCCGCCAGGTCCGGAAAGAGCGCCAGGTGTACGCTCTCTTCACGTTCCGCGAGGAACGGTAACAGCGGCCATACCTCGTCGGCCGTAAAGCTGAGAATTGGCGCGATCAGCCGCGTCAATGCCTCGGCGATCCTCCACAGGGCCGTCTGCGCCGACCGCCGCGCCGGATGCCCGGGAGCCATCGTGTACAGACGATCCTTGATCACATCCAGATAAAGCGCGGAAAGATCACTGTTCGTGAACTCATTGATCGCGTGATAGGCCCGGTGAAATTCGAACTCGTCGTATGCCCGCCGAACTTTGGCGTCAAGCTCGGCTGCACGAGCCAGAATGTACTGATCCAGCGGCTCCATCTCCGGAAACGTCACTGCGTGCGTCGTCGGATTGAAATCGTGCAAATTGCCCAGCAGAAAGCGCAGTGTGTTTCGTAGCTTGCGGTAGTTCTCGCTGACGCGCTGCATGAGATTCTCACTCGCCGCCACATCTTCACGAAAGTCGACGCTTGCCACCCACAGCCGGATGATCTCGCCGCCCAGCCGCTTGGCCACATCCACCGGATCTACCCCATTGCCCAGCGACTTCGAAAAGGCTCGGCCCTGCTCATCCAGCGTCCAGCCGGAGGTCGCCACCTTCTTGTACGGCGCATGCCCGCGTACCGCGACCGACGTCAACAGGGAAGAGTGGAACCATCCGCGATGCTGGTCGCCCCCCTCGGTGTAAAGGTCTGCGGGGATCTCCTCAGGCGGCCGGCGCAGCTCAGGATCCGCGTCCAGCACCGCATGCCAGCTCGCTCCGGACTCAAACCACACATCCAGAATGTCCATCTCTTTGCGGAAGGTGTCCTTCGCGCCGCAGGCCGCGCAGGTCGTACCTTGCGGCAGCAGCGACGACACGGAATGCGTGTACCAGGCATCCGCGCCCTCCTTCCGGAACAGCTCGACGATCGATCGATTGACCCCTGCCTCGTTCAGCGGTGTATGGCACTTCTCGCACAGAAACACTGCGATGGGCACGCCCCAGATGCGCTGGCGCGAGATACACCAGTCCGGCCGTGTCGCGATCATGTTCGAGATCCGCTGCTCCCCCCACGCCGGGTCCCATACCACCGTTGCAATCTCCTCGAGTGCCCGCTGTCGAAAGCTCATGGTTCCGCCGTCCGGCGCCGGAACCGGGGTCTCCATCGAGATAAACCACTGCTCCGTCGCGCGAAAGATCACCGGGTGATGGCATCGCCAGCAGTGCGGATACGAGTGATGAATCTCAACGCTCGCCATCAGGGCGCCGCGCGCGCGCACCAGTTCGATGATCTCCGGGTTCGCCTTGAAGATGGTCAGCCCGTCGTACTCCGGCAGGCCGTTACGAAGTCGGCCCGCAGCATCCACATCGCAGAGCTGCGACAGTCCGTATCGCGTACCTGTGATGAAGTCATCCGCTCCGTGCGAGGGCGCGGTGTGGACCGCACCCGTACCCTGATCCGTCGTCACATAATCCGCGTTGACCCCAAGGATCGAGCGATCGAGAAAGGGATGCTGGAAGGTCACGCGATCGAGCCTCGTACCCTTGAACCGCGCGATCACGGGTGAGTCCGGCAGACTGCAGATCTCACGCGTCTGCTCCATCAGCGCCTCCGCGACGAGGTACACGTTGCCATCGACCTCGTTCCGCAGAGCTACATACTCGAGCTCCGGATTGAACGCAATCGCAAGTGATGCCGGCAGGGTCCAGGGCGTCGTCGTCCAGATGATGGTGTAGACCGGCAAGCCGGCCAGCGCGGGATCAATCACCGCGGCGTCGGACGTCAGCCGATAGCGCACGTAGATCGAAGGCGATGTGTGCATGGCATACTCCACCTCCGCTTCGGCGAGCGCGGTCTTGTCGTGAATGCACCAGTACACCGGCTTCAGGCCCTTATAGACGAACCCCTTCTCGAAGAAGTCGTAGAACGTCTCTGCGATCGACGCCTCATAGGAGAGCGACATCGTGAGATACGGATCGTTCCATCGCCCAAAGACTCCCAGCCGCTCAAACTGACTCCGTTGCAGGTCGACATACTTGGCGGCGTACTCGCGGCAGGCGCGCCGTACCGCGATCGGCTCCATCTCCAGCTTCTTGCGGCCCAGTTGCTCGTCGACTTTGATCTCAATCGGCAGGCCGTGGCAGTCCCACCCCGGGACGTAAGGCGCGTCAAGGCCCGCCATGGTCTTGGTCTTCACAACGAAATCCTTGATGCACTTGTTGAGAGCATGTCCCAGGTGGATCGCACCATTGGCATACGGCGGCCCGTCGTGCAGGATGTACTTTGCCTCGCCCGCTCGCGCGCTGCGGATCTTGCCATAGAGATCCTGCTGCTGCCACCCGGCCAGTCGCGCCGGCTCGTTCAGCGGCAGGTTCGCCTTCATGGGAAAGCTGGTCTGGGGCAGATTCAACGTGGATTTCAGCGGCTTCGGCTCGTTCACCTGGCTTGTTGCGTCGGGCATTCCCATCCTCAGTTGGTGGCTGGTCTCTGGACCCTTTCGGCCCAAACCTCTATTGTAGACGGCCATGCGCTACATGAAGCGGCTCGCGACGCGACTTCCGCCCTATGAACGACGTCCAATACGAGAAGCACCTCAGTCACTACCCGGCATGCGGCGCAGGGCGAAACTTTGTAGAATATCGATGGAAGCCAAGCGCAGCATGCATCCGTCCAAGAACCGGCGGAAGACCGGGAATATTCAGAGATAGGGTGTGCAATTCGAGGTAACGACCGGAGCTTGGGTTGAAAGCTCCGCTCCCCCGAGGCGAAATAGCTTATGGCGATGTCATTGTTAACACCACCGGAGACGGGCAGAGATCACGAAGCGCCTCGTCTTCACACCGGAGACGCTCCCCAGTGGTCTGAAATGCGGGAAGAAGGCGTGTTTGCGTCCTTGGTCTCCAGCGTGCGCGACGTCTTCTTTCCGGAGAAGCTTCCGCCGCTCGAACTGGAATCCAAGGCGATTCCCGTTGTCGATCCGATGGCGGTCAAGCGCAGTCCGGCTTCCACCGCGATTGCTGTTGCCATTCACGTCCTCATCATCGCGTTCATCGCCTGGCTGGTCGCCAAAGGCGTCAAGATGGCCGCTCCGCAGGTCACTCACGTCATCACTCCGATCGAGCTTCCGGTGAAGCCTCCGCGGGCTCTTCCGAAAGCCACGGTCATGGGCGGCGGCGGCGGCCAGCGCGGCCCGACACCGGTGACGAAGGGAACGCCACCCAAGTTCGCCGAGCATCAGATTGTTCCTCCCGCGCCTCCACCGCTGCAGCAGCCTAAGATTGCCATCCAGCCCACAGTGGAGGTGCAAAAGGATGTCAAGATGGCGACGAGCATTCCGCAGATCGGTGTGCCGAACTCTCCCTTGGTCGGCATGTCGATGGGAAATGGTAGCGGCACTGGTCTCGGCTCCGGCAACGGTTCCGGTATCGGTCCGGGTAGCGGAGGCAACATCGGTGGCGGCGTTCGCAAGATTGGTGGCGGTGTCTCCGCGCCACAGTTGATCTTCCAGGTCGATCCGGAGTTCTCCGAAGAGGCGCGGAAGGCGAAGGTCGCCGGAAACGTGCTGGTCACACTCATCGTCGATGCGACCGGCCATCCTCAGCGTGTGCGCGTTCTTCGTGGAATCGGCATGGGGTTGGATGAGAAGGCAATGGAGGCAGTTCGCCAATATCGGTTCAAACCTGCGATGGAAGGCGGAAAACCCGTTCCAGTCGAGGTCAATATCGACGTCAACTTCCAGATCTTCTAAGCAAACCAGAGACGTGTCACACGGAGGGCCAGCAGGATGTGGCTGGCCCTTCGTTGCCATCTCTCTATCCAGCAGTCAGCGCAGGGGTAACCTGATCAAAGGTTAGATCCGTGGCAGGGCTGGCTGTGCGCTTCTTCCACGCGGTGAACAGCGTTCCGTAACTATCCGTGATGCGCGTCTGTGGATCAACCCGCAGCATAACCAGCATGCGGTCAATCCACTCCTTCGGGCCTTCGAGCTCTGCCCAGTTCCCGATGGGCGTCTCATCAATCACCAGATGAGCCCGCTCCACCCCGAGCGGGTAGGCCCACTCAGTGCGAAACTTCTCATAAACAAAGGCCGGAGTAAAGCCGAGCTGCCCGAAGATCTCAGCCAGCGCGTCTCCATCGGCCAGCGTGGTCTCGGTTTCGATCCGCGTCTTGTAGAGACTGTCGTCGGCACCGTCCGGCTGCCGTTTGTGAGTCAGCGTACAGAGCGCCCCGTACTGCCGGATCCGCAGCAGCTGATGCCGCGCGCGCAGGCTTCGATCCTGCGTGTCATACAGCGTATTGTGCTCGAACGTTCGCGACGTCTCCAGCACAAAGCCCAGACCAGGAAGCATTGCCTCAAGCTGGGAAGGATCCGCAACGGGAAACTTGAGTTCAATCTCGGCGCTCTGCATAGCCGCGAGTATAAGCGTCTCCTACTATGGA
>CAXTCB010000027.1:0-30024 GCA_964242875.1 uncultured Acidobacteriaceae bacterium
ATGCTGTTCGAGGCCCCGGCGTCGGTGAACCATGGGTTAGCGTTTGCGCGGGTCATAGTAGCTCTTCTGGGTCCAGCTCAGACCCCATAGTTGGAACATCTTTGGGTGTTTGCGGACGATGATCGAGCAGATCACCGTGATCGCAATGAACATCAGGATGGAAAGGAAAAAGAACCGAAGCAGGAGAGCCAACAGCGAGGCAATCACAATGCCCATCCAGATTGGCAAGCTCAGTCCGAGCTTCTGCCGAGTTTTGTTGAGGGCTTGATTGATCGCCAGTGGCTCTCCACGCTTGGTTATCTGCATGGCTAGAGGCTCTGTCCGGTGAGTGAGGAAACCCACTGGGGTGCAAAGCCAATGACGATTCCAGCGAACAGACCACCACCGATCGCCATGAAGCCTCCCGAGATGTTTCGGCCCATGAACTGGAACACGCCGAAGACGATTCCGATGACGACGGCAAGGGCGCCACCGAGCAGACAGCTCGTCTCGATGGTCTTCATTGCTGCGGTCACGCCGCTGACGTCCACGGTTCCCTGTGCGTGAGCGGCGAGGGGGGAGATGGCGAGGGCAAGGATCACCGGGCCAAGCGAGCGAGCGGTGTCCTTCGCCCGCTGTTTTGTGAAAGTTCTTGTGGCCATTGCTGAGAGGCGGGAATTGATCGTTGCGGTCAAGGGATGCTCCTGGGAACTGCCGGTTTGGGTGCGGGTTTAGAGACTCAATAAGGAATGCTGGCTGGCTATTTAGACACGACGCCGCGCACACGTTTTCACGAGGAATTTGCAGCTTTGTTTGTGGTTTGGAAACCAGCGCCGTTGGTCGGTGCGCTGAACGTTTTCGGCGTGTGATGTTTATAACGATTTAGTTTGCAATGAGTCAAGTGGTAACGATTCGTTGCAATGTATTTATTACGACCGTAGTATTCACATCGAGGAGATTGCCAACACACCTTGGTCTGAGCCGGAAGGGATACGGGTCGCCACGTTAAAAACATTACGTATTGCTTCCATGGAACCAACAACTTAGGTATAAAGAAGTTGTGCCAAAATCCGTGCAGCGGAGTCGTGCGTAATCTTTTCGGACGGGCAAAGCCGTTATCGCCCATATCTGAGGAAAGTGAAGGCAGCCGCTAGTGCTAGAAGACGAAGAGTTCAGAGCGTTTCTAAAAGCGCTGGGTGCTCGGATCAGAACTGTCCGCAAAAGTAAGAACTTCGATATGCGGCACATCATGATTACGGGCGGCTATTACGACGCTCAGTGGCGAAAATATGAGACAGGCGGCAGCCTGAATCTGCAATCGTTGCTGAAGATCGCTCTGACGCTTGAAATCCCCCTGAGGGAACTCTTGGATGGTCTTGGCCAGTGGCCTGCTCTCAATGTTGAAGAGATCGAGAAGCAACGCGTCGCAAAAGAGAGCTCTTCGAGACCGGAAGTGCAGCCGACGCACACACTCGATGCAGAGCAGGTCTCCCCGAAAAAGACTGCCGCCAAAACGAAGGCTTCCCGGTCTGTAGCAAAAAAGTCTAGCGTCCCCCAAAAGACGACTACGAGCGAGAAGACATCGTCCTCATGTTGAAGCAAATAAGTGAGGAAACTGAGAGCGGCACCAAGCAGGTGCAGTATCTAACACTAAACTGGATGAAACGCATCGTGCGTACCAGGACTTTGCCGGCTACTGTCTCTGGACTGCTCTGTTGACGGTCTGCGCTCGTTCTAACACAAGGAGCTTCTTCAGGATTTCTGGAGCAAGGTGTTTTCGCTCCAAATTCGAGAGCAGATCGCTTTGAATACTCGGCCTCGGTTGTCCCGTGCCGCGGCCTGGAGCTCTCTCAAAACAGATCGCCCTGGGGATTTGCCACCAACCACTCGTCTAAGGGCGGAAGTGACAACTCTGCTTGGACTTCCCTGTTCAGCCTCCGGCGGAGCTCTGCGCGCCGAGACTGAGGAGACATGCGTTCCAGTGCAGCAGATATCGCCGGATCCTTCCGCAGTTGGTTGGAAATAGCTTTTAGTCTTTGTGGCAGCCTGTCCCCCTGGTATTCACGATTGATGACCTCGTCAGCCTGGGCGGCGCACCAGCGCTTGTACTCCTCTTGCAGTTGCAGCGTGGCGAGAGAGCGTGCTTCGTCTGCATCTTGCTGAGCCTGACGCTCCAGTAGTTGGCGTTCCTCGGCATATCTTTGCCGCTTGGTCCGGAACGAAGCAGGTATCTGTTGCTCTCCTTCGACAAAGGTAATGAGGAAGCCCGCAGGGTTCTTGATAGAACCTCTCTTGTCGGACTGAATCTGAGATGCCACGTACTCGACGCGGTCGAGGAGAGCGATGGGATCCAGCTTTCTAGCCAGCTCTGCCGCTTTGACCTCGCTCACACCGCAGTCAACCAATGCGGCCCGCGCAAGCTCGCGGGAGTCTGAAAGAGGGACATCAATGTGAGCTGCCGCGAACGCGAGTTGTTTGCGTTGCGTCATCACGAGAACCTCCTTCATCGCGCGCCCGGGGATGAGGACCAGCTTGTAGCCAATCTTAGAGCTCATCGCCTTAATGTCCCAACTTTTAAGGTATCCGATACCAACGAGCTCGTTCAGAGAAAGGCCCATCGTCTCTCGGATCTTGGATACATGTTCATAGCTGCGCACATTGAGAAGCGCGCACAGTTCGGTGTAGTCCTTCTCTACCTCTTTCCCCTGACTTGCGTAAAACCAAAGGTATAGATAAACGAAGATACCTTTCGCAGTCGGGCGAGTCAGCTTTCGATACATGTTGAAGTCTTCGGGCACGACAAACGACTCGTTTAGATTCTCAAGCAACCAGTCCTCGAGCTCTACTTCGAACATGTCGATCTTGCCTGTGTTGTCAAGGTTGCTGGAACCTAGGCGCGTGAAGCTGCGAAAGACATGGACGGTTTTGTTCATGTAGCGTTTGCGAAGAGAGGAATAGATGACCTGTTCCGAGGTAATCGTAGTGTCTGCCATTCTCATGCCCCAGCTATTGAGCGCCTCATAGTTTTCACCGGAATCACATTGACCCAGGACGGCAAGCAAGCTGTATCCAGAGAAGCGAATTGGGTTGGTAATCACGCCTGTCCGTAGCTTCTGCTCCATGGCCAGCTTCATGAAGCCCATGTACTTGTCGCGGTCGGAGGTGGAAGGCAGACCCAAAGCATCGGAAGAGCGGAATTCTGCTGAGACCTTGATCTTTTTTCCATCGCGGTTCACCCACTGCTCAATCCGTCGCTTTGAAGAGAGAGCTTTGCCGCGGCGCTCATGAGCACCGAAAAAGCCGATCTGAAGCAGATTCTTTTCAAAACGGATCAGATCAACAGCATCAGGCATTGTCACGAGGGTGGCTTCGTTGATCTTTGACTGTCTCGTCATGTCGACTCCTGTTGCCGATTCTTCTGTGCTTTCTGTGATGGTTGTTTAAGTAAATCAAACTGTAAAGCAGCCTTAAAGCTTAAGCGCACCATATGTTGTGCATTCCAGAACTGTTGCGCTCGATTAATTTCCAGTCCACTGCGGGAATATTTCCAGTCCACTGCGGAGCTTCTTCCTCACGACTGCGGAACAGCAATCCAGCGGACTGCGGGACATGTTCCAACGGGATGCGGGGGCATTTCCAGCGGTATGCGGGCTTTCATTCCAGCCCACTGCGGAGGAGCCAGTGAGCCATCTAGAAAGTTTCCAGCCGACTGCGGAAAACGATGCCTAACCAAGAAATGTAGATACTTGGGGCCGCAGAAGATAGGCTGTATTGCCCTACATCGTAATAAACTCGACCGAAACATCTCGGAGTAGGCCGAGGTTGCATTTTGACGGGGAACGCGGATGCTGACTCCGCAGTTGGCTGGAAATGAAAACGTGGTTTCATGAACAGAGGGTGCTAAACAACTGAAAGCAAAACGGTTGGCGATCGCCTTTCCAGCCAGCTGCGGACGCAAAAAGGGAAAAGGCTGGCAAGGAACTTTCTGAAGATGGTTTATCAACTTCCAGCCAACTGCGGAGAAGGTGGACCTCTCAACCGCAGGCGCAGACGGTCGAGACTGTCCGCGCCTAAAGCGTCCGGAGACTCCGCAGTTGGCTGGAAACCGCCGGAGGTCACTTCTCTCGTTGTTTGCGTAAGAACTCAACGGCGTGCACGACAAACTCTCCGATATTGCTGATGGGGCTTGCAGGATCCAAGATGAAAGTCGCGGCGTCGCGAAGTATGGCGTCCTTCTCCTCTGCCGTGACCTTCAGGTTGAGCTGTATGTTTGCTCCCCTGCTGCGTAGTCTGCGACCATCCAGCGACGGAACTCCAAGTCTTCCAGTGAAGCCAAGATCGCGGCCTGCGGCTACGGAAGCCTTGGTGGTCTCGGAGTCCATCTTTGGACGAGGAGGAAGGCTATCCAAGCCAGTGGTGAAGTCAAGTTTGATTGCGGGCCGAGAATCAGGCATTGGCGAAGACCTCGCTTTCTGCGTTTGTGTTGATCAGAATGTCCCGTATCTCTTTTGCGAAAGCCTCTGCATTCACGATGGCAGCGTCCGGATTGTTCGCTTCCCTTTCGGTCAGTTGATAGATCGTTCCTCCGAGCCGGAATGGCGCCTTGAACGCGGATCGTTCGACGATCGCCGTCTTTAGCATAGGTATGGAGTTGTCTCGCATCTGAGCGCAGATGTCTCTCATGCCCTTATCCATGATGACTGGAGAGGTTTGAGAGAGAAACACGCGGAAGGGTATTTGCCGGCGAAAGATCGTCTCTTGTTTGCGAATTACTTTGATGACATTGACTGCCTCATCCGCATCGAGCTGATTGCCTTTCATCGGGATTAGGACCAGGTCCGCACGACCGATAGCTACTGAGACCTCATCGTTTCGGCTTCCCTCTAGATCGACGATCACGTAAGGATCACTTGCGGCATCGATCACCTCAGCGACATCTGTCCTGAATGCGGTTTTGACCGTTAGCTGCGAAGGAACAACCGTAGGGAACCTCTTGGACCACAAGGCGAGTGGAGTATTTGGATCTGCATCGATGAGTGTTGTGGAAGCCCCATGGTGGGTCAAAACTGAGGCTAGGGCGAGAGCGGACGTAGTCTTACCGACTCCTCCCTTGCTAGATGCGAAGACGATCACCTGCATACAACCTCCTCTAAGTAGCTAAAGCTATCAATCTGGTAGCTACCGAGTAGCTACCAGATTAGTACTCCCTCGTCAGTTTATTTCATTTAGAGTCGAGTAGTCAGTACCAAGTTGATACCGGATACAAGTCTCTAGCTATCCACCAGATACACCCATATGCCTCAGTCCTCCAAAGTTGAAGGAGCCAAGAGGAGGGAGCACTCACACATCGCACCGTGCTGCGTGCGGTACGGATATAACCTTCTGCTACTTCGGAGCAAATCGGTAGCTAGTGAGTAGCTATAGGCTACCAGGGATCACGCCTCTGCTCAGAAGATGTGTGAAGGACGGGATGCGCGATCATCCTTTACTTCTTCTTCATACCAGCTAGACTGCATAGTTGGTAGCTACCAACTATGTACCATATATATACACAGCATATTCAAAAAAAAGAATTTTCTTGGTCTCGGAAAGCTTTATGCAACATGGTGCGCCAATGAGAACACTGAATGTGTTGAAATTTCTACATTCGCAGACAACTGCTCTACACGGTTAGCTACCCGCACAACACTGTGCGGCGTGCAATGCGTGCATAACCCCTTACTACTTGGAAGAGACCCGGTAGCTAGTGAGTAGCTATGGGATACCAGCGTAGAACCTTTAGCCTAGACGACGTGTGATATTGAGGGTTAGCCATCATTGTTGCTGAACCCCTCGCGGGGATCCTCGCAGCCCCGTCGATGATTGATTGGGCAGCCGCCAAGAAACGGCTAAACTCTCTGCGGATAGCGCCTGGCCGAGATCCGAGATCTTTGGGAATTCTCGTGCACCGAGAAGAAACATAGAAGGTTCTAAGCCTCCGCTTACGAAACGTGCTACTCGTAGTTAATAGCTACCCGGTAGCTACCGGATGCCGAGCGGTTTGCAATTTCATTTATAGGCCCGCGTTCCAACTCCGGCTACCAATAACGAAGGTCCAGGCCAAAGTAATGGCTGGGCGGTGTCGGTAAATGGCGAAGCTGCCTGCTTTTACTCGTGTTGAGGAAGTATGTCGGTGCGAGATCATAGCGAGCCACTTACCTTTGCCGCCTAAGGTTCGCGAGAAGCGATCGGAGATCCTCATCGGCAACCACCGGCGCTGATGTGGCCGGTTCTAGGACAGTGCGAACGCTTTCCAAATCGTTTTGCATCGCTTGGGCCAGCAGTGCAAGGCTCTCAAGGAGTTCGATCAAGGAGCCGGCGGTTATCTCCAAACGGCCCGGGAGCAAGCTGATGTTCAGGGGCAGGTCTCGCACCATGATGTTGCGGAGATTTTGAGGAAGTGCAACCCTCAGGGTCTTCGGCGCTGGCGGCAATTTGGCCTCGAGCACGCGCTGACGGAACGCTTCCTCTACCGAAGGTGCCAAAATCATCTCATCGAGAAACGAGAGCAGGGAAGAGCGTTCTATGAAGTAGGCCGCTCCAACGCTCTGCACATCACCAATGGCCTTCATCAGGGTCTGTGCAGTCGCTCGTCCGACACTGAATGCGTCTTCGATCTCCCGCCGGCTCCAGGTCTCGGTCTTCGACCGACCCACGTGTTCGCGAATTAGATAAAGATCGCGGGACCATTTCACAGGCCGAGGCATAAATACTCCCTTCAGGCGCAGACAGCACCTAAGGGATTATTGGCACACGTGCTAACTATTCGCAAGCAACGGCTGTAGCTTTACCCACGACAATGTTACTTGTCGAAGGTAAACTGATCGTATGGAGATTCAGCCCCCATCAAGACCTTCCGCGTACACAGACGGGCAGACGTCCGGAGCGGGGCTCGTCGAAGCCCAGCAAAGGCTCCGCAGGATGGTGCTCGATACGCTTCCCAGCCCAAACTCCCGCCGCAACTACGCCAAAGCCCTTGACGACCTGTTCGCCTACTCGGTTGGTCGGCCGCTGACGCGGGAACTCCTGATGGAGTTCCGGGCCTCAATCGAGAACCTTTCAGCCTCTACGATCAACGTCCGGCTGTCGGCCGTTCGGAAGATGGTCTCTGAGGCGCGGAAGAACGGGATGCTCTCGGCCGAAGACGCGGCGAATCTCACCGAGATCCCGAACATTCGGCAAAAGGGAACCCGCCTGGGAAACTGGCTTACCAAAGAGCAGGCCAAGGAACTCCTGGGCGTCCCCGATCGCTCCACGGCGAAAGGGAAGCGCGACTACGTGATCCTGGCGCTGTTGGTCGGCTGCGCGCTGCGCCGGCAGGAGCTCGCCTCGCTCGATGTCGAAACTATCCAGTTGCGGGATGGGCGCTGGGTTCTGGCGGACCTGGAAGGGAAGGGAAGGCGTATCCGGACCGTCGCCGTGCCGGTCTGGGTCAAGCACGGCGTCAACGCTTGGATGACAGCAGCCGGGATCGAAGAGGGTCCGCTGCTGCGAAGTATCACCAAGGGCGGCAAGGTCGGGAAGAGTTTGAGTGACTGGGCGGTCTGGTCTGTCGTCGAGCATTCCGCCAAGCAGATCGGGATCGAACGTTTCGGAGCCCACGATCTGCGGCGCACCTGCGCTAAACTCTGCCGCAGGGCGGGAGGGGACCTCGAGCAGATCAAGTTCCTGCTCGGGCACTCCTCAATCCAGACCACGGAACGCTATCTCGGGTCCGAGCAGGAGATCGCAGTGGCAGTGAATGATAGCCTCGGTTTGTAGATGCGCTTGGACGCAAGCTATGTGTGTTTCGCACCTGTGTCGGTATCGCTTCACTACAATGTGCTCCTCTATAGAGGAGTCGGCTGATTATGTTTATTGATGACGATAAGTTGCCATTGGACGTGGTCCACAAGAAGTACAGCGACTCTCGCCATGCGCTCTGTTGTTTGGAATGTGGCTATGAAGCCGATTTTGACCCCTCCTTGGTAGGTTCGATCGGTCGGCCGCTGGCCCTTCTGCTTTATCATCCCTGCGAAGCAGACGACACTTCGCAAGTGGGCAGAGGCGACTAGATGTTGAAAGAGGCTTAGCGGTACCTGTACGCGAATCGCTATAGGCTCTATGTTGAGGATCGGATTGGGGAGTAATGAAGTTAACGAACACGCATCACTCAGACGAGTTTAAAGAGATCCTCGGCATCATTCAGGCTGGACGGTCGCGGGCTTTCGAAGCTGTGAATGTTGCCCTCATTGAGACGTATTGGGCGATCGGGGAGCAACTCTCGATAAGAGTGTCTGAAGCTGGCTGGGGGAAGAGTGTGGTTGCGGATCTGGCATCCTGGCTCGCCGTTGAGTCTCCAGACCTCAAGGGGTTCTCACCCTCAAATCTCTGGCGCATGAAGCAGTTTTTCGAGACATATTCGCCACTGCCAAAACTCGCAACGCTGTTGCGAGAATTGTCCTGGTCCAAGCATCTCTTGCTGATGTCCAGCTGTAAGTCTTCAGAAGAGAAGGAGTTCTACCTGCTTTCTGCGACCCGTGGGCGCTGGTCGCATCGCGAACTCGAAAGACAGATCAAGAAATCAGCATTTGAACGGACAATGCTGTCCGATCTAAAAGTCGCAACAGCGTTGCGAGTTTTGCCGGAAAGCGCAGCCGGCGTTTTCAAGGACAGCTACATGCTGGACTTCCTCGATCTCCCCGAAACGTACAGTGAGGCAGATCTCCAAGCGGGACTACTCCTGAATTTAAGAAAATTTCTGATGGAACTGGGAGACGGCTTCGCCTTCGTCGGAGAGAAAGTTCGTGTGCAGGTGGGCAATCAAGACTTCGAACTCGATCTGCTTTTCTATCATCGAGACCTTCAATGTCTAGTTGCATTTGAACTCAAAACTGGACGATTCGCGCCTGAACACATGGGCCAGCTCGCTTTCTATCTTGAGGCCCTCGATCGGGATAGAAAACGACCGCACGAAAACCCCAGCATCGGCGTTCTACTATGCAGAACGAAGGATGACGAGGTCGTGGAATATGCAATGAGCAGACATCTCTCGCCGGCGTTGGTAGCCCAATATGAAACTAAAATGATTCCAAAGGCTCTCCTCCAGCAGAAACTTCATGAGTGGAGTCTGCTACTGAACAACAACGAGGAATAGGAAAAAGGTGGATGAGCCCTGCGACTCATCCACTCAGGCTGACGACTACTCGTCGTCGGCCCCATCCGAAGGATCATCAGCGGCCTCAACTTTCTAGAGTGGCTTCATGCTCATGGCATGGATCTCTGCAATTCGGTGCTTGAACTTCGCTCCTTCGACATCTTCCACTACCTCGCGATACCGGAGAACTCCTTCCAGGGTGATGAGTTGACCCTTCTGGAGAGTCTTGGCGAACTTCGACAGATTCCTCCAGGCATAGACGCGGTGCCACTCGGTGCGGTTCTCGCAGTCGCCCTTGTCGCTCTCCAGCTTTCCTGAGTGGCGATGTTGAGGATGACGTACTCATTCTTGTTCTGAGCGGTTTTGGCTTCTGCGTTCTGTCCGAGGCGGCCGATGAGGATGACTTTGTTGAACATAGTGTTTGGCTCCGTTACTTCTGGTTTGTCCGCTATCTGCGGTACATGCTTGCCCAACGGATGTGCCGTCGCGACCCACTCCCTCGGCGACTGGAAAGGTTCTGCGGAAGGGGGCCCAGACTTGCTATGGGGACAGGAGTCCGCACCTCGGAGAGGCGCGCAGCGGAATTTTAGAAGGAGAGCGTGCGACCGAAGGGCGTGGGTGTCTTGAGCGTGGCACGCTGAACGCAGACAGAAAGGCAAACCAGAGGGGAGCCACCCTGTTCGACTATCCTGCTTCATGGCACGAGTAGCAGGAGCTTGCTCAGAACTAGAACAGTCAACCCAAACGCCATAGGTGACAGCAACCTAGGGATGTGGAGTACCGGTGGCTAACGCGCTGCCCAATCTCTCGCCTTCGTCATAGTTTTCCGGATGTAGGACGCTCGTTTGGAAGGGCTGGGATCACGAGAGAGATAGTCGTCTTCAAGCGCACGTTCAATCCGGGCCTCGTCCATGCCATTTGCATAAGCGGCAACACAAAAGGCGATATCTGCGGCGGCGGGTCGGTCGTTGTACTTTCTGGATGTCCTGAAGCGCTCGAGGGACAGATTGGAGAACCTCGGGCCCCCTCGGGGAGAAAGAGAGGCCTGAAGGCGTCTTTCCTCACGCTTCTGCTCTCGGTCTTCGTGGATCTTCGTAATTTCCTGCATGAAAGTGTCGGCCATCGGGTACTGATCGCCGCTGGAACTCTTGAGACGAACGAAGGGGAAAAGGCCATCGGGTCTGCGGTACTTGGGCTTGCAGTTTGTAAAGCCTGGTAAACGCCCGAACCGTCTCCAGCCTGCCGCACTCAGGTCAGCGTCGTACCGTGTTGCCAAGGTCTGTGATGCGATCGTGCCGAGAAGCTTCGGGAGAGTCGCCGGATGTTTCAGCCACGCCTGGAAGTTGCCGGCGCTGGTCTCGACGACGGAGCACGGAGTGAAGCCGTCAGCGGTGAGCTTTGAGAGCGAGAGCTCAGAGAGATCGTCGAGAACAGAGTAGCGATGGTCGCCGGACGGACGAATGTAGATGTGAGAGCCGTGGAGCTTGCGGTACTTGAGCAGGGAAAGTCGTCCGATCACAGCGTCTCCCGGAATCCCATCGAGACCTGGAAGCATTCCTCGGTCGCTTAGAACGCCTACGTCGTAGAGCGGTGCTTGGATCGCTGCGAGCATGTTGCGAACTGTCGATTCGGTTCTGTCCATCGTCGCCTTTAAAATGTATTTCAGAGAGGGAGGGGTGCAGGGGCAGGGAACGGACCCTGCCGCCTGCGTTAGCGGGCGCAACGCAGCCCCGTCAAGCTGCGGGGTATGACCGGAGAGGAAGGCTTGCTGGCGGAATATCTCTTACGAATGTGGTCTCGGAGTTCCAACGGTGAGCCTCTGAAGCAAAGCGGCTGTGGGTCCGAGTTTCATGCAGGTACTCGGCAGCATAGACATCTGAGCGATCATCTCGGGATGAGTGGTCGGTGGGGTTGGTGGCCTGACGGCGGCGGTATTGAGCGAGGGCGCGTAGACGGCGGATATGGCTGCGGCATGCTTCATGGGAAGCTCCTTTCGGCTGTGCGTAAGAAAGCGGGGCCGTCGCCAGCCCCCGGCAGGGTAAGCCGCAATCTTCTTTCTCGCTGCTCTCTTTTTGAGTGTGGTGGTGGGTGCATCTGGGTTGATCGGAGTCGGTCGCTTCTGCTTCTTGGGTGTTTTGGCTTTTCTGGGTAGGGGCGGGGTAAAAACTGTGTCGGCTTCGGTGAGAAAGTCGAGCTCGTTTTCGCGCGGGATGCCGACGTGTCCTGAGAGAGCAAGCCGGATGGCGAAGCGGGTCGGTTTGTCATCTGCGGTTGCGTCTATGGTTGCCAGCAACACCTCTTCGGCGCTGCGGCGTTCGTTCTCTCCGGTGGTCTCTTCGGCCAGGTCATCGGCGAAGGTGTAGGGGTCAAGGTTGACGATGGCACGAAGCAGGACGCGCAACTGAGCGGCGTTCAGGGTTTCAGGCGCATTCTCAAGGATGCGCTCGAAGATGGCTGCGCGGGTTCTGCGCTGTTCTTCTTTCTGAGCCTGCTTTGACTCGTACTCCTTCTTTCTCTTTCCTGCTGCAAGCGGAGCTCTTCGGCTCTGCGCTCCTGCTCTGCCTCGTACTCCTTTCTCTGCTGCTCGTGCTGCTGCTTTCGCGCCTCGGCCTCCTCCTCGATTTCCGCTGGGGCTATCGGCGGCATGACTGATTCGGGGTGTTCGGCCCTCCGCGCTGCGGTGCGTGGGTCGTGGACTGGACAGTTATTATCGGTGCATACGGTGAGGGTGCTGCCCACGCGCTTGCCGTAGACGATCATTGCGGCTCTGGCGGCCTCGCACGGCGTTACCGGCTCGGCGTCGGGATTGTCGTGATGCTCGATC
This sequence comes from uncultured Acidobacteriaceae bacterium, assembly GCA_964242875.1. GTDB lineage: Bacteria > Acidobacteriota > Terriglobia > Terriglobales > Acidobacteriaceae > Edaphobacter. The sequence continues at coordinate 11,979 of CAXTCB010000027.1, forward strand.
TCGCGGAAGTGGCCGCGCGGAACGGCTCCGGGGCGTTGCTCCTTCGGTCTACGGTGTCCGTTCTCGATTTGAACCAGTTCGGGACGGGCCGCAATCTCACGGTCGATGTGGGCGTTTACCTTGAACTGGTAGCATGGTGCGTCAAGGCATTATGTGGAATCTGAGCGCTACGTCAAATTTGGTCAACTCTTCAAGTCGGAGATGCTTGAGTGAGATACTGACACCACCTAAGGCACCATTTCAGATTGTGAAGACGACGCGAGGCTTGCCAGAGGCCCTCTCCCATACCTGCTCTACATTGGAGAGAGGCACATCATGGGTTGCGATCTTCAGGCCTGCCGGCCCCACAGCTTCGAAGACCTTCGAAATGGAATCCACCAGGCCCTTTCGGCCGACGCTGCCGACACCGCTGCCCAGCAGAGTGAGCGCAGCTGAACGCAGCACCGTACCGGAAAGCTCGATATTGGCTTTACGACTTGCACCGCCTAAGTGAACAAAGCGGACCGGCTTATTTTCGACTGTCTTCGCCAAGGCGAGCAGGATCGTCGTTGCACTGTGGCCCCACAAGTAATCGAGAATAAGGTCGATCCGGTCGCGAAAGCGCATCGGGTGACCGGCGATCGCAGAGACTCGGCCGGGGGCACCGGCTGGGAGTATGTGCATGTGGCGATCGACGATCACTCGCGCATCGCCTTCTCAGCCATCTATCCGAACGAAACGCAGACCTCTGTGGTGGCCTTCCTGCACACCGCGCTGGCCTACTACGAGCGGCTTGGCATCGGCTTCAAGGCAATCCTGAGCGACAACGGACCGGCCTACCGCTCGCGCGCCATGGCAGCGGCCTGTCGTGCGCTCGGGCTCAAGCACCGCTTCACCAGGCCTTGTACGCCGCGCACCAACGGCAAGGCCGAACGCTTCATCCAGACAGCGCCCCAAGAATGGGCTTACGCCCGCTCATACCACAACTCAAAGGAACGCAGCCAGCAGCTTCACTCATGGCTGCATCAGTACAACTGGCACCGACCTCATAGTAGTCTTGGCTTGCCGCCACCCATCAGCCGATCAACACTTGATCAGAACAACCTGTTGAGACTCCACAGCTAGCTGCACCGCCACTCGTCCAGCCGTGCCCGTAGCGCCGTTGACCAGGATGGTCTCACCGGCCACTAGCTTCCCCCGTTCTACAAGACCGGCCAAGGCCGCTGGACGTTTTTAGAAGTTTCTATGACCTAGAACTCGGCTTACGGCCTTGCTTTGACTTGCTCCAGACTGTCCAAGACTCGGTGACTATATTGGACGATCTCCTGATCGCCGCACGAGAACCCCGAGGCGTGTCGGAGGAGAAGACAAGTCTTGCAACGTCATCCCGTTCTAGTCGCCAGACGCGAAGAACGCCATCAACCTCCGTCCAGGCTAACGAGCCATCCAGCCGCCATCCACTGTGAGAATTTCCCCCGTGACGTAGTCGCTAGCCGAGGATGCGAGGAACACGGCGGCGCCAGCGAGCTGCATCGGGACACCCCAGTCGCCTGCCGGAATGCGCTCCACGATTTGCCGGCTGCGGGTGACGTCCGCCTGCAAGGCTGATGTATTCTGCGTGCGAAAGTAGCCAGGAGCGATGGCGTTTACCTGGACGCCATGGGGAGCCCACTCGTTGGACAGGGCCTTGGTGAGCTGAGCGACCGCACCTTTTGAGGCTGCGTAGGCAGGAACGCGGACTCCTCCCTGGAATGAGAGAAGAGACGCGATGTTGATGATCTTGCCGTGGCCTCGCGCCAACATAGATTTACCGGCGAGCTGGCAGAGCTGGAAGACGCTGGTAAGGTTCACCTGCATCACTGTGTTCCAGTCTTCAAGCGAAAAATCCCCGGCGTCGGCGCGCAGAATGATACCGGCATTGTTAACCAGAATGTCGACCTGTTGAAAGTGCCCGGTTGCCTGTGCGAAGAGTTGTTCGGCTCCGGAAGAAGAACTGAGGTCTGCGGACAGGGCCGCGCTCTTGCGGCCAAGAGCCTCGACTGCGGAGGAAGTGTCTGTAGCGGGGCGACGATTACCGTGCGTCATCACATCAGCGCCTGCCTCAGCCAGGGCGATGGCGATGGCCGCTCCTAAGCCTGCGGCTGAACCAGTTACCAAGGCCGTTTTGCCATGCAGGCGAAACGATTCGAGAATACTCATTGATCTGTCTCCGAAGGTTTTAGAGATCGTGGTTATGCCAGGTTAGTGCGAGATGTCTTCAAGGGCTGAGGCATTGGTGCGCGGTCCCCATACCCCAACGACGATCGCCGCTAAGAGCATGGCGGAACCGATGAAAGTGAATACCGCAAGGATGCCGTGCACGAGCAAAGCGCCAATGATCAAGGTGGAGAAGACAGCGCTGACGCGGCTCCACCCATACGTGAATCCGACACCGGTGGCACGGGCGCGAGTTGGAAAAAGCTCTGCCTGGTAGGCGTGAAAGATAGAAGCGAACCACGAGCCAAAGACGGTGAGCAGAGCACCGATGCATACCACGGCGATGGTTTGATGGACGAAGGCAAAAATCATCCCGGTGCAAGCCATCAGCAGGGAGACGATGACGAGCGAATACTTTCGCTCAATCTTTTCAGTCGTGAGCATACCGATGATGGGACCCACCGGATTCATGAGGGCGAAGATGAAGCCAAAGTTGAGGGACTGCCCGAGATTGCGCCCGGAGTGCAGGAGGAAGGTGGGGGCCCAATTGGCGAAGCCATAAAAACCGATGGTCTGGAGAATTTGGAAGACCGTAAGCAGCAGCGTCCGGCTACGGTAGTCCTTGTTCCAGAGCTCTTTAAAGGGCATCTTGTGCGCGACCTCGATCCGGAGTTCGTGCGGAAGCGGGAGTGACGTGCCGGTGTCCCGTTCGACGATGGCTTCAATGCGGTCCATCAGCACGGCGGCTTGTTCGTGACGGCCGGCCGATTCCAGCCAACGCGGCGATTCCATCAGGTAACGGATGAGGAAGCCTGAGGCGAGAATGCCAGAGCCGCCAAAGATCATGACCCATCGCCAGCCATCCATAAGCCAATGTGTGGGAACGAGGAAGCTTGTGATGAGCGCTGCCACCGGGACGGAGGTGAAGCTGGCGAACTGACTGAACGCCACGTAGCGCCCACGCACCCGGCTGGGCACGATCTCAGAGACGTACGTATCCACAATTACAAGCTGCCCGCCGATTCCAATTCCAGCAACGAAGCGGAGGAGAATGAGGACGGAGGCATTGGGAGCGAAGGCACCAGCGATCGAAAAGATCGAGTAGAAGATCAGCATGGCAATGAACGCGGTTCGCCGACCGATGTAATCCGAACACATGCCGAGAAGATTGGTTCCGAAGTACATGCCGATAAAACCAGCGGCAATCAAAAGGCCGAACTGATGCAGAGTCAGGAAGCCGAGTGTCTGCAGCGCTGCGCCTAGATACGCGGTCACGAAGATGTCAAAGACCTCATACCAAGAGCCGATGGAGATAAGTCCGACGAAGCGGCGGTGGAAACCGCATATGGGCAGCCGTTCGACACGCGCAGCGATCGAGTATCCAAGGGAGGAAGGGGTCTGGACGTCGATAGGGATGCTGGAACCCGTAGCGTGCATATGGTGCAGACTCCTTAGAAATTGGCCGAGAGCAAATGTACGCGATCGGGATGGAGAAGAAAATCCGGATTCGAGACTGTACTGCTTCGGCGCGAATCCGGTGGCGGTAAGGCTTTAGAATCAGCAGCTCAGAAACTGAACTTGGCTGCGAACTGCAGGATGCGTGGGTCCTGGGCGGTGCTGTAGCCCGGGGTTGCCGAGGAGGTGGGCGCGATGGATTGACCAAAACTCGGCGAGTTCATCGCGGTGGTGGGATCGTAGAGACGAGTCCAGTTGAAGACGTTGAAGGCTTCGGCACGTATCTGAAGAGTGCCCCACTTTTCAAGGGGAAACTCTCGGGTGAGCGCAAGGTCGAAGTCAGTGTTGCCTGGGCCTTCCAGCGTGTCGCGGCCAAGGTTGCCGAGGGGGCCGACGGTGATGGGTCCGTTTCCTGTGTTGATGACGTTTCCGGTAAAGCCTGGAGTGACGGTCGGCAAGCTGAACGCCCCGGTATTGAAGTACTGATAACCGTAGCCACTTGCAACTCGAGAACGCATGGCTAACTTGGGGTTGCCGACGATGTTCGGCCGCTGGCCAGCCGCGATGCCGATCAGCGCAGTATCTGCACCGGTGGTTACGGTAAGCCAGTCTCCGGAAAGATACTGGAAGATGGGAGCGAGCTGCCAGTTGCTGGCAAGGATCCGGGCGGCCTCCGATTTGAACTTAGGCGCGCGGAGGATGCCCGTGACTGTCACCTGGTGCCGGTGGTCGAAGCCACAGTTGCCGACTTCACGCGAGAGATCGTTGCGGAAGGCTGATACTACGAGGATGGCAGTTCGTTCTCCGGTGTCGATGCAATGAGAAAGGGTGTAATTAAACAGAAGGCTGTAATTGTTTTTCATTCGACGTGACAGGCTGAAAATGCCTCCCTGATAGGTCGAGGTTGCATTGTCCTGTTCTTCGACCATCGAGCCGTAGTAGGGTCCCTGGCTAGGGTTCAATTGCGTGAGCAGCCGGCGTGTGGTGACGTTGGCTGCTGTGGAGCAGGCCGTTGCTCCGCAAGTGCCCGGAATATAGGTTGCTGGATTTCGCTCGTTCCCAGTCCAGATATGAGTTCCCTTGTTGCCAATGTAGCTTCCGGTCACAGACCACTCGGAGGCTAGTTCCTTCTGGATACTGACATTCCATTGCTGTAGATTGGGAGCATGGACGTTCAGAGTCGGTGTGGTGAGATAGACACCTCCGGCGGGAAAGATAAAGTTGGCTGTCGGAATGATGGGGTAGGGATTGCCTGCTACGCCATTGTAGGTAAAGCCGGCCCATGGGTTGGAGAAGTTCACCGCATTACGAGTGATTGTGTCAGCCCAGGGTGGGCTTTGCAGGGCGACCTGAATATTTTGAAGAGCTTCGAAGTCGTAGAAGAGACCGTAGGACGCGCGGATGACTTCCAGCCCTCTGCCCCGCGGATCGAAGCTGACGCCGACGCGCGGCTCAAAATGTTTATAGCTTGGCAGATAGTCATTTCCGTGCCCGGCATAATCTCCGGGAAACTGAAGTCCGACGGGTGCGTTGGGATAGACGGTGCTATGGGTGTTGCTCTGAAATGCGTTGAAGTCGAAGTGCTCCCCATAGCCATCCTTGCTGTACACGGGCAGGAACGGTTCCCAGCGTATGCCGTAGTTCACGGTGAGGCGGTGGGTGGGACGCCAGGAATCCTGGGCGTAGAGGCCAATGTAATTTTTGCGGCCGTGGCTGGGAACGATATTGCCCTGCTGGAAAGAGAAAAGGTCTCCTAGCAGAAAGTCGGACATGCCAAAGTTTGTAGCGGAGTTAGAAAAGGTGAAGGAGCCATTCAGGTAGACCGGGCTCATGAGGTTGGTCATGAACTTGTTGTAGCCCACCCCGAACGACAATGAGTGTGTTCCCTTTGAAAGGTCAACATCATCGCTAAATCCAAAGACGGTGTTATTGAACTGCGCGGGTGTAAGAGCGGTGCCTCCCTTTACGTTAAAGAAATTGTTAACGGTCAGGTTGATGTAGTTCGGAAGAGGGCTGTAAAAGTTGGTCACGCCGAGGGTAGCCGGACTCACAACATCCGGGTCATATCCTTTGAAGTTGTAAGCTCGATTCAAGTTTGCGTGAAACTCGTTCACCAGGGAGCTGCTAATGACGAAGGTGTCTCCCAATGTGGCCGTGTTGTAGCGCAGATCCTGGTCAGCCTGGTTGAGCGTGAGAAAGCTTGTGGTGTCCGGCGGCAGCGTGTAGCCAGCATAGAAATAACGTCCATACATAGTATGTTTGTCGCTTTGATGGTAGTCAACGCGACCAATAATTTGTGGCGAGTTCGTCGCCGTGCGGATGCCAAAGAGGACCGCACCGCAGGGACTGGTACTCGCGGGCAGAAGTTTGGCGAGGTTAACGGAGGGGACGCTGAAAGCTGTCGGAGAGATGGACGTGCTCCCAGCGAAAGGGCCGCCAAGTGTTACGGCCTTTCCTCCGTTACATGCGGCGGATGTGGCGGCGCTGAAGTCACCGTTCAATTCGGCCTGCGTGGGCACGAATGCGCTGTTGTAAACGGTGGACCGCACGACTGTTTGCTGGTACGCGCCGAAGAAGAAGAGCTTATTTTTGAATACCGGTCCGCCAATGGTACCGCCAAACTGATTTCGCTTCAGGTTGTCGCGTGAACTGTTGAAGGGATTCCGCGCGTTGAAGATGTAATTGCGGACGAACTCAAAGACGTTGCCGTGGAACTCATTCGTGCCGCTACGAGTAATCGCGTTGACAGTAGCGGCAGAATGCATGCCATAGCGTGCTGGCACCGCGCTCGTTTCAACTTTGAACTCCTGCAACGCATCGGGGAAAGGCAGCGGGTAAGCGCCGCTGGAGTAGGGACTGTTGCCATTTCCTCCGTCCAGGAGGTAGTTGCCCGCGCCAGGATCGGTCCCGGCGAACGCCACTGTGTAAGGCGTAGGGAACTGCCAGGGACCGTTATAGTTTCCAACCGTGCCGGAATTTGCGACGACGGCGCCGGGTGACAGTGTGAGCAGTTGCATCGGATCGCGAGCATTGAGCGGGATGTTCACTACCTCCTGCTGATTGACGACCTGGCCGAGGGTTGAACTCTGCGGTTCAATGACAGCGGCATTGGACACCACTGTGATCGTCTGCTCAACGCTGCCTACTGCGAGATGGATGTTCACCGACGGGTTGGAACCGACTTCCAAGATAATGCCGGTCTGACTAAACGAACTGAAGCCGGAGTGTTCTGCGCGAACGGTGTAGGAGCCGGTGGGCAGATCGGGCAAGCTATAGCTGCCGTCCGGGCCTGAGACGGCAGTGCGCGACACTCCAGTGTTGTTTTCGCGCACGGTGACGGTCGTGCCAGGCACAACGGCTCCGTTGACATCGGTGATGACGCCGGAGATGCGGGCGAGAGCTCCCGATTGGGCGTGGACCGCCATGCAAAACGAGAAAATAAAGCAGGCGATCGACAGCAAAACGCTTCGTTTCATTTGATCCTCCAAAGGAACTCATGCAATCCCGGATAAGCGTCCGGCCTAGCCATAAAACGCTTTCCATCACCGCTCCAAAGCCCCTGAGTCCCGCTGCGGTGTGGGTGAACCCCGAAGTAAAACCCACTTTCGACAGCGCGGCGAAGGTCTTTTATGTAGCGAGCGGAATCATGGCACACCAGTGCAGGTATCCGATATTCGTAAGTGATGAACGCTGGCTTAACGCATGTTTAACGCCAACCTGGAGCCGGCTTCAGTGGCAGTCCCGCAAGCAGCACAGTGACATTTTCCGGATCGACGTGGTACAGTTCTGTCGCTCACGGGAACCATATGCAAAGCGTTCCGCCATGGAGATCCCTGGCTTGAGGAAGCTGGCAAATGCATTTTGACTTGATCGATATAAGGTTATTCGTAAACACAGCGAAGGTAAACAGCCTGACGAAGGGCGCGGAACTTTCCTACATGTCACTGCCGGCCGCCAGTGTTCGCATCAAGTTGATGGAAGAGAAACTCGGCACAAAGCTGCTGTATCGCACCAGTCACGGGGTGACACTTACGCCGGCGGGACAAGCGTTTCTGCATCACGGCATTGTGGTGATGCACCAGCTGGAACATCTCGACAACGATCTGCGAGAGTATGCGTCGGGTGTGAAAGGCCATGTTCGGATCTTCGCCAATACGACCTCCATCACAGAGTTTCTGCCGCGCGTCCTGAGTAAATTTCTGGTGGCGAACCCTGATATCAACGTCGATTTGCGGGAGCATCTTAGCCCGGAGATTGTGCGTGCGGTCGCGGAGGAAACTGCCGACCTGGGCATCATTGCCGGAAATGTACCTACGGCAGGGCTGGAAGTGTTTCCCCTGCGACGCGATCGCATGGTGGTGATTGTTCCCCAAACTCACTCTCTGGCGGAACGCGACGAAATCGGTTTTGCGGAGGCGCTTGATCATGAACTCGTTGGCCTGCCGCAAGGCAGTGCGAGCTATGTTTTTATGACCCAGGCCGCTAACGCCTTGAACCGTACAGTTCGCACCCGGATCCATGTGGGCAACTTCGAAGCTTTATGCAGCATGGTTGAAGCGAAGGTTGGGATCGGTATGCTGCCGGGCTCCGCAGCCAACCGCTACGCCGAAACGATGAATCTTTGTATCGTGCCGCTTACGGACAGCTGGGCCGTTCGAGATATCCGGCTATGCGTGCGCGACCGGAGCAAGCTGCCGGCATTTACATGCGAGTTGATGCAACTGCTGGTTGACGACTCAGAACAGCAGTGTCAGTCCTTGGCTCGAACCACGGGAAGATCACGAGGCGCTTCGGAAGTAAGTCGCGTCGTGACGCTCAAGACTGCCTGCACCATGCAGTAAGCCCTGTACATCTCGGACCGTAATGCAGCGATGCTATGTGGCATCGAGTGCGCATTCATGCGCGTAGGCAGCGACTTAATCCGTGCTTAACACCCCATTGTGCACATGCAAATTGTGGAGCCATCGGGTGCGTGGTATCACAGGAACGTTACGAATCGATTGCATCGCAGGACGTGATGATGCAACGCAGAGGAACAACGGAGCCTGCCATGGAAAAGAACGAGAACTCTCATATCCCCACCAACCCTGGCCGTGACGTAAGCCGCCGGGCCCTTTTGAAGGGTTCCCTCTCCGGCGCAGCGGCCGCAACCGCATCCTCATTGCTGCTACCCTTCGGCGTAACGGCTCATGCGCAGGCGCGGCCGTCGAAGGGCCTGCTGGAAACGTCGCCGGGCGAGACGGTGGAAACCACCTCCGGCAAGGTGCGCGGACTGACGCGGACTGGCGTGCAGGTGTTTCGCAGCATCCCGTACGGCGCAACGACAGCGGCTCCGTATCGCTTTATGCCGCCGCGGAAGCCTGAGCCCTGGACCGGTGTGCGGGACTGTTTCCTCAGTGGACATATGGCGCAGCAGATCCGTCCTATTTCGGCTGCAGCCGCGGGTGTTGGCGACCGCGCCAATGCGATTGCCGGCGATGACTGCCTGACGCTGAATGTATTCACTCCCAGTGCGCGCGCGGGCAAACGGCCGGTGATGTTCTGGCTTCATGGCGGGGGCTTCACCGTCGGCTCAGGCATGGGTCTGGTCTACGACGGCACAAACCTCGCTCGCACGCAGGACGTGGTGGTGGTTTCCATCAATCACCGCCTGAACGTCTTTGGCTATATGTATCTCGGTCACTTGAAGGATGAACGCTATGCGGATTCGGGGATGGTGGGCATTCTGGACATCGTGCTGGCGTTGCAATGGGTGCGCGACAATATCGCTCGCTTCGGCGGCGATCCCAACAACGTGACCGTATTTGGCCAATCGGGTGGCGGCGGCAAGACCACAACGCTGCTGGCTATGCCGGCTGCCAAAGGTCTCTTCCACCGTGCGATTGTGCAAAGCGGTTCGATCATCAAAAGCATTTCGGTTGATGATGCCGAGCAGACGACAGCCAAGGTCCTTGCCAAGCTTGGCGTCACTGCGGGCAATCTGGGTAAGCTGCAGGAGCTTACCGCCAATGCGATCCTGGAGGCCGCACTAAGCGGAGGGCCAGACGACTTGAGCCGCGCGATGTATCGCCTTGGGCCGGTCGTCGATGGGCGTTCACTGACGCGCAACCCATTTGACCCGGACGCTCCGCAAGTTTCAGCGGACGTGCCGTTGTTGGTGGGGACCGTGGAAACGGAAGGCTCTTACTTCGCGGCACCTGAGTTGCTCCATTTGAATGAGGAGCAGATGCACGCGAATCTGCAGAAGCGTCTGGGAAGTGCCACGGACAAGGTGATTGCAACGTTTCGGAGGTCACGCCCGAACGCAAGTCCCAGCGAGCTGTATTTCATCGTCACTTCTTTCCCGCTCAATGCGATTCTGCAGGCCGAGCGTAAGTCTGCGTTACATCGCGCACCGGTCTACATGTACCTGTTCAAGTGGCGTACGCCAATCGAGGACGGTCGCCGTCTCACGCCGCACACCGTGGAGATGAGCTTTACCTACAACAATGTTTGGGATGTGCCGGAGATGGTTGGCACGGGCGCAGATCTGCAGCCACTTGCAGACAAGGTAAGCGCGACGTGGGCCGCGTTCGCACGAACTGGAAATCCGCACGTGGAAGGCCTGCCCGCGTGGCCCGCATACGATGGGACGACACGCGCAACCATGTTCATCAACAACGAGTGGTCCCTGGCGAATGATCCGAGCCGCGATGAGCGCGAGCTTTTGCTGAGTCTTCCCCCCCAGCCCATGTTCTAGGCCGGACTACTGGCCGTTGTGGGCTAAGCACCCATCATCGAGGAGTTCGCCTTGCCTAAAACGCTCTATGACAAATTATGGGACTGCCACGTCGTGCAGACAGAAGACGATGGGACGACGCTATTGTACATCGATCGTCATCTGCTGCACGAAGTGAGCAGCGCACAACCTTTCCAGGGCCTGAAGACGCAGAGCCGTTCGCTATGGCGGAGCGGCGCAAACATCGCCATGGCGGATCACAATGTGCCGACACAGCATCGCGAGCTGGGCGTCACGGACCCTATCAGCCTGGTGCAGGTTGAAACACTGTCCCGCAACTGTGAAGAAGCGCATGTGCTGCTCTTCAATATGAACGACAAGCGGCAAGGTATTGTGCATGTGGTGGGACCTGAGCTTGGCCTGACACTTCCGGGCATGACGTTGGTCTGTGGCGACTCGCACACCAGCACGCACGGAGCGTTGGGAGCACTGGCAATTGGCATCGGCGTATCTGAGGTTGAGGCCGTGCTCGCGACCCAGTGTCTGATCACGAGGCGTTCGCAAACCATGCTGGTGGAGATCACTGGCAAGCTACCCGTAGGAACAACAGCAAAAGATTTGACCCTGACCGTGGTTCACAAGCTCGGCATCGGCGGCGGCAAAGGCTTTGCGATTGAGTATGCAGGCGAAGCAGTTCGCGCGCTTTCCATGGAAGGCCGCATGACTCTTTGCAATATGACGATCGAAGCTGGCGCACGGTCCGGCGTGATTGGCGTGGATGACACGACGATCGGCTATTTGCAGGGCAGGCTCTACGCGCCACACGGAGAGATGTGGGATCGGGCGGTGGAATCGTGGCGGCTTTTCCGCACCGATAACGGCGCAACCTTCGATGCAACGCTGACCATCGACGCAACGAAGGTTAGTCCCATGGTCACGTGGGGAACCGTGCCGGACATGGCTGTGGGAGTGAACGACGTTTTACCGGATCCGGCCGGAGAAAAAGACCCGCAGCGCCAGGCGTTGTACCAGCGTTCCTATGAATACATGGGTCTTCAACCCGGTACACGTGTGACAGACATCGTCGTGGATAAGGTGTTTCTTGGCTCCTGTACGAATGGCCGTATTGAAGACCTGCGACTGGCCGCGAAGATCGTGCGTGGTAAGCGTGTGGCTTCGACCGTGAAGCTTGCCATGGTGGTTCCTGGATCGACCACGGTGAAGCGTCAGGCTGAACGGGAAGGGCTGGACCACATCTTCCGTGAAGCCGGATTCGAGTGGCGGCATTCGGGATGCTCGATGTGCCTGGCGATGAATGCAGACCAGCTTCAGCCTGGGGAACGCTGCGCCTCAACGTCAAATCGCAACTTTGAAGGAAGACAAGGCGCGGGCGGCCGAACCCACCTCGTCAGCCCGGCCATGGCAGCAGCGGCAGCGCTGGCAGGCCACTTTGTGGATGTTCGGGAGATCGAGGAGGCTCTATGACTGCTATCGTTCACGCTTTGGTCGCGCCAATCGATCGAGCAGATGTCGACACCGACGCGATCCTGCCGAAGCAATTCCTACGGTCAATCTCAAAGACCGGATACGGTGAGTTTTTATTTGATGCGTGGCGCTATCTCGATCGCGGGGAGTTGGGAGAGCACAAGGAAGACCGCGTGCTCAATCCTGGTTTCGTACTAAACCAGCCGCGCTACCAGGGTGCGGGCATTCTGTTGTGCCGGCGAAACTTCGGTTCAGGCTCAGCGCGCGAACACGCAGTCTGGGCTGTGAAAGAAGCTGGGTTTGAGGTGCTGATCGCGCCAAGCTACGGGGACATCTTCGCCAACAATTGCTACAAGAACAATGTGCTCCCCGTGGTGTTGAGTGAGCAAGCGGTTGAACTGCTGTTTGAGCGCGTGTTCGACCAACCAAATTATCAACTGACAGTAAGTATCGAAGATCAAACAGTACGCACACCAGAGGGCGAAGAGTGGAGCTTTGCGGTGGGTGCCTTTCGCAAGCGCTGCCTGCTAGAAAACCTTGACGAAATTTCGTATGCACTCAGGTACGCGAAGGAGATTCGAGCGTTCGAGGAGCGACGTAAAGCCGAGTCTCCCTGGCTCTTTTCCGATCTCTTTGCGACGCAGGACTTTATTGAATCTAAAAAACCAGTGGAATAGGAAGGCATTATGCATATTGCAGTCTTGGGCGGAGATGGAATTGGACCAGAAGTAGTTGCAGCGGCCGTGCGAGTGCTGAAGGCACTGGAGCGGCATGGGCTTCACTTCGAATTCTCGGAAGCACTCATTGGAGCGGCAGCCACAAAGGCCGAAGGGACCATCTTGCCGGAAGCGACGAAACGGCTGGTCGAAGCAGCGGACGCCATTCTGTTCGGTGCCGCCGGCGGGTATGAGGAAGATGCGCTGCCTCGCGGTCAGCGGCCGGGTGACGCTCTGCTGGTCCTGCGCAAGTCCCTTGGACTGTATGGCAATTTCCGTCCGGCGATTATGTACCCGGAGCTGCTAGGCGCGTCAACACTGAAACCCGAGGTGGTGCAGGGTCTCGACATCGTGATTCTGCGAGAACTGAATGGCGATGTGTACTTCGGCGAGCCGCGCGGAATCGTTTCGGAAGACGGAAGACGCCTTGGCTATAACACCATGCGTTACACCGAGGATGAGGTTGCCCGCATTGCGCATATGGGCTTCAAGGCAGCGCAAGCGCGGCGCGGCAAGCTGTGCTCGGTCGACAAAGCCAATGTGCTGGAGACGTCAGAACTCTGGCGCACCGTTGTGAACGAGGTCAGCCGTTCTTATCCCGATGTCGAGCTGACTCATCTCTACGTCGACGCCGCCGCGATGACGCTGGTGCGAAAGCCCACGCAGTTCGACGTCATCGTGACCGGAAATATCTTCGGCGATATTCTCTCCGATGAGGCTGCGATGTTGACGGGCTCTATTGGGATGCTTCCTTCGGCTTCGTTGGGCAACGGCACCAAGGGTCTATATGAGCCGGTGCACGGTTCCGCACCCGATATTGCCGGTCAGGATCTGGCCAATCCCCTCGCAGCTATCTTGTCCGCGGCCATGATGTTGCGCTGGAGCTTCAAGAACGACGCAGCCGCGGCGCGAGTCGAATCGGCTGTGCGCGGCGCCTTGGCGAAGGGCTTCCGCACGCGCGATCTCGCCGAACCAGGCGTGCGGCTTGTAGGAACGACAGAGATGGGCGCTGCCGTTGCGGAGATGATCTGACGCTAGCGACTTTTTGAAACAGGAGAATTCCATGAGTAAGGCTGCGTATTACGAAGGCGGGCAGCACGTTGCTGTTCGCGACTGTGTTCCCGTGCCGCCGGGTCCGGAACAAGTGCAGGTGAAGATTGCCTACTGCGGAATATGCGGTACGGACCTGCACCTTTTTCACGGGAAGATGGACCACCGCATGCAGCTGCCCCAGGTCTTCGGGCATGAGGTCTCTGGAACCATAGCCGCGGTGGGTGCACGGGTGCAAAATCATTCCGTCGGCGATCCGGTGACGGTTCGGCCTCTGGATCCATGCGGAGCGTGTCCGGCGTGCCAGGCTGGAAACTCGCACATCTGCCAGCGCCTGAAGTTTATCGGGATCGATTCTCCGGGAGGCTTGCAGGCATTCTGGACGGTGCCCGCACACACCCTTCATCGGCTGCCTGAAGGGCTCTCATTGCGCACGGCTGCCTTGGTGGAACCGCTGGCAGTGGCCTGCCACGATGTTAAACGCGGACGTGTGGCGACGAACGACTATGTCGTGGTGCAGGGCGGCGGCCCGATCGGCCTCCTCATCGCCCTGATAGCGCGCGAGGCCGGTGGCCGCGTGCTGGTTCTTGAGGTGAATCCCTTCCGATTGCAGCTTGCGCGCGAGCTTGGATTCGACGCAATCAATCCGTTAGAGGAGGACGTTGCCTCCTATGTGAACGGAAGGACGCAGACTGCGGGAGCCGACGTCATCTTTGAGGTTTCGGGGTCAGCCGCAGGCGCCCAGAATATGACGAAACTCGTCAAGGTTCGCGGCAGGATTGTGATCGTGGCAGTATTCGGGCAATCGGTAAGCGTCGACTTATTCCAGTTATTCTGGCGAGAGCTTGAGCTGGTAGGGGCCCGCGTGTATGAACCCGCGGACTTCGATCAAGCCATCCAATTACTGGAAAAAGGTACGCTGCCGCTGGACAAACTCATCAGCGAGATCTGCTCACTAGAAGAGACGCAGCACGCGATTGAGCGCCTCGAGTCTGGCGGGAGCGTGATGAAGATCCTGGTAGAGTGTTCGGCTGCATGACAAGGAGGAGATTCGCATGACAGGTCTTATGGCGCTCGATCACGTTCGGCGGACCCGGATTATTGCGATCTTGCGCGGCGAATTCCTGGGGAGAGAACTGCAGCTTGCCGAGGCTCTGGTCGACGGCGGCATCACGGCGATCGAGGTCTCCGCAGTCTCGCCCAATTTCGCGGGGATCATCCGAAAGCTTCAGCGCGCACTGGATCAGAGAGCGGCCATCGGGGTTGGCACCGCACTCAAGCCTGCACAGCTCAGTGCGGCTGCCGATGCGGGGGCCAGCTTCGTCGTGTCGCCGGACATCAATGCAGGGATTGTGAAGGAGACGAAGAGGCTCGGACTGGCGTCCTTTCCTGGAGCCTACACGGTCACGGAAATTCTGCAGGCCATGGATGCAGGTGCTGACGCGGTGAAGATCTTTCCAGCGGTATCGCTTGGTCCGGCTCACATCAAGGCGGTGCGGGGACCGCTTCCTAACGCAAGGCTGGTACCCACCGGCGGTATCGACCTCACGAATCTTAAGGCATTCCTGGAAGCGGGATCGTTTGCCGTAGGGATCGGCTCAGAGCTTGTCGGACGTGATGAGATTCACGCCGTGGACTTATCTCCTCTCCAGACGAAAGCCCGCGCATTCGCTGAGGCAGCTCGAAGGGCAACTGCGTATGCCTGAACAACACCCATTATTGTGTGTCGATATGGGCACGACGCGGACGCGAGTCTGGCTTACGCACGGGTCTTCAGTTCGGGCCTACACGACGGGCGATTTCGGCGTAAGAGACGTGTCGATGGGGAAAGATCGAAGCTGGTTGCGGGCTCGGCTCACCGAGCTGCTTCGCACCGCCAGCCGCGATGCAAGCGAAGCCCCTAAGGCTATACTCGCTGCGGGAATGATCACTTCCAACGTAGGCCTGCAAGAAGTACCCCACGCGCAGGCACCCGCGGGTGCGAGTGAGTTAGCTGCCCGGCTCTTTGTGGACAAACTTGAACTGACGAGAAATCTCTTCTTACCCATGTTGCTGGTTCCAGGCGTCCGAACAGGGGTAAATGAAGGGTCGCCGCAAGACGCGCTTGACACAGATCTTATGCGCGGCGAAGAAACGCTATGCATGGGACTGATGGCGAGCGGGCGCCTCGACTCGAACACCGTGCTGCTCACTCTCGGCTCTCACTGGAAAGCCATCTGGACCGATGAACATGCACGAATCGTACGATGCAGGACGACATTGACGGGTGAGATGATTCACGCAGTGCAGACGCATACGCTCTTGGCCTCGTCGCTGCCACAGGAGGCGCCGCGTCAGATCGACTCCGAGTGGCTGCAAATCGGCTTTATTGAATCGCAGCGCAACGGATTGGGCCACGCCCTTTTTGGAGTTCGACTGCTGCATCTGTACAACCAGGGCACGCCAGAACAGCGGCTGGCTTTCCTGTATGGAGCCTTTGTGCAAACTGAACTGTCGAAAATAGGCGAACTAGCGCGTGAAGGAAAGCAAATGCTTGTGGTTGGCTCGGAGTGCGTCGCTGAAGCATGGGCGCTTTACGCAAAACCTGCAGGTATCCGCTGCATAGTCCTACCGGAGGAGGAGCGCCAAAGCGATTACCTTGCAGGGTTACAAAAAATTTACGAAACCTCTGCATTCCACCGGTAGCACCTTCATCACGCCGCCGGAACCTACACCTGCGCTCTCACCTGTGCAGGAGATCAGTCCGGCTTCGCGACGCTCCCCCGTGCAGTATGCGCCAGCGAGCCGGAGTTGTGGAAGCACGTGGTGTACGTATGTTCGAGCGCTGGGCGTTAGCGGACAAGCTTCTCGCGGGCCCTGTCGCTCAGACCATCGAGTACCGCCTGTTAGCGAGCGCAAGACAGACCAGTCAAGCTGCGGGATTTGAACGGAGAGGAAGGCTTGCTGGTGGAATATCTCTCGCGAGTTTGCTCCCGGAGTTCCAACGGTGAGCCTCTGCAGCAAAGCGGCTGTGGATCCTAGTTTCATGCAGGTACTCGGCAAGCATGGACATCTGAGCGATCTCTCGGGCTGAGTGGTCGGTTGGGTTGGTGGCCTGACGGAGGCGGTAGTGCGCAAGGGCGCGGTAGACGGCCGATATGGCAGCGGCATGGTTCGTGGGAAGCTCCTTTCGGCTGTGCGTAAGAAAGCGGGGGCCGTTTCCAGCCCCCGGCAGGTTAGGCGGCAATCTTCTTTTTAGCTTCTCTCTTTTTGAGTGTGGTGGTGGGTGCATCTGGCTTGATCGGAGTCGGTTGCTTCTGCTTCTTGGGTGTTGTGGCTTGTCTGGGTAGGGGCAGGGTAAAGACTGCCTCGGCTTCAGTGAGAAAGTCGAGTTCGTTTTTGCGCGGGATGCCGACATGTCCTGAGAGAGCAAGCCGGATGGCAAAGCGGGTGAGCTTGTCGTCTGCGGTTTGGTAGATGGTCGCGAGCAACACCTCTTCGGCGCTGCGGCGTCCATTCTCCTCTGCGATGTCTTCGGCCAGCTCATCGGCGAAAGTGTAGGGATCGAGGTTGACGATGGCACGAAGCAGGACGCGCAACTGAGCGGCACTCAGGGTTTCTGGGGCGTTCTCAAGGATGCGTTCGAAGGTGGCTGCGCGGGTATTGCGCTGTTCTTCTTTCTGAGCCTGCTTTGCCTCGTACTCCTGTTCTTCTCTTTCCTGCTGCAAGCGGGATTGCTCGGCTCTGCGCTCCTGCTCTGCCTCGTACTCCTTCCTCTGCTGCTCGTGCTGCTGCTTCCGCGTTTCGGCTTCCTCCTGGGTTTCGGCAGGAGCTGGCGGGGGCATGACTGGTTCGGGGTGTTCAGCCCTCCGCACTGCGGCGCGTGGGTCATGGACAGGGCAGTTGTTGTCGGTGCAAACGGTGAGGGTGGTTCCTACACGTTTGCCGTAGACGATGATGGCGGTCTTCGCAGCCGCGCATGGCGGTACCGGCTCCGCATCTGGATTGTCGTGATGCTCGATCTCGCGGAAGTGGCCGCGCTGAACGGCTCCGGGGCGTTGCTCCTTCGGTCGGCGGTGTCCGTTCTCGATCTGAACCAGCTCGGGTCGCGCCGTAATCTCACGGTCGATGTGGGCGTTTAACTTGATCTGATAGCAAGGTCCGTCAAGGCATTGGTCGCCCTGAACGTCGGAAAAGAGGGAAGTGTTGAATCCGCTGCGACGTGGGCAGGTGACGCAAGCCCCCGCCGTCGGGTTCAGGGTCGGGCCTCCCTTGTCAAAAGGTGCATCCGCAAGGGCAAGGTAGAGATTGGTTTGAATCCATGCCGAAAGGTGCTTGGCGGGGAGTAGGTGCGGCTCTTTGTCCTGCCAGTCCTTCCGCCAGCACTGCTCATAGGCGTCGGTCTGTGTCTCCTGTGGGAGTCGAGCAAGTAGATTGGCGTGGCTCGCGGTGATGCGCTCGGTGCTGA
>CAXTCB010000028.1:0-29515 GCA_964242875.1 uncultured Acidobacteriaceae bacterium
AATCAGCTGCTGCTGCTGCTGCGCGAGTGGTACCTGCACCCGAATGGACAGATGCCGGCGTATGAGTTTGCGTTCAGCGACGTCAATCCGCCGGTGCATGCCTGGGCCGTGATGCATGTGTACCAGATGACAGCGCAGCGGACGGGCGGCAAGAAGGATGTCGACTTCCTCGAACGGGCTTTTCAGAAGCTGCTGCTGAACTTCACGTGGTGGGTAAACCGGAATGATGAGAACGGCCATAACCTGTTTGGCGGCGGCTTTCTGGGGCTGGACAACATTGGGGTCTTCGATCGGTCCATGGATCTGCCGGTTGGCACGAGTCTGAACCAGGCGGACGGGACGGCGTGGATGGGGCTGTACTGCTCGGTGATGCTGACGATTGCGCTGGAGCTGGCGCAGACGCGGCCGGCGTACGAGGATATCGCGAGCAAGTTTTTCGAGCACTACATTGCGATCATTGACGCGATCAATTCGCTGGGCGGAAGCGGTCTGTGGGATGAGGGAGATGGCTTTTACTTCGATCAGCTGATGTTTGACGGCGGTGAAGCGAAGGCTTTGAATGTGCATTCGATTGTGGGTGTGGTGCCGGTGTTTGCGGTCGGCATTCTGCACAAGCATGAAGTCGATCACCTTCCGGGATTCAAGCGCAGGCTGAAGTGGTTTCTGGCGAACAAGCCGGAGCTGGCGCGGTATGTGATGCAGGCGGAGACAACCGATCCGGAGTATGAGGGAGCGCATTTTGTCGCGCTGGTGTCCAAGGAACGGCTGCTGCGGATCTTGAAGCGCGTGTTCGAGGAGACAGAGTTTTTGTCCGGCCACGGCATCCGAGCGCTTTCGAAGATCCATCGCGACCATCCCTACAAGGTGGACCTGGGTGGAAAAACGATGATGGTGAAGTACGTTCCGGCCGAGGGAGACAGCGGGATGTTCGGCGGGAACAGCAACTGGCGGGGGCCGGTGTGGTTTCCGATGAACGCGCTGCTGCTGAATGCGCTCGAGCGGTATCACGCGGTGTATGGGGACGAGCTGAAGGTGGAGTGCCCGACTGGAAGCGGCACAATGCTGACGCTGCTCGAGGCTGCGGAGGAGATATCGAAGAGACTGGTCAGCCTGTTCCTGCGCGACGAGCAGGGACGACGGGCGGCGCATGGCGAAGAGGAACGCTATGTGAACGATCCTTACTGGAAGGATCTGGTGCTCTTCAGTGAGTATTTCGACGGCGACAGTGGGCGAGGTGTGGGCGCGAGTCACCAGACGGGATGGACGGCGCTGGCCGCAACCTTTATCCAGAAGCTGCACCGAATCAAGCTGGAAGCAGCGAAGAAGTAAGCGTGGGCGGCTGCAGTGAAGCACGTGTCGGGCGACCTGCGGGCCACCTGCGGCGAAGGTTTGTAGTCCAATGAGATGCACGTGCGGCGGCGATCCTGCGGCGTGCACGAGGAGACGGGACTTTGAAGATTGCTGTGGTATCGCCGCACCGGGATGACGCGGCCTTTTCGCTCGGCCTCAGCATTGGTTCCTGGCTGGACGCGGGCCACGCGGTGACGGTGGTGAACTGTTTCACCCGCAGCGACTACGCGCCGTATGCGGACTTTGAGTTTATCCATTCCAATGACCGTCTCGCACGAGTCACAGCGCTGCGGCTGCGAGAAGACCAGAGCTGGCAGAAGCGGTACGCCGGCAAGCTGCAGCTAGCGGATGCGAACCTGAAGGATGCGCCGCTGCGATTGCATGTGGCGGTGAACCAGGTGACCTCGATGCCGGTGAATCCGGACGACAAGGCGATGGTGAAGGTGCCGAAGGTGGTAGCAGCCCTGAGGGCCGACGCCCTTGTTCTGCCGCTGGCGTTGGGATCGCATGTAGACCACCTCACGGCTCGGGAGGCGATGAGGGCGGAGCTGCCCGTGGAGATGGCAACTGCCTTCTATGAGGATCTGCCCTACGCGGCGTGGCCGGGGATGACGGAGACGATCGGGAGAGTGGCTGCGGAGCTGAAGCAGGAGCTGGAGCCGGTATTTGTCACTCAGGAGGATACGAGTGAGAAGGCTGTTGAACGAAAGCGGCGGCTTGCCGTGTGTTACGACTCGCAGATAGCAGACGAGGCGGCAGAGGTCATCGCGGGCTTCTGTGTTCAGTATGGCGGGCGAGAGCGGCTATGGGCAAACGCACCATGGCGGGCTTCTGCACTGATGACGCCGGGGGACGTACAGTGACGCCCCTGATGCTTGAAGAGGCGCTCGTGGCAGGAATGGTGAAGCCGGGATGCAGAGCGGTGGTCGCGCTGCCGGCGCGCAACGAAGAAACAACGCTAGCGGCAACGCTTGATGCACTGCGGGCGCAGGTCGATCTTGCCGGAAGGCCGCTGGTGCCCGGCACCTTTGAAGTTTTGTTGCTGTTGAATAACTGCTCGGATCGCACCGCGGCAGTTGCGAGAGAGTGGCAACGAACGCACCCGGAGATGACGGTGCACTGCTGTGAACGGGAGTTGCCGCAGCCTGCGGCCCACATCGGCACGGTGCGGAAGATGCTGATGGACACGGCGTGGCGGCGGCTTCAAGGATGCCGCGAGGTGTGCGCGATTCTCTCAACGGACTCTGACAGCTATGCGGCACCTGACTGGATTGCACGAACGCTTCGCGCGATCGAGGAGGGGGCGGACGCGGTCGGCGGAGAGCTGCGGCTGATTGGCCACGATTACGAGTCTCTGCCCGACGGCGTGCGCGCGGCGTACGCAGCCGATCGGCGATACCAGTATCTGCTGGCCGAGATGGAGGATCTGTTTGATCCGCAGGCGGGAGACCCGTGGCCGAGGCATCTGGAGCACTTCGGGGCTTCCCTTGCCTGTACGCCGGAGATCTATGCGCGTGCGGGCGGGATGCCGGCCGTGGCCGAACTGGAGGACGTCGCATTTGTCGACAGGCTCCGGCGCGTGGACGCACGGTTGCGCCACGAGCCCGGAGTTGTGGTGTATACGTCCGCGCGCATGGACGGGCGCATTGCGACGGGCCTGGCGGGCCAGTTACGTTGCTGGCAACGGATGCACGAGGCTGGGGAGAGACACCAGGTGCTTTCAGCCGAGTGGCTGCTACACCGGTTTCTGATCTTACGGCGGCTGCGAAGATTTCATGATACCGAATATGTTACGTATGACGGGGCAGGCTCCGCTGCGTGGGTGAGCAAGATGCGGACGGCTCGGAAGCAGTGTCGTGGGGTGGGAGAGTTTCTGGCATCAGTTGATTGCGATCGGCTGATGGAGGAGACGTTCCTGGGGGAGCGCGAGGGCGCCGTGGATGCTGTCAATGCGGCGATTGCGCGGTGCATCGTTACCGAGCGTGGGCGACGGCAGAGAGCGGAGCAGAGTATGACGGAGTTGATGGAGGTGCGTTGAGCTACGAGCGGCGCTCGAAGAGATCGAGGCGATATTGGTCGGCGCGGCTGCTGTCGATTAAGCGCCACTCCGGGCGTTCCCGCCAGGCTTCGTGAACCTGATCGCCGGTAAGCGGATAGTCAGGGACATGTGGCGTGTAATGGACGAGGATGAGATGCCCGCCGGATGGCTGGTGCGAAGCGAGCAGAGTTGCGGTGCGCTCAAGGTCTTCGCGCTGCCAGTAGTAGCCGACCTCGGAGAGAACGATGAGGTCGAAGGAGCCAGCAGGAAAATCCGCGGGGATGTGGCGTTGCTCAAAGTGCACGTTCCGCAGGTCGGCGCAGCGGATCTGAGCGGCGGCGAGCGCGCGATCGGAGACATCAATGCTGAGGAGCGTCTCACAGCGTGCAGCAAGCAGGCGCGTGAGCACACCGATCGAACAGCCGATCTCAAGCGCGTTCGCGTACTGCGGGCGAGGCAGATGGGCGAGGGTGTCACGATACTTTTCTGCTTCATATGCACTGGTTTCGAAGTTCCAGGGGTCACCGGAGGCGGCATAGACGTCTTCAAAGTAAGAGGGGGGAAGAGAGCCACCGGGGTCGGTCTGGCTCCAGAGTCCGCTCTCGGTACCGTCGGAGCGAAGGTGGCGTTTGCGAAGGGAGGCGCGACCGACATCAGCGAGGGTCTGATCGGGAGCAGGCTGGCGAAGGTACATGGTGAGATCGCGCAGGATGCGTTCGAAGGGGTGAGGATGCAGCAGTCCGTGCGCACCGACACCGGCGATGATGCGCTGCATGAGTGGAGTGGCGATACGTTCGATGGCAAGGCGGGTCATGTTCGCGCACTCTACCATCCGCTCGGCGGAGAGCTTGTCGGCAGAGAGGGCGAGGCTGGATTCGGCGAGGCTGGCGGCGCGCTCGATCCAGAGTGCGGCCTCCTGAGCGCCAAGGGCGATCTCACCCAGACGGGCGATCTGGTAAGGATCGTCGGTGCGGTTTCGTGATTGTAACCATTCGACGAACAGATGATGCAGGCGGAGAATCGCGCCGGCCTGGACGGCGGCGAAGCGGATGGCGCCGCCGCGAAAGAGCGGGTCGCGATAGAAGTCACCGGGGCCGCCGAGAAGATCCTGCTGCTCGATGAGCGCGCCGGTGAGGGTGATGCCGAAGCTTTCAGAGGATTGCATGCCGAGCGGATGCCAGAGATCGCGATCGAGGTTGATGCAGGGATGAACCTCAGGAGATTCCATGCGAGGCATGGTCATTTGCCAGCCGGTATTGGCTAACTCGGCAGTGATGATGGGGCGTTGGACGAAAGCCGCACCGGTGGCAAAGGTTTTATCGCCGAGGAAGCGGAGTTGCTGCCCGTCGGGCTCGAGCAGGAGCGGAGTGGAGCTACCGGTGTTCCAGACGCCGAAGATGAGGCCGGTATGTGCGTCGTGCGCAGCGCGCTCAATCTGGGCGGGCGTGCCGAAGGTCGCGATGAGGATGAGGGCGTTGACGTGGCCTTCGTAGAGGCGGCCAAGGGCGAGATCGGCGCCGCCGATGAGGGCGAGAACGCGAAGGAGGGTGAGGTGGTTGCCGGGTTCGGTGCCGAGACCAAGACCACCATGGGCGCGGGGAAGCGGAGCGGTGAGGAGGCCAAGCGCGCCGAGCTGCTGGAGCTCGGCAACGGGCGCATCAGCTGAGCGCAGATCGGGCCTGGCGCAGAGGCCGTCCGCAAAGCGACGTGCGGCCGCGATCGGATCTGCCGGAAGGTGGCGGCGCTCGGTGGTGATCTCCGGGGGAGCGATAGCAGTGTCGGGCAAGAGAAGCCTCAAGAAAACAGGAAGCAGAGAAGAAGGGCTTGTGTGAAGAGTGGGATGGTCGCGGCGGTGCGCGACGGAAGGATTACGGGAATGACTGTCTATGTGATGCGCGAAGTCTGATCCTGCCTTCCGCTAGCGATCCGTGGCGAGAAAGGCTTCCGCTTCGGGGTTGCGGGAGCGCATGGAGCCGACTTCGAGGTAGATGTAGTGCACATCCGGGAAGCTGGTGCGGATATTGGTTTCAATGCGGGCGACGGCGAGCTCGATTGCATCCGCAGTGATGCCGGTGCGGAACTGCACATTCATGGTGAGCAGGATGGTGTGCGGGCCGAAGTACATGGTGAAGGGATAGGCGACCTGATCGACGTCGGCATCGGCGAGGGCGAGGGAACGAATGGCGCGGAGGGTGGCGGAATCAGCCCCCTCGCCGATGAGAAGGCCTTTGCTCTCGATGATGAGAAGAGAGGCGACGGTGAGCAGGATAAGGCCGATGAGGATCGAGGCGATGCCGTCTGCAAGGGGCCAGTGGAACCTGTGGCTGAGAAAGATGCCGAGAAAGGCGGTGACAAGCCCAAGAAGGGCGGCGGTGTCCTCAAAGAGGACCGTGAAGATGCTGGGGTCCTTGCTTTGATGAATGGCGTGAAGGATCGGCTGGTGATGGGTTTCGGCGCGGAACTCTTTTATGGTGACGAGGAAGGAGTAGCCCTCAAAGAGAAAGGCGACTCCGAGGATGGCGTAGGCCCAGAGGATATCTTCCGTGGGAACGGGGTGGCGGATGTGTGCGATACCTTCAGCGATCGAGATGCCGCCGCCAACGACGAAGATGAGCAGGGCAACGATGAGCGACCAGAAGTAGAGCTCCTTCCCGTGGCCGAAGGGATGGGCCTCGTCCGCGGGCTTGCGGCTCTGCCTCTGGCCGAAGAGCAGGAGAGCGCCGTTGCCGCAATCGACGAGGGAGTGAATGGCCTCCGACAGCATGGCGGAAGAGCCGGTGAAGAGGAAGCCGACGACTTTTGCGACGGCAATGCCGACGTTAGCGGCAATGGCGACAAAGATTGTTTTGCGGGATGAGGAGGACATGAACGGGTATGTGTTGTTTGATGCAAAGGCTGCATCGAAAGAAGGGTAGCAGCGCCGCGGTGCTAAGAGCGCGGCATCCAGCCAGCACGAGCGCACGCTGACGACAAAGATGCATAGGGCATGAAATCGCTCCACCTTGAGGGAGCGCGGAGGCACGTTGCCAGCACATATCGATTCGCCAGATGGCTTCCGATCCAGGCGAGGGCGCAGGCCACTGCTTATCTTCGCGGGCATCGCTCTCGTTCTTCTTTTCACCGGCCGAACGATTCTGTCGGAGTGGGTCGGGCTTCTCTGGTTCGAGTCGCTAGGCTTCGGCAGCGTGTTCTGGAAGACGCTACGTCTTGAAGCAGGGAGCTTTGCGTTCTTCACGGCACTCACGTTTCTGCTGCTCTTTGGAACTTTTTCGCTCCTGCGGCGCTTCCACCAGGAAGACCTGCCTAGCGCGCACGCGATTGTCGTTGCCGGGCAGCGGGTCAGCCTCTCGGTAGCGCCCGCACTGCGCTGGCTCGCGGTGGGGCTCTCCGGCGTGATCGCCTTTTTGACCGGCCTGGTGATGATGGCGCACTGGCCCACGCTGGCCCTCTTCTGGTATGCGCCACGAACGGGCGCTGGTTCGGTCGATCCGATCTTTGCGAAGCCGCTCACGTTCTATCTATTCACGCTGCCGGCATGGCAGCTGATTGACTCCTGGCTGCTGACGCTGGCGATCGCCGCGTGTGCGGTAGCTGTTCTGTTTCTGATTCTTACGAGTGGCTCCCGCACGTTGGACGCGCGGCGGTTCAGCTTCGGGACGTCGCCGTGGCGCGGGCTTTCGCTCACCGGAGCCTTTCTGTTGCTGGTGATGGCCGTGATGGCGTACGTCGACCGCTTTCAGCAGATGCTGGAACATCACACGGTGTTCGATGGAGTGAACTACACGGACGCGCACGTGACGATTCCCGGGCTGACCGTGATCTCGGCCGCGCTGCTGCTTGGCGCGGTGATTCTGGCGATCAATGCTGCACGACGGGCACGCGGCCCCATGATCGTGGCCGCTTTGGTGCCGACCGTTCTCAGCTACATCCTTCTGGGTGCAGTGAGCTGGTATGTCAGCAACTTCGTCGTGAAGCCGAATCAACTTGTGCGGGAAGAGCCGTATATCGCTCACAACATTGCGCTGACGCGGCGTGCCTATGGTCTTGATCAGTTTACGCAGACAGAGTTTCCGGCTGAAACGACAGTTGATGCCACTGACCCAACGCACAATCAGCCGACATTGCAAAACATCCGGCTATGGGACTGGCGCGCGCTCCAGGATACGTTGCGGCAGGTGCAGGAGATCCGGACGTATTACGACTTTCCGGACATCGATATCGATCGCTATGACCTGAATGGCACGATGTTTCAGGTGATGCTGGCGGCTCGTGAACTGAATGTCGAGAAGCTGCCGGTGAGCAGCCGCAACTGGATCAACGAGAAGCTGATCTATACGCATGGGTATGGCCTGACGATGAATCCGGTGAATGGGTTCACTGTTGAAGGCTTGCCACTGCTGATGCTGAGCAACATGCCGGTACAGAGCACGGTGCCGGGGCTGAAGGTGACGAGGCCGCAGGTTTACTTCGGAGAGCTCACCGACACGGACGTGTACGTGAAGACCAAACAGCAGGAGTTTGATTATCCGGAGGGGCAGAGCAACAGTCTGACGTCGTACCAGGGCACGGGCGGCATCGCGCTCGGCGGGTTTGTGCGGCGGGTGGGCCTGGCGGCGGATCGCGGCGATCTTGGC
The DNA here is from genome assembly GCA_964242875.1 of uncultured Acidobacteriaceae bacterium. GTDB lineage: Bacteria > Acidobacteriota > Terriglobia > Terriglobales > Acidobacteriaceae > Edaphobacter. Next base: position 8,023 of record CAXTCB010000028.1, read on the forward strand.
ACACTTCCGTTCAGTGATGATGTGAACTCCGAGAGCCGGCTGCTGATGCGGCGCAACATTCGGGACCGCGTTGCGGAGCTGGCACCCTTCCTGGTGTTTGATCATGATCCGTATCTCGTGGTGGGGGATGACGGCCGGCTTTCGTGGGTGATCGATGCCTTCACGATCTCGAACAGCTATCCCTACTCCACGCACTATGATCTCGGGGAAGACTCCGTGAACTACATGCGGAACAGCGTGAAGGTGGTGATCGATGCCTACAACGGGACCACGACCTTCTTCGTCTTTGACTCGGTGGATCCGGTGCTTGCGGCGTACCGGGGAATCTTTCCGGGCCTCTTTCGGGATGCCGCGACGATGCCGGCGGATCTGCGGCGGCATGTGCGCTACTCGGAGGCTCTGTTCGATCTGCAGTCGCAGGTCTATGGCCTGTACCACATGACGAATCCGCAGGTGTTCTTCAATCGCGAAGACCTATGGACGGTAGCGACTGAGACCGGCACGGACGCGTCGGGGCAGCAGGCCGTGCAGACCATGCGGCCGAACTATGTGCTGATGAAGTTGCCGGGAGGAAGCTCTGAAGAGTTTGTGGAGATTCTGCCGTTTACTCCCGCGAATCGCAACAACCTGATTGGCTGGATGGCAGGTCGCTGTGATGGTGCGAACTATGGCAGTGCAATGGTCTATAACTTTCCGAAGAGCCGGCTGATTGACGGCCCGCAACAGATCGAGGCGCGCATCGATCAGAACGCGCAGCTCTCGGGGCAGTTGACGCTGTGGAATCAGCAGGGGTCGCACGTGGTTCGTGGGAGCCTGCTGGTGATTCCGTCCGGTAAAGCGCTGCTGTATGCGGAGCCGATTTACCTGCAGGCGCAGCAGAGCCCGATGCCGGAGCTGCGGCTGGTGGTGCTGGCGCTGCAGGACAAGCTGGCCTACGGGACGACGTTTCAGGCAGCACTGGCTTCGCTCTATGGCGGGCAGCCGTCGTCGCTAACAGCGACGGCGGAGGCGCCGCAGGCTGCGACTGGCGTGGCGCCCGCTGCGGGGAGTTCCTCAGGTGACGTGAAAGGACTCATCGCAGAGGCGGGCAGAGACTTCGAGGACTACCAGCGTCTGACGGCTGCGGGGAAGCTCGCCGAGGCCGGTCAGAAGCTGGATCAGTTGAAGAGCGTGCTCGGGAGGCTGAAGGACGTTGGTAAGTGATCCTGCTCGATCCGCGTATCGGCGGCTTGCAAGATCGACTTTTAGTTGTTGCACCCAACGCACCTCCCAAAGACGTCGCTTGTGGGATCTGACGGTAGAACCAGTGGCGGCGAACTCGCGCGAATCAGGTAGGAGTAAGTGATGGTTCCACTTGCTCCTGCCTTCAAGCCAGCCACACACGACGCGGTATGCGTCGCGTTTCCCGAGAGGACAAGAGCTCCGCTCGCACAGGGCGAACTCCCGATGAACTGAATCCAAAAATTTGGTGTCTTTGGGCTGATTGGCTTCCACTCGAGCATCTGGCCCGGTTGGGCCTCGTGCAGGACAGTGAGCTGTTCGCCAACATCAATGACGATGCTGCTTGTACTCGCGGGAGCAGTCACTTTCTCCGGAGGTGGCGGCGCTTTCGGCTGCTCGCATCCGGATAGCAGGATCAGTAAGGGACTGAGGAGTAACACGACAGAGTTCGTTTTCATCTTGAGAGCTCCTAGAGTGCAGCTAAATTTCCAGCCTTGGCCTTGTTTGTCCTGCTTTCAATGAGACCGCGATAGCGAGGGTCGGATCGAAGGCTGTCGAGATCGGGTAAGGTCTGGGCTTGAAATATCGTCGCGCCGCGATCGAGCACCCGACTGAGTACATCCAGCGCCTCTGATCGGTGTCCAAGCAACTCCAGGACTCTCACCTTCAGAAGCTGTGAGTCAAGATCACTTGCACTGAACTGTTCTGCCTTCGCGATGAGCGCAGCGGAGGCGGTACCATCTCCAGCCTTGACGCGCAGCAGGGCAAGCAGCATCCAGAGCGGACCGTTCGCCACTTCCGTGTGTAGTTCCTCGGAACATCGCTCCACTGCCTCTTTATAAACAGTAAGGCTTTGTTCGCGCAGGTAGCTGGCCGAGAGGGTGTCCGCAAGTTCCAGCAGGTAATGAGGCTCTTGTGGATTCAGGGAGACTGCTTTGCGGGCATACGCGAGCGCCTCCGGCAAACGAGACCGGAGCCTGTAGAGCGTCGCGAGATTGGCTGCGGCAAGGTCGTTTTCCTCAAGGGAAAGGCTGCGCTCGAGATATTTTTCAGCCTCCGTAAGTTTGCCTTCCTGCAAAAGCAACGAACCGATGTTGTTGGCCGCGAGAGAATTTTTTGGAGCGGCCAGGCTGGCTGCACGAAGCTCGATGAGCGCCTGCGAGAGGTTTCCAGAGTTGTAGAGCACGATGCCAAGCTCCTGGTGAGCAAGCCAGTAGTTTGGACGAAGCCGCAGGACCCGGGTGTATCGGCTGATCGCTTCGTCAAACTGTCCACTCTCTTCAAACAGCCGAGCCTGTGAGAGCAAGGTGTTCGGATCACCTGGATCGAGCGCCAGTGCCGTCTTCAGTTCGCGCGAGGCGGTCTGCCGATCTCCTAGAAATTCATAGACTCTGGCCAGCACCTGGTGAGCGTCGACTAGAGAGGGATTCAGCGCAAGCGCCGCCTCACAGTTCTCGCGTGCGAGCACCAGCGCAGCAGGGTCGGCGTGCAGGCCGTACGATCGCAAGTACGCGCGAGCAAGACTGGCCATCGCTAAGGTGTAGTGCGGATCGAGTGTGAGGGCTTCCTTGTAATGGGGAAACGCCTCCTCAAGAGCGGCAGCTGTATTCTTCTTCCGCAGCGATTCGCCTGCGAGAAAGGCTGCGTAGGCATCCGGTCTGTCTGTACCTCTGCCAGCCAGGTCTTTGTCCTGCCGGTACTGCTGGATGCCGAGAAGATCCGCGGAGGCCTGCACCGCTCGCGCGGAGAGCGAGGTCTGGTCGTCACTTGCAACGCGAAGCAGCCGTTCCCGGAGGGGTCGCTTCAGGCTGGTGTCCAACACCTGAAGCGTGAGGTAGAGATGCTCTGCTTCGACGCGGCCTGACGCGGCAAGCACGAGATTGGCGCCAAAGGAGTCGCGGATGCTGCTCAGCTCTGCGGGGCTCTCCATCTGGCTGGACGCGCTCTCCGAGATGACCAGCAGATCGCGATCGAACGCCTCCACGCGCGAGAGTTCTCGACCGATCACGTCGATCACATCGGAGATGACGAGGCGAAGCTTCTGGTCGGAGGCCGTGGGCCATTTCAGCAGAGCCACAAAGCGTTTTCTTGGAAGCGGGTGCAGCAGATCGCGCAGGCGATCGGCCTCGAAGAACGCGGCCGCTGCGATTCCCGCGGCGGAGAGGGCGGCGCCGATGGCGAAGCCACGCCGCGTAAGCGGTTTGCTTCGCGGAGGGGACGGCAGAGAGACGAGCGCTTTGCCCGGGAAAGACGAGGGGGTGAGCAGGCCCTGCAGGATCTGGCGAAAGGCGGTGCAGCGCACCTCCGGATCTTCACTGCGGAAGTCGCGAACGGCCCGCTGCAGCAGGGGAGAAAGGGTGGAGTGCTGGTGCGCGGAGACGGGTACCGTCTGGAAGGATCCCGTCTCGTCCAGGCCCTGATCGCTGACGACCATGTGCAGAAGAACACCCAGGGCGAAGACATCAGAGGCCTGGGACGGTCGATCGCCGCGCAGAAGCTCAGGCGCGAGATACCCGGGTGTGCCGGCAAGCACGCCGGAGTTGTCCCGCGTGAGCTCAGACGCGTAGGACCGCGCGAGACCGAAGTCCATGATCCACAGCTGCAACGCCGATCCGCTTCCGTCCACCATGACGTTCGTCGGCTTGATGTCGCGATGAATGATTCCGGCGGTATGCAGCGCGTCAAGCCCGGCGCAGAGCTGGCGCAGAATCGAGAGCGCCTCGTCGTCAGAGATCGATCCGGGCCGCTTGAGCCGGTCGGCAAGGGTCTCGCCGGAGAGCAGCTTCATGGTCAGGAACAGAAACGGAGAGGACGATTCGCCTGAGCGGGCGATGTCGTAGATCGGGCAGAGGTTCGGATGGATGACCTTGCGCGCGAGCAGGACCTCCTGTTCGAAGCGATGGGTGGCTCCCTCGGTGACGGCAACCTGCGGCAGGATGATTTTGAGGGCGACGTGAACGCCCTGCAGGAAGCAATCCTCGACCTCGTAGATCTCCCCCATGCCGCCACGAGCGATGAAACGCACGATGCGGAAGCGGCGGTTGATGAGCTCGTCGGGCGCAAAGAAGCAGTGCTTCAGGAGCGAGGGCTCACCAGCGCGCAGGTCCGCTGGCGGCTCGAGCATTCCTGCAGGGGCCGCATCCGCAGCGGCTGCACGCGGCCCAAGGAGCGGCTGGTCAAGGAAGCTTCCGAGCCGCTCGTTCACGAGCAGAAGATCCTCGACACGGCTGCGCAGCCGCGGCGCGTCGCGGCAAGCCTCATCCAGGAAGGCGGCTCGCTGCTCGGGCAGGAGATCGAGCGCGGCCCCGAACAGATGCTCGATGGTTTGCTGTTGACGGGACATGATCGTTTCGACGAGGCAGGTCGTGCGATATCTGGCCGGAGGTGCGAACTGCAGCGGCGCGCAATCCTTCTTGAGGCAGAGATCCAGTGTCTGGGGCCGGGGAAAGCGAGGGACGGTCAAGGGTTGGCTCCTGTCCGTGTCGTCTCGCTCGGCGCAATCATCCCACAAACAGAGGGAAATCTCCAGAGGCAAAATCCGCGTGGAACGAGAGGCGGCACCATCCAGGAATGCGGCGGGACCGTGCGGAAAGGGCCATGGTCCGCGTCATCCGCGCAATGAGAGCAGCTTTTTGGTAGATGGCGAAAGCAGGTTGCTGTAGTGTGGACCCACCATGAGCGATGACGGGGATGTGACGCAGATTCTGCGAGCGATGGGAGGCGGGGACGCGTCTGCGGCCGAGCAACTGCTGCCCTTGATCTATGCGGAGCTGCATCGGCTGGCCGCGTCCTACATGCGCCGCGAGCGCAAGGATCACACCCTGCAACCGACGGCTCTTATCAATGAGGCGTACCTGCGCCTGGCGAAGGAGAAGCTGGCGTGGCAGAATCGGCAGCACTTCATCGGGGTTGCGGCCAATGTGATGCGCCGGGTGCTGGTGGACCACGCCCGGGGACACAATGCGGGCAGGCGGGGCGGCGGAGCGCAGCGGGTGGAGCTCGAGGAGGGAATCGCACTCTCGAAGGAACGATCGGAAGATCTGCTCTCGCTCGATGATGCGTTGACCAAGCTGGCAGAGTTTAGCCAGCGCCAGGCCAAGGTGGTCGAACTGCGGTACTTCGGGGGACTCTCGGTTGAAGAGGCGGCTGCGGTTCTCGGCATTGCGCCGCGTTCGGTCAAGCGCGACTGGTCCCTGGCGCGGATCTGGCTGTATCGCGAGCTGCATGGTGGCGAGGCGACCGGCGACGTACAGCTCGAACATTAAAAAGAAGCAGGCATTCACGCATGTGGCCCTTCTCCGGGTCGGCCTTCGCCTTACCTGGTGAAGGCGCTTGTCACAACGGCCTTCTACTCAAGGAGACCGCTCATGACTTTCCTCTCAGCTCTGCATGCCCGCCGAGTTCTCTGCACCTGCGCCCTGGCGCTGAGTGCCCTCGCCCCCGCAACCCAGGCCTTTGCCCAGCGTCCGACGCTGTTGGTCGCCATTCCGTTCCCGTTCCAGGATGGAAATCGAAGCTTTCCTGCCGGGGAGTATCTGATCCAGCCAACCAGCGATCGCACCCTTGTTCTGCGTGACAGGGAGGGTGACCACACCGGCTTGATCATGACCATCGGCGAGCAGAGAGCGCACGCCCAGCGTTCCGCAACGGTGATCTTTCACAGGTATGGGGAGCAGTATTTCCTGAGTGACGTGTGGCTCGCCAACAGCACGACCGGGCAACAGCTGGTCGTGAGCCGGGCGGAGAAGACGCTGCGCGGGCTGTCGGCGAAGCGCCCCGCGCCAGACAATCAGATCGCGTTGAACGTGACTCAGCCCTAGCTGCCGGGCGGCGATGGCGCCGATCTGCCCTGCGCTATCGCCTTCGCCTGCCGGTTCCGTGGGCCACCGTGCCGATACCGATCGATCGGAGAAGGAGGTTTCAGTGCCTGACCAGATGCTTTCCTCAGTGATCACCTTGTCCCTGCTGCTCAGCATGTTTTTGTGGGCCTTGTTGATTGATTTCCTGATTCACCTCAGGAAACGACACTCGATGCAGCGAGACTCGTCCCGGGCAGAACGGCGAAAGAACCGGCTCTCAGCAAGCTTCCCATCCAGCCAGACTGCGCAGCCGCGGCTGACGGAGGACTCGCACCTCCGGCAAGGTTGACGCGGAGGTCACATCAGAGCAGAGATTGCCTGCAAACGATGCAAGAATGGCCGGTATGGCAGACGGCCTTGGGATAACACGGCGACAGACCCTGTGGGGAGCAGCCGCGACACTCTGTGCCGCAGGCCTGGGTCGCCACGCTTCTGGAGATCACGCGGAGGCAGGCGCGCCGCTGCGCTGCCTTAACATCGTCAATTTCCTCCGCGCGGAAGAACCGCGTGAGTCCATGGATCTCATGTTGCCGGTGCGCGAGCAGATGGCCCTGATCAAGGCTCATCGGCTTCCGGCGACGTGGCTGCTGCAATATGACGCGATGGTCGAAGGACCCTTTGTCGAGTTCCTCAAAGCAGAGATGCCTGAGGATCACGAGGTCGGCCTCTGGTTCGAGATGAATCGCCGGCTGTGTGTGGATGCGGGGCTCGCGTGGCGAGGCAACCCGCAATGGGAGTGGGACTACCACGTGCCGGTCGCGTATGCGATTGGCTACACGCCAGATGAGCGCCGCAAACTTGCGGACACCGCGATCACGACGTTCAAACGCATCTTCAGCAGGGAGGCGAAGAGCGTAGCCTCGTGGAATCTCGACGCCGTCACGATCGCACATCTCTCTGATCGTTACGGGATCGACGCCTTTGGCAACTGCCGCGATCAGCTGGCCACGGATGGCTTCACGATCTGGGGAGCGCCCATCGCGATGTACTATCCCAGCCGCAAGAATGCCTGGAGCCCGGCGCTCAAAGCTGCGAACCAGATCGGGACACCGATGTTTCGCCTGCTCGGCCAGGATCCCGTCTACTACTACGACAAGACGCTGCCATATCCAGACACGATGGAGCCGGCGTGGCCCTCCGGTCAGTCACCGGCTTTCATCGATGCATTTCTCGAGATGATCGCTCACGCGCCCACCCAGGCGCTGGCCTATGCGCAGCTCGGACAGGAGAACAGCTTTGGCTGGCCGGTGATGAGCAAGGCGTATGCGTTGCAGATGGAACGGCTCGCCGCCATGACAGGCAAAGGCAGCTTGATCGTGGAGACGATGGGCGCGACCGGCCGCCGATGCAAGCGAGCCTTCCAGAGCACGCCGACGCAGGCCCAGATCATGCTCAGCGATCCGTTCGGCAACGACCCGCCGCAGCGGACTGTGTGGTATCAGAGCCGCTTCTTTCGGGCGAATCTCCACTTCCAAGACAGGGAGTTCTACCTTCGCGATCTGCATGTGTACAGTGACCGCTTCGAACAACCGTATCTGGTGGACACGGTACGGCAGCACGGTATTGAGCAGCGGCTGCTCGCGGTGCTCGATGGCTATCACTGGAGCGATGACGAAGTACACGCAGGCCGCGCCGGCATCCATGCCAAGGGCAGATTCGTTCTCATCCGGCCCAATGGTTCGGAAAGTCCACTCGTTATGAAAGGGCTGCCCACGATCGAGGAGAGTGGATCGACTCTGCGCACTATCGTGCCTCTTGCGAGCGGGGAACGTCTGGAGGTGACCTTTCGCGAACGCCATGCGGACTTCAGGCTCGTCGGTGCCGACTCGGCATCGCGGCTTGGGCTCCTCTTCGAGTGGTCGCCGACCCGAACGGCCTTTCAGAGCGTAAAGGCGGAGACGCTGGAGTACAGCTTTCGCGACTTTGCCTACACCGTTCCCGTGCTCGGTGGCGCCACGACGAAGCTGGAGACGGGCGTTCGCATTGTTGCGAAAGGACGGCAAGGATTTCGCTTAAACCTCGCCCAGGGCAGGAAGCCTTTACGGGCCTGAACACGCGGACCGCACCCCATCCTCTTCGACATCACACGCGACTCCTGCGGACGCGACCGGTCGGCCATTGAAGCGAACGTGGCTGGCACCACATCTCGCACCAGCTTTCGCGCGCGCAGGCTCGTGCGTAATGCCTTGACTTATGATGGGAGACGCGGGGCAGCTACGCCCGCGACAACCTCCTGCATCCGCTTCCCATGTTCAGTCTTCGTCGCCTCCCGCTTGCTCTCGGACTTCACTGCATCCTGCTCACCGACGTCTTCGGGCAGGCTCACAGCGCACCTACGCTCCCGCCGGCCGGGGCACGATCCAGGGTGTGTCACAACCGGTTCGTTCCGCAATTCGTCGATGTGACGGCGAAGACCGGAATCAGCTTCAACCACATCTCGGCACCCGAGCAGCGCTACATTGTCGAGTCGATGGGCGGCGGCGTTCTGGCGATTGATTATGACCGCGATGGCTGGCCGGATCTCTACTTCACGAATGCGCCGACCGTCGCCATGGCCCTGAAAGGTGAGACCGCGCCCAGCGCTCTCTTTCACAACAACCGCGACGGCACCTTTACCGATGTGACGGCAAAGGCTGGCGTCGCGCATCCCTGCTTCGCCATGGGCGGCGCAGTCGCGGACTACAACAACGACGGCTGGCCGGACATGTACATCACCTGTCTTGGCGGAAACGTGCTCTATCGCAACAACGGGAACGGCACCTTCACCGACGTGACGGCTGCAGCCGGCGTGGCCGATGGCCGCTGGTCGACCGGCGCCGCATTTGCCGATTACGATGGCGATGGATTTGTCGATCTAATGGTTACAAATTATGTCGACTTCAACTTGAATGATCTTCCCGGCTTTGGCAAGAGCGCTACCTGCAAGTTTCACGGAATCGACGTACAGTGCGGCCCACGCGGGCTGAAGGGCGGCGGCGACTCGCTGTTTCACAATAACGGGAACGGCACCTTCACCAACGTTGCGAAGGCGGCCGGAACAGACGACGCTCCCGGGTACTACGGTCTGGGTGTTGTGTGGGCGGATTTCGACAACAACGGACGACCGAGTGTTTACGTCGCAGACGACTCAACGCCGAACTATCTCTATCGCAACGACGGCGCAGGCAAGTTCACCGACGTGGGTCTCGAGTCCGGAACCGCCGTGAGCGGCGATGGATCAGAACAAGGATCCATGGGCGTCGCGATCGCCGATTACAACCACACCGGTCGCTTCTCGATCTACGTGACGAACTTTGCCGACGAGTTCAACACCCTGTATCGCAATGACGGCAAAGGAAACTTCACCGACGTTTCCTATGACGCCGGCGTAGCTCTCGCCTCGCTGCCCTATGTAAAGTGGGGTGTTGCATTTGCAGACCTGGACAATGACGGCTGGGCCGATCTGTTCTCGGTCAACGGGCACGTCTACCCGCAGGTCGATACGCTTCCTTCCGGGGCACGCTACAAGGAACCGGCAAACCTGTTTCTGAACGAAGGGGACGGAACCTTCTGTGATGCCGGCGCTCAGGCCGGCCCGGCCATCCAGACACCGCGCGTGAGCCGCGGTCTTGCGGCCGTGGACCTGGACAACGATGGCAATGTCGATCTGGTGGTCGAGAACCTGGTCGGCGCGCCGGTGGTCCTGCACAACCCGGGGCAGCCCGGCATGCATTGGGTGACGTTTGAACTCGCCGGGACCAAGAGCAATCGCCTGGCGATCGGAGCGCGCGTGACGGTCCGGGCGGGCGGCGTCACCCAGACCGATGAGGTCAGGAGTGGCGGAAGCTATCTCTCGCAAGGGGACCTGCGCGTTCACTTCGGGCTGGGCAGCGCCACCAGCCTCGACGCCGTGAGCATTCGCTGGCCGTCCGGTCTGGTCGAACCCCTTGATCGCGTCACCATCGACCACATTGTCTCCGTCCGCGAAGGAACCGGAGTCGTTACCCCCGCGGCGTTGCGGCCCTCGGCCCGCTAAATCTGGGCCGGCCGTCCCATTCTCCTCAAGTGGTTTGTTTTGTTCACTGATCTCCGTCCGCTTCAGTTTGACTTTCATGGGCGGCATCTGGGTTTTATTAGTTAGTCGCTCTCGAGATCTCCCTCTAGCCCCAGCGTTCCATTAGAAGAATTTCTATTGACAACCCTGTAACGCAAATTGCCTAATGATGGCCGCCGTAGAGCAGAGTCTCAGATGTCCTCCTTTGGGAGGGGAAGTTCGTCCATCTGAAGATCCTCTGGTATGCGAGCACAGGAACGTTACTGGGCAGATGTCCTCGAAGTTGGAGGCTCTGACCGACTGCAAAACTTTGGAGAGCGAATGACGTACAAGAAGTGGTTAGGTGTAAGTGCACCTGCGGCGATGGTGCTCTGTACTGCACTGTATGCGCAGCAAACAACTGGAACCGTGACTGGCATCATCACGGATGCTTCGGGTGGCGGAGTTCCGAACGTGTCCGTAACTCTGTCGAGTGCGGCAACCGGATTCACACGAACGGTAACGGCGAACGGGAATGGCGAGTACACGATTCCTGAGATCGAGCCCGGCACCTACAAGGTCTCGATCAGCGCGCCCAGCTTCAAGGCCTATGTGGCGAACAACGTCCAGGTGAACGTTGCGACCTCCAACACGGTCAATGCACAACTGCAGATCGGCGCAACGTCCGAGACGGTAACCGTTGAAGACACCAACGTGACCGTTCAGACCGACAGCGCCGCACTTGGCCAGGTCATCGACGGCAACCAGGTGAAGGAACTTCCGCTCAACGGCCGCAGCTTCGTGGAACTGACCCAGCTTCAGCCGGGTGTCTCCGCTGCCAACAGCTTCGATACCAAGAACAAGGGCCTGCAGGGCGGCGTGGATATGTCGGTTAATGGCAATCCGACGACCAACAACCTGTTCCTGATTGACGGCGTTAACAACAACGACGTCGGGTCGAACCGGACGATTCTGATCTACCCATCGAATGAAGCGATCGCCGAGTTCAAGATGCTGACCAACAGCTATGGTGCGGAGTACGGTCAGGTCTCTGGTGCCATCATCAGCATCGTCACCCGCAGCGGAACCAACCGGTTCCACGGCAGCGCCTTCTATGACGGCCGCAACGATGTGCTGAACGCCTTTACCTATTTCGCTCGGCAGAATGCCAATCCGGCGCTTGCCCGGGGCGGCAAAGATAAGCTGCGACGCAACGATTTCGGCTATTCCATCGGTGGTCCCATCAAGAAGGACAAGCTCTTCTTCTTCTTCAGCGAAGAGTGGAATCGAGAGATCCGTGGCCGCACCGTCAGTGCCTGCGTTCCGACGGCCGCTGAACTCGGCGGCGACTTCTCGGCGGATGCACCTGGCGTAACCTGCTCCTCTACCGCGCCAGTCATTCCGACCCAGTTTCAGGCGGCGGGTAATCCACTTAAGCTCAACGCGCTCGACCCCTCTGCGACGACCATCAATCAGCTCTTTCCAGCACCCACACGGGCCACGCTCGATGGCCAGGGCAACAACTGGTCCGACTCTCTCCCAACGGCGCTTTACTGGCGCGAGGAGAACGTCCGCGCTGACTATCGCGTCACGCCGAAGAACCTTATTGTTGGTCGCTACACCCAGGACACCTGGAGCAATCCGTCCTACAACGCAGGCTACTGGGGAGACGATCCGTTCCCCGCTCTGAACAGCAGCTGGGCGCAGCCGTCGAAATCGATCATGGGCCGTTGGACTGCCACCATCAGCAACACCCTCGTCAACGATGCGGCATTCCAGTACTCCAACAACCGAATCATCATCACTCCCGGCGGTACCAACCCTGGTCTGCTTCCTCAGGTGAGCGGAGCGGTCCCGACCCTCTACGCAAACTCGATCAAGCATTCTCCGATTGGTGTGCCACAGGTCAATCTCGGCGCTTACGGCAGCGGGAACACACTCTCGAACATTGCTCCCTGGCAGAATCAGCTCAACCTGTATAGCTTCCAGGACAATGCGTCGAAGATCTTCGGGCGCAATGTGCTGAAATTCGGTTTGAACCTCGACTTCGATGGGAAGGATGAAGACACCGGTCCAGCCAGCTCCGAGCGGCCCTCAGTCAACACAGGGGATACCAACATAGCGCCTGCGGGTCAGGGCGGCTTCACCACTGGCAATAATCTCGCCAACTTCCTCATTCCGGGAAATGTCTTCAACATCAGCGAAACTTCAACCAACGTCCGTGCCATGCTGCGGTGGCGCAACTACGAGTTCTACGCGACCGACAACTTCAAGCTGACCCCGCGTGTGACGATTGATGCCGGTGTCCGTTACTCCATCATGCCGCCCACGTACCAACCCAACGGGCTCGAAACAAACTTCCAGCCACGTCTCTACAATCCAGCACTGCCGCAAACCGACGCTTGCAATGGTCTCCTGACTATCCCTGGTAAGGATCCTTGCGGTGACGCAAACAAGCAGTTCAACACGACGTTCTCCTCGGGAACTCCGGGCTCGAACAAATACCTCCAGAATGTCAACTACCACCTGTTCGCTCCGCGCGTTGGTATTAACTGGGACGCTTCCGGCACCGGCAAAACGATTGTGAGTGCAGGTGGCGGTCAGTTCTTCCAGCGTGAACGTATCTCCCGATACACACTGGTATCGAACGCGCCATTCTCAATTCAGACCAACAACTTTGCCCGGTCTCTCGGTGGAGCGACACCGGCGTCGCTCTCAGGCGGACAGGCTTCTCCGCAAGGCGGCTACGATCAGAGCTCACTCTTGCCAAACTCCTGGCAGTGGAACCTTACTGTTCAGCAGGCACTGGCGAGCAACTCCCTCTTCTCCATCAGCTACGTCGGCAACAAGGGAACTCACCTCACGTCGAGCTACGACATCAACCAGGTACCGATTGGAAACTGGGGAGCGGCATCGTTTGCCAACGGCAACGGGGTAAACGCGTACCGTCCGTACTCGAACTTCGGAACGCTGTTGTGGTGGACGCATGACGGCAACTCCAACTTCAACGGTCTCGAAACTCTGATCAAGACCCGCGTACATAACCTGCAGTTCCTGGCCGCTTACACCTGGTCTCACTCCATCGCAGACATCATCGTGGATGATTCCAATGGTGGACAAGGTAATCAGATCCGCACCTACTACCCGAACCCACGTCTTGATCGCGGAACGGGTGATGTAAACCGCCCGAACAACTTCGTTGCGAACGCGATCTACAGCCTGCCTTCTCTTGCTGGACACAACTCCTTGGTTCAGCAAGCACTAGGGGGATGGGAGTTGAGCGGAATCACAACCGCAGCCAACGGAAATAATTTCACCATCTACCAGGGAGCTTCGGAGAACACCGCTGCACTGCAAACGGTTCCGGGTGTCGACGCGAAGGGTAATCCTGCACAGGTTCTGCCGCCGGGCGCAGGCGCCCTCAACGCGCTCGCGCAGACAGGCTACAGTGGTCCTCAGCGGCCCCTGAAGGTTGCCGGCCAGAGTCCGACGGCAGGTCGTCACGGATCGCAGATCGTCAATCCAAACGCCTTTACGTTGATCGGGTACCAGATTGGGACTATTCCATCCAACATGGCTCCCCGTGGATACGTCGGCGGTCCGAACTTCCTGAACACGGATTTCTCAGTGGACAAGAACTGGAAAGTTCGGGAACTGGCAACCGTTCAGTTCCGCTTGGACTTCTTTGACCTCCTGAATCACGCAAACTTCAACGCGAGCGACGGGCAGTTCACACCATTCCAGAATGTCAACTGCGGCGCCGTAAATGGGGCTGGCAAGTACCAGCCTTGCAGCCAGAGCAACAGCGTCATCACAGCTCAGACGCCCCAGTCCGGCTTCGGAGCCTCTAACCAGACAATTGGCAACGCCTCACGGCAGATCCAATACACCCTCCACATCAACTTCTAACCGTATTCAGTCCACGGGCAGGATGAGCTTTCGCTCATCCTGCCCATTTTTTCGTCTCCCGCTTCAGGCACGTCCTCCCAGGCTCAATGCGTTCTCTGGCGTGTAAGCAGGCACGAAACGGTCTCATGTGGCAGGCTTCTACTGTGACTCCCCGATCTCTTCTTCAAAGCTTTTGTCTCGGCGCGCTGCTTCTCACAACGGCAAACAGCGATGCGCTCCTCCGATCCAGTGTCGCAAGTGCCGATGTTCCCTCACAGACTTCATCACACACCTCTCCGGCTGCTCAGCTATTGTCCCTGCAGCAAGCCCAGGCAGAGGCGCTGTCCTCAGGCGATAGCGCTTCCGTCGCTACCACCACACGTGCCCTGACGAGGTACCTGCTTCACACGCTGGCGACGCTTAGACAAAGCCAGGGGGACGCGGCACAGGGCGTCGAACTTGAGGAGAAAGCGCGCCAGATGGAGATCGCGCCTGACAGTTCAGCCGTGCAACCTCTCCGTCAGCCCGCGCAAAAAAGCTGGCGTCTCCTGTCGCCTGTCGAGCGCAAAGCAAGAGAGTCTGAGGAGGCGCAGCTCAAGAAGCTTCTCGCGCAGAGCTACAACGACCTGGGCACCGCCGAGGCGCGGCAAGGGAACTACGCGGGCGCAGAGACGCACTTCGAAGAGGCCACGCACTGGGATACGCCATCTGGATCGCTGCTGCGGAATCTGGGTACGGCTGCTTTTCGTGTGGGAGACTTCCCGGCCGCGGTTCGGGCGCTGGGGCACTACCTGCAACCCAGTCCTTCTTCGCCGGCCGTAGCAGATCCACGCACCCAGCTGATGTATGCGCTCTCGCTCTTTTCCACGGGGGACTTTCCCACAGCAGCGCGTGCCTTCACGGCTGTTGGGGCAGAGGCTATGCATGACCCGAGATCGGCGTACTCCTGGGCGTTCTCTCTGGCGCATTCCGGAGACCCGAAGCAGGCAAACTCGATTGCCGCGGATCTCTCCGTGCAGCCGCTTCCTCCCGATGTGCTCTCTCTCGTCTGCCACATCTTCATAGACACCGAAAGCTACGGGCAGAGCGCCGAGTGTTACCGCAAGGTCCTTGCGGCGGATCCTTCCTTTCGCCTCGCTCACTATCAGATTGGCGAGTCTCTTATCCGTATGGATCGCCCGGGCGAGGCTGTGCCGGAATTTCGCAAAGAGATCACGCTGAATCCTGACGATCCGAACGTGCAATATTCTCTTGCGTTTGCACTGCTGCAAACTTCCAACAAGGACGAAGCCTTTACGCTTCTCCGCACGATCACTGCCGCTCACCCGGAGATGGCGGAGCCTCAGTACCAGTTCGGCAAACTGCTCCTGGAGGCCGGCAACACCGCCGAAGCCATACCGCATCTGGAGCTCGCAGAGCAGGCCAATGGCTCCCTCGACTACGTACACTATCAACTTCAGGCCGCCTATCGAAAGACCGGGCGGACGGCCGATGCTGATCGCGAGGCGCGTCTCTACCGGGAGATCAAGGCGCGCCGTCGCGATCTACCCGCGTCCAGGTAGTTTCAAAGCCGCGCATCCCTGCAACGCGCAATCTTCTCCTCAGGACACGTCGGGGACGGAAGCGGGAACGGTCTCTCCTGTTCAAATGCTTGCAAAGGCCATGCAGTGGCCCGCCCGATCTGCCATAGTCTTTTCATATGGCGGTGGGCGTGGCCAACGCTCGCGGCAGAGAGCAAGCGGGGTGCGCGCGTGGACCGCAGGGACTCCGCACGTAGAAAGATGAGGTGGCGTGAAGAACACTGCGGTGATCGCTCAGGCAGACGGCGTGACTCTCAAGCGGACGCTCCGTTATCGAGACCTCGTTCTTTATGGCATCATCCTCGTCCAGCCAACCGCACCCATGCCTGTCTTCGGCGTGATCTACAAGGAGTCCCGAGGGCACGTCGTGCTGGCGATCCTCGCAGCCCTGGTCGCCATGCTCTTCACCGCATACAGCTACGGGCGGATGGCGCGCGCCTATCCTCAGGGCGGCTCGGCCTATACCTATGTCAGTGAAGAGCTGCACTCCAGCCTCGGCTACATGACCGGCTGGTGCATGGCGCTCGACTACATCCTCAACCCGCTCATCTGCACCGTCTGGAGCAGCAAGGCCGCCCTGAACTTTCTCCCAGCCGTCCCTTACGTCGTGTGGATCGTCTTCTTCGCCGGCCTGTTTACCGCTCTCAATCTGCGCGGCGTGGAAACTTCGGCACGCATCAACGCTGCCATGGCGGCGGGCCTCGCCGTGATCATCGTGCTGTTCGTCGCAGCCGCCCTCCGGTATCTTGGCCAGCTGCATCAGGTGCACGGCGCGTTCTATTTGCAGCCCTTGTTTGATCGCCAGAGCTTCTCCGCGCCTGCAGTCTTCCGCGGCACCTCCATCGCTGTGCTCACGTACATCGGCTTTGACGGAATCTCTACGCTGAGCGATGAAGCCCACGATCCCTCGCGAACCATCCCCCGGGCGATCCTGCTTACCTGTCTGCTCACCGGCGTCCTCGCGACCGCGGAGGTCTACCTCGCCCAGCTGGTCTGGCCGCGCAGCCTTGCCTTTCCCGATCTTGATACGGCGTACGTGGCCGTCGCCCGCCGCGTCGGCGGCCCGTTGCTCTTCGTCCTGGTCAACGGCGCGCTTCTGCTGGCGACCATCGGCTCCGGCATTGCCTCACAATTAGGAGCAGCTCGTCTGCTCTTCGCGATGGGGCAGGACGGCGCGCTGCCACGCCGCTTCTTCGCCGCGCTTGAACCCAGGCGCCGCATCCCGCAGAACAACGTGCTTCTGATCGGCGCCATCGTTCTCTGCGGCGCACTGCTTATGAGCTATGAGCTCGGTACCGAGCTGCTGAACTACGGCGCCCTGCTCGCCTTTATGGGCGTCAATCTTGCCTCTGCCGTCATGGCCTGGCGGGCCGGCGAACGCAGGCAGTGGACGCCCATCGTTCTCTCGCTTGCCGGCTTCCTCATCTGCTTCTTTCTTTGGCTGCACCTCGGCAGAACCGCCTGGATTGTCGGATCGCTTTGGGCTGCGGCTGGAGTCGGCCTGTGGTTCCTCATGCGCAGGCACCGTGAGCGGATCATCGCCGTGCCTTCCTGACGCCGCAATCCGCTCCAGCGAAGGCGCGCTTTCCAGACCTTCTGCTACATCGCCGATCTTGTTTCTGCGAAGCAACGCCAAATCCGTCGTGATGCAAACCTCACGAGAGCGTTCTTGCGAGCTCCGCCACCATGGTCTCCGCTCGCCGTTCCCATGTGCCGTCGCGGCTGGCCTGCCAGCGCGCCGCCGTCTGCCCATCCTCGAACCCGCGCCACTCGAGATCGCGGAGCACCGCCATGCCCTCCTCCGCCGTGTCGATCAGCCGCAGCAGCGGCTCCTTGTGCAGCAGCTCTTCAAAACCGCGCGTCGCGACGATCGGCCGCGTCGCCGCCAGATGCTCATAGAAGCGCGTCGAGCTGCCAGAGAAGGTCGGCTCACGCTTCTTGTACGGCAGCACGGCAACATCGAATCCGCGCGCATACGCCGCCAGCTCGCCATAGGGCTTTCTGCCCACAAAGCGGACACGTCCGCCCATCTTCAGCAGCGACTCGCGTGCCGCGTGCTCGCTCGGGTCGTCCACGTCGCTCTTCACCGGACCCACCATCAGCCAGGAAAACTCCGGAGCCGCTTCGACCAGCTCCCGCAGCAGCAGCCAGTCGACGTTGCCTCCCATATTCCCGATCACGCCGGCGATCGGCCGTGCCATATCCGCCGCGTCGGCAGGAAGCGGGCCGGCAGCGAAGAGCGGTGCCTCCACCAGGTTCACTGCCCGCGTCGCATTTGGCAGAACGTGGATCTTCGTCGCCTCGCACCCGCACTCGTCCCGCAGGTAGTCCGCCAGTCTCGTGGAGTTTGGGCACACCAGCCGCGCCGCCGCACACATCCGGCGATCCAGCCCGCGCACCTGGTCCGCATCCGCTCCTGCATAGGCCTTGATCAGGTCGGTCAGGTAGTAGACCACCGGCCCCGGCCACACCTCCGCCAGCGGCGCGTGGTAGGGCGTTGAGCACACCAGCGGGGTCGTGGCCGGCTCGCGCGTGCGTCGCAGCAGCCGCGTCTTCAGGTTTGCCCCGCTGCGCGCAAGCCACGAGATCGGTGGCCGCGCATAGCCCCGCTGCAGCGGAAAGCTCCATTGCGACAACCCCGGCTCGCCCGTAGGCTCCGCGACCTCTTCAGCCTGCGAGTTGCCAAGCAGCGCCCACCCGCTCATACGCGGCCGCCACGCCGTTACCGGCACACTCCGCGACAAGGCCGCCACGAACTCCTCATCCAGCGCGTCTGAGATCTGCACGTAGTGCCATGGCTGCTCACGCATTGCAAAGCCATCTTACTGCGGAGAGCCTCTGCTCCGTCTCAAACCCATCCGCCATCGATCGCGTAACTCTGGTTCGTGATCGCCGCGCTGTCATCCGCCGCCAGGAAGAGCACCAGCCGCGCCACCTCCTCGGGCAGGATCATGCGCTGCAGCGCCTGGTTACGCAGCACCTCCGCCCTGTACGTCTCGGTCAGCCACAGCCGCTCCTGCTTTGCAGTCAGGATCGCGCCCGGCATCACGCAGTTCACGCGAATGCCATTCTTGCCTACCTCATGCGCCAGTGTCCGTGTCATGCCGACGATCGCCGCCTTCGCCGTCACATACACCGGCAGCCCGGTCGACGGAATCACCCAGGAGATCGAGCTCATGTTGATGATTGATCCCGCGCCCGCCCGCTGCATCGCCGGCAGCACCGCCTTCGCCATAAAGAACTGCTGCTTCAGATTCACCGCCATGGCCTGGTCCCAGAACGCAGAAGTCACGTCCGCCAGGGCGTGCCGCTGATCGTTGCCTGCGTTATTCACCAGTACGTCGATCGTTCCCAGCCGTTGCAGCACACGCTCCACCACGGCCTCGAGCGCAGGGATATCCGTGAGGTCGCAATGAAGGTACATTGGCACCGCAAGCTCTCGTTGCCTGATCCGGTCCATCAGCGTCTCCGCGGCGTGGTCGTCGACATCCAGAAACGCCACCCGCGCTCCCTGCTCGGCGAACGCCTCGACGATCGCCTCTCCGATCCCGCTCGCCCCGCCCGTCACCACCACGCACCGGTCGCGAAGGCTCGGGTATCGCGCAAACTTCCGCTCATTCGTCATACTCAGGCGTCTCTCTCCCGATCTCAGTCTAGGCCCGCCGTCCTCGCGGGCCTGCCCTCGCTGGGATACTCTAAAAGGGAGAGATCGCCGATGAAACTCGTTCGTTATGGAAGTCCCGGCAAGGAACGGCCGGCCATGCTGGATGCCGCAGGCGCGCTGCGTGACCTTTCCGCCGTCATTGCTGACATTGACCCAACCACCTTGGTTCCGGATGCCCTCGCTGCGCTCCGTGAGCTCGATCCGCTCAGCCTTCCGCTGGTCTCCGGCTCGCCGCGCATAGGCCCCTGTGTCGGCAGGGTCGGCAAGTTTCTCTGCATCGGTCTCAACTACTCCGATCACGCTGCCGAAACCGGCGCAGCGGTTCCAGCCGAGCCCGTCCTCTTCATGAAAGCGACCTCCGCCATCATGGGTCCGAATGACCATATCGTCCTCCCACGAGGCTCGCAAAAGACCGACTGGGAGGTTGAACTAGGCGTGATTCTCGGCAGGGAAGCGAAGTACGTTCCGGAAGCCGACGCCCTTTCCTATGTCGCCGGCTACTGTGTCATCAACGACCTTTCGGAGCGGGCCTTTCAGCTGGAAGGGACCGGCCAGTGGGTCAAGGGCAAAAGCGCTGACAGCTTCGGTCCAATCGGACCCTGGCTCGTGACAGCCGACGAGATTCCTGATCCGCAGAACCTGCATCTTTCCCTCGAAGTGGACGGCCGCCGCTATCAGAACGGCTCGACCTCCACCATGGTCTTCGGCGTCGCCAATCTGATCAGCTATGTCAGCCGCTTCATGAGTCTGCAACCCGGCGACATTATCTCGACCGGTACGCCTCCCGGGGTGGGTCTGGGTCAAAAGCCGCCGGTCTATCTGCGTCCCGGCAACGTCGTCACACTCGGCATCGACGGTCTCGGCCAACAACGCCAGAAGGTCGTCGCCTCTCCACAGGACTAGGCGGCCTTTGCGTGCGGCAGCGTCACGCGAAAGACCGTTCCGCTCTTGCCCGGCCGGCGCGAGGTGCGCATGCGAATATTGCCGTCGTGCCTCTCCAAGATCCGCTTAGAAAGCCAGAGTCCCAATCCTGTGCCATTCTGCTTGCTGGTTACGTTCGGTGTGAACATCGTGGACGCAATATGCTCAGGAACGCCGCTCCCATTGTCTGCGATCGTGACGTGAATCCCTGAGCTTCCGCGGTGCACGCGGATGTGCAGCGCGCCACGCTCCACCTCTGCCACGGCATCCAGCGCGTTCAGGATCAGGTTCGACAGCAGTTGCAGCAGCTCCCCGGAGATGCCGTGACAATGCGCCCGCGCGCGAAAACGCTTCTTCACGGCGACCCGGCGATCTGCGATCTTGGCCACATGCAGCTTCAGCGCAGACTCTGCGACCTGAATCATGTCCACCGGCTTCAGCCGCAGCTGATCTTTGCTATAGGAGAGAGCACTGCGTGCAACCTGGGTGAGTACCTGCAGCTGCTCATCGAGGATCTGCACCCGCTCATGGGCTCGCGATGGCAGCGGCTCATCCCGCTGCAGCAGATAGACCAGATTCACCATCGCCTCAAGAGGGTTGTTCACCTCGTGCATCACGGAAGAAGCGTGCTGGTTTGCGACCGTCAGCTGCGCGTTCTTCTCAATCATCTCTTCCATGAGTCTCAAACGACTTTCGATCTCCTGGTAGGTCGGCGTGCTGGTCGTCATGAGCCCAATCTCGGCAGTGCAAAGGTTTATGAGAGAACATCCCTGTAACTTTCAGAGCATCAGGAACGAGATTCGGTTGTGCCTTTCTACGATTTTGCCTTTCCAGGTGTGAAAAAGAGGCACCCCCCTGCATGACCGTACTTGCAGAGGCGCCATTCCCCAGCTTTTTCCGGGCCGCCCGTGCCATCTGCAGACAGGCAGACAGCCGCTACAAGCAGGGTCTAGAATCTTCCCGCACGCAGAGGCTCGCTTTCCACCACCGCCAAATCTGCCCGCACGGAGGATCTTCCGAACATGGCAACTATCACTGCATCGCGACCGCAGATCGATCCCAAAACTCACGGCTTCCCCGTCTCCCTTCGCGAGCGCTACGGCAACTTCATCGGCGGCGAGTGGGTCGCGCCCGCGTCCGGACAGTACTTCCAGAACCTGACGCCTGTGACCGGCCAGGTGCTTTGTGAGATCCCGCGCTCAAACGCCGCCGACATCGATCGCGCGCTCGACGCCGCACACGCCGCCAAATCCGCCTGGGGCAAGACCTCCGTCGCCGCCCGCAGCCAGATGCTCAACCAGATCGCCCAGCGCATGGAAGATAACCTCGAGATGCTGGCCACGGTTGA
>CAXTCB010000029.1:0-26972 GCA_964242875.1 uncultured Acidobacteriaceae bacterium
TACCTGCAGAACGGCGGCAAGCTGGAGATCGCTCAGCAGATGGCCGGCCATGAATCGGCGCGAACCACCGGGCTCTACGACAGGCGCAACGATCAAATTGCCCTTGATGAAGTAGAGCGCATTGCATATTGAACAACGTAGTGCTGAAAATCATTGCATTTACACTGGTTATCTGAGGCTTGGGAGCACAGGTCGTCTTACTAGTCTCAATGTGGGTCCCGACTGTAGGAGTCAGCGGTACTGCTCATGTGACCACGCACATTTCAGCGCAAGCACAGGAGACAGGACATATGACAATTTCGGTTAATAGCGGTGCCAAGGCACATCAGAAGATCACTTCATCATGCTGTGCCACGAAACATGAAGTACGGCACAGCAAGAAGAAGTCGTCCAAGGTTGCATCTTCACTTGGCAAGGCGAAAAACGGATGGATGGGAGCGGTGTTGCGGCGGGGCCATGGTGGTACAGGCTGCTCTCCTTCAGTCGAAAGACAACATTGAATCACCAAGCGATGACTCTCCCACGCGCAACTAGGAGGTTCGAGTCCTCTACCCCGCTCCAGTTTTGAACGGCCCGCGAATTCTTCACGCGGGCCGTTCTGCGATTCGAGGGCTTAGCTCGTTGTCGGGATCGCTCCATTGAGCGGTATCCGAAAGCCGTATTTGCATCAGCTCATCTCTTTTTGAAGGGCAACACTTCAATGTATGAGCGATAGTTTGGCGTCACCCTTTCCTGCTTAAGTTTTGCAAACTGCAAAACATTGCTCTTGCCTTCAAAGAAGCCTTCAGAGAGGCCGGCGAGCATTTCTAAATCGATCGCAGAGAGCCCAAAGTGTCTTGGCATAGTCCCCAGCGGCATGATGGCTTCTTCCAACAGCAGATCAATTGTTCGCCTAATCAGACGCGGCTTCTCAGGAGTCCGTTCCCCGTCGCCCGGTTCACCCTTTCCGCCCCACCGGTAAGATTTCCTCTTATGCAACGCAAGCTTGTGATTGTCGTCGATCAGCTCAAGAGCAGAAAGACGCATAATCATTGCACCTACTGATACTCCCCACCGACGTTTCAAAATCAAGAGATCATCGAGTGTTGGAGGAATTCGGATTTCTGCAGCGAACGACTCTGCGGGAAGCAATAGAGCGCCAGCAAACCGATGTGCCTGCTGTTCAAGCATTTTGTGCTGCTCGATGTTAGTAGATCCAGCGATCTCGCGATGTAGAACAAGATGTCCGATCTCATGTGCCAAATCGAAGCGGCTTCGATACCCATTGTCCTTGTCCGCGGAGAGGAAAATGAATGGCCGATCGAGCACTCTGCTCCACGCAGAAAGACCCTCAATGTGAGCTACTCCTGTCTCTTCTCGAATCACCAGAATGCCGGCAGTCTCAGCGGCAAGAGCCAAATCCTCGATAACGGCACGGCCAAGTCCCCAGCGCTCTCTGCATTCAGCGGCTGCCTTTTCAATGTCCTCGGATGTGATCTGCTCAGGACTGCTAAATGGGCGAACAGGAATGTTAACGTCTGGAAAATCAACGAACTCTTCGAGCGCCATAGCGATGTCTTGCGCCCACTGTAAGCGGGCTTGGAGCATGTCACGAGCTGCGACATGCGCAGATGCAGCGCTGCGAAAAAGTGGAAGGGAGAGGTCCGCCAAACAAGGCCTAAGAAACCACTCCGCCGTCACATTAACTACTTCCGCAAGCCTTTCGAGCTTTTCTCGTTCGGGCGCTTGCGTGCCGCTACGCCATTTGCTCAACGTCGACGCCGACACTCCGACCATCGATGCCAACTGCACCTGACTTAGGCGCCTCGCAGCTAGTACCTGACAAAGACGCGTGTGCTGAAATCCTTGAACGCCTATCCTGCTCATTACGCTGTTCCATCTTTTTTGTCCTTGCGGTTTGCTTTCAGCTTCGGTGAGGCACCATCGTGCTGCGTCTTCGCAGGAGCGTTATACCGTTGTAGAAACGTTTGCAGAGATTCCTTGAACAACCACTTGTTGAGAGAGGGATTCGGTACTGCAAGCTCGATATTGATCGGCATCGCTGGCTCCAGATCAAGCGAAGAAGAGAAAGTTGCCACAAAGAATGCAACTGCCTTCTTCGGATCCTCAGCTGCTGCAAATAAACCAGCCTGCACCAAGGGCTCAATCGAGCGATTAACTTGGGCCATGTGCCTTCGCGTCTGACTTCGGCGCGCGCTGGCCCATACGTCTTCGCGTGTATTCAGGCGGCCCAGCGTGAAAACGCCTGCGCTGCCCGTGATGATGGCACTGCCCTTGATCGGAGTGGGAGTAGCACCATTTGCTTCGAGCGCCCGATGGTAGGCTTCATTCATTTGAAAGTGGCGGTTCTGGCCCAATACATGAGGCAGGTGACCCGCATCCGCGCCGCGCGATGCCTGGAAGGCCCGGATTGCCCCGGCGGTTAAGCCTTCTTCGACAGCTAGTAGAAGGTCACGAGGGATGCAGCTTACAAGCAGGTCTGCCAGAGTCGGTTTCTTCAAGAGGAGTCGCCCGCCTTTCGTTAAGCGGTATTATACCCCTAATAAGTTTCGTTATTCAAGGGCTGCTCGGCGTGTAACGAACCCCGGCTTTGTTCCGTTTGCCTATTTCATCGAGTCCTCTTACCTCTCCTCAATTACCTTCCCCTTTGTGTCTCTTGCTAATTTCTAGAATGTGCCGCAGGTGTAGGTTCAACGAAGAACAACGAAGGTATCGTTCAAGACACGCCATGACGCATTTACGTCGCGGCGCTTTGGCGTTGTGGCATCATGACGTCATGAAGTCAATTGCATTCCTTAGCCAGAAAGGCGGCAGCGGCAAAACGACGCTTGCAGTCCATACGGCCGTTGCAGCCCAGGAGGCACGGGAAAAGGTATTCCTGATCGATACGGACCCTCAGAAGTCTGCGACAGTCTGGGGAGACGCTCGGGAAGCCGAGACCCCGGTGGTCGTCACCATCTCCGCCGGCGAGCTCGATAAGGTTCTGAAGGCTGGGGCTGTGGACAAGATGACCCTGGCGATCATCGACACCGCTCCACACACCGCACCCGATGCCGCCCGAATCGCGAAGTCTGTCGATTTGGTCGTGATTCCCTGCCGCCCGACGGCTTTTGACTTGGCTGCTGTCAGCAATGCAGTCGAAATTATCCGCGCAGCTAAGAAGAAGGCTGTCCTGGTTCTCTCAGCTTGCCCGTTCCGCTCCCCTGAGATCGCCGAGACCAGGGCCGTCCTAGAGCAGTACGGGTTGCCGGTATGTCCCTCTGACATCACTGATCGCCGAGCTTTCGCCCGAGCTGTGGCAACGGGACGAGCCGTCACGGAGTTCGAAGCAGACGGTAAAGCAGCACAAGAAATTCAAGAACTTTGGAAATGGCTAAAGGAGCAGCTGAGATGAGCGCAAAAGTCACAGGACTGGCAGCATTCACAAAGCGCGGAGCAGTTCAACCAGAGATCTCCGCAGCAGCTGAAGATCAGGATTCAGGTACAGGACGTCAAAGGGCCAAAAAAGAGGTCGTGGCCCTGACCGTGCGTCTGCAACGTTCTGAATGGGAACGGCTTCACCAGCTGGCCGTTTCTGAAGGGATGAGTATCCAGTCGCTTGCGGTTAGAGGACTCAATCGCGTTTTTATGGACAAGGGCCTGCCAAAGCTGGCCGAGTAGTATGGCGTCATGACGCATTGACGTCAATGCGTCACGACGCTATTCAGGGAGCACCCCACGAATGCCGCGAAAGATAAAGGAAGACGCTCTAAAGGGTAGCTACGCGGACAAGCTGATTGACGCAGCTGTCGACATCCGCATGAGCCCAGAGGCAGTCGAGCGTTCCTACATGGCACGCCAGCTTGTCCAGTGCACCCTCCCGCACTCCGACCCTGGCGATGTCTCCGTCTGGGCTCGCACAAACGGACATCTCACGCTGGCCATCCGTCCTTATGTCGATCTCAAGACGCGCAAGCCGCTTTACCCTTACGGCTCTATACCTCGGCTCCTTCTGTTTTGGCTCGTCACCGAGGCCACACAGAAGAAGAGCCGGCGCATACGGCTCGGAAACAGCCTGGACTCTTTCATGAGGGAGATAGGCCTGAACCCGCGAACCGGGGGAGGGAAGCGGGGGGATGCCGCTAGGCTTCACTCGCAGATGGAGCGCCTGTTCCGGGCCATCGTCACGTTCGAGGATAAGCGTGAGTGGAGCAAGAGTTACGTCGATATGCAGATCGCGCCCCGTGGAACCCTTTGGTGGGACCCGGCGCGGTCGCAGCAAGATAACCTCTGGGAGAGTTGGGTCGAGCTCGGCGAGGACTTCTATGCCGCCATCACCGCAGCTCCCGTCCCCGTCGACATGCGAGCTCTTCGTGCCTTGAAGCGTTCTCCCCTGGCTCTCGACCTGTACGCTTGGCTGGCCCATACGGCGTTCAGTGCCAACAGAAAGCGTGAACCCCGGATCGTTCCTTGGGAAGGGCTGCACGGGCAAATGGGCGCGGAGTACGCAGAGCTCCGGCAGTTCCGGGCGAAGGTATTGCTTGCTCTTAAGAAGATCCAACTCGTCTACCCGACGCTCAAGCTGGAAACAACAACCTCAGCCCTGATCGTGCATCCCTCACCAACTGCAATAGCAGCTAAGTCTTGAGTTTCCTTTCTTTGCTACGGTGAAACGGTGACGCTAAAACATTGGCAATCTCTGGTTTTCTACGGTGAAACGGTGACGGCCCGACGGTGAAACGGTGACGCTTATACGGTGAAACGGTGACGCTTTTTTGCTGCTTAAAGGAAGCCTGTAGTTAAGCCTTTAGTCTTTTGCCTTTAGTCTTCCTAATCCTGTAGTCGGTAGTGCCGAAGTGTTGATTAAACGACCCCAAAAACGACAGCACAGACCAAAACTGCCTGATGG
Source organism: uncultured Acidobacteriaceae bacterium (assembly GCA_964242875.1). Classification (GTDB taxonomy): domain Bacteria; phylum Acidobacteriota; class Terriglobia; order Terriglobales; family Acidobacteriaceae; genus Edaphobacter. Next base: position 4,889 of record CAXTCB010000029.1, read on the forward strand.
ATTTTACGGTCACAAAACGTGACCTTGGAACGCTAAAAACGCGTTCCACAAATCGCACAGGCACGACGACGAGGACCCCATAAAGGACAATCAAGATGCCAGAGGCCATGAGTGTGATCTCTGACCATGCATATGGAAACCAATTCCGATCCCAAATCCGGCAGAGAGCGCACGCAGAACGGATGCTGGCCCGTGCCGAGCGGCGTAGCCGGCAGGCATCGAAGTTGGTCGAGAAATGGAAGATCAGGCTTGCGGACTTGGACCGTGAAGGTGTCGCCGCAAAGCAGGCAAAACTCTTCGCCGACGATCAGCCGCCAGAGTTTTAGCGTGCAGGAGCAGCTACACTTCGACCATGCAGGTGTTCGGCAGAAAATTCTCAAATTGGTGGCTGCTCGTGCTGCCGCCCATCTTGCTTGTCTGCTCACCTGTCCTTCTGATCCTGTTCTTCGCCGCGAACAACTTCGCAGGAGCTATCGCCGGTCCGCCGGCGATCTGGAACCGTACAAGACACTCGCCGCCGCGCGAGGATCTCGTAGGCCGCTACGTAGAGTCGGAACGGCATTGGGATCAAGCGAAAATTGGTCCGGACGCCACATTGGATCTCAAGAGTGATGGTTCTATGAATGTGAGAGCTTTGCCGGAGGAACTTGGAACGACGAGCTGCACGCTGTCAGGAGCGGGGAAGTGGAGCGGTCCTGATGAGGATCAAAAACTTGATCTGAATGTGATTTCTGACGGTTCTCCCGGCTCATGTGAGTCAGGTTCCTATTCGTTTTTAGAACTCGCCGGCCAATCCAAACCCTACAGTTTGTATTGGGTGCTGGGCGATCCGGATTCTGGGACAGGAATCTGGCTGAAGATGCGCTAGGCACTCGCTTGCCTTTCTCGCGCGGGTGCCGGCCTGTTCAGTTTGTCATTTCAGCTTCAATGTAGAACCACCAGGAGCGATTGTTTGGATGATGGGAGCGGCAACGTCGAGCACGATTCGAAGGTGTAGACGGTCATCATTTCTTCCACCAGCCGCCGCACTTGCGCTGATGAACTTGCCGTCGAGATTCTGAGTGTCGAGCGCATCCGCAAGCGCACGTAAACCCATCGCGAGATTGCTCCGCAGCGCGTCGGAAATTGTGTCGGGAATGAATAGGGAAGTGCCTTGCATCGCTTACCTCACAGAGCTTGCGAAATCAGATCCTAAACGCTCTGACAAGAGTAGCCTTGTGTTCAGCATGAACAATCCTGGATCTCGATATCAACGTGAGCCAACGTCTGTCCCGGGCGACTTTTATGTCGAGAATCATTGCTGCACATCATGCGGAGTGCCCCAGGTCGTAGCGCCAGATTTGGTTGGCTGGATAGACGAGGGCATGGGCCATTGCTATTGGAAGAAGCAGCCTGAAACGCATCAGGAGATGCGCCAGGCGTTCGCTATTTTTGATGGCCAGGAACTCGGATGTCATCGCTATGCAGGACACGACCCTGAGATCCAGGCGAGAATTGGCCCTGCCAACTGTGACAATGCTCCCTCTAACTTTCGTGCCTGGACATCTTCAAAGGCTCGCGATCTGCAACTCCTTGTACCTGCTGAAGCGGGATGGTTTGGACGACTATGGGCAGCACTCTGGGGTCGTAAATGAACTTCGTACAATGAGCTAATGACCGCTCGGACCAGCAACGAGAACGGAGTGCAAACCGACGGGTTTGCGATCGTCGAAGATGTTCTCTCGCGTGAGAAAGTGGACGCTCTCCTGCACGCTCTTGAGCGCATCGGCGATACCGGATCAGTGCGGAAGCGTGGCGGAATCTTCGCCGTCCGCAATCTCCTGGACGTGTCAGCCGAGGTGAGGGAACTGGCAGATTCCGATGCTGTCCGAGTGCTGGTCGAGCCTATTCTCGGAACACATTTCTTTCCCGTCCGAGGCATTTTGTTCGACAAGATTCCAGACGCAAACTGGAAGGTTCCGTGGCATCAAGATGTAACCATCGCAGTGCGGGAACGTGTCGAAGTTGATGGCTTTGGACCGTGGTCGATGAAGGCGGAAGTGCTCCACGTCCAGCCACCGGCAGCGATCCTGGAGCACATGCTTACTGTGCGATTGCATCTCGATCCCTGCGGCGAGGAGAACGGCGCTCTGCGTGTTCTGCCTGGATCGCACACGCGCGGGAAGATCCCCGAGGAGGAGATCCCGGCTCTCCGCGAGAGCTTGCCAGAGGAGGTCTGCGCGGTCGGTCTTGGAGGAGCGCTGCTGATGCGGCCTCTCCTGCTCCATGCGTCGAGCCCTGCGCGCGTTCCAGGGCATCGCCGCGTCGTCCATCTGGACTTCGCCTCCGTCGCCCTCCCAGCAGGTCTCCAGTGGCTCTCTGAGGCCTCCTAGCCTGAGCTAGAAGGCCTGCGCTGCTTTGCAGCGGAAGAAGTAATGACACATCACCCCCAAAGGGTTGCTGTAGAGCAATTTGCCGTTTGCGAACGTAAACGCGCTTCGAATCAGCCACTTAGCTTGCCCACGTAAACGCGACCGCAGAACTGGACGGCTTGCGTAAACGAATTCTCCGATCTTGCGTAAACGCATTGATTCTAAAGAAAAGAATTCCGAAGGCCCGTTTACAGGCTTGACGGCTCACAGAGTTCCGCCTTACGGTGTCACGAAGGCGGTACCTTTTGAGCACTCCCCGCACAGGCCCTGTTTCAAGCTCCCAGACGCTCCCCGACCCAGAAGCTCGTAACCTCCCCCGCGCCAAAACAGTAGCCACGCGGCTCTCTCCCGAAGAGCTGGACGAGATCGAGTCAGCCGCTAAACGCTCCGGTAAGCAGCTCGCCGCATGGCTCCGCGACGTTGCTCTTGAGGCAGCGCGGCCGACTCCGGACACCAGTGAGTTGCTCTTGGCCGAGGTCGCGGCGACTCGTTTCATGCTCCTGAATCTGTTCCACGCGAGCGCGACGGCGACGCAGGACGGCGCTCATCTGACGCCCGAAACCGTGCTCAAAATTCGCGAGACGGCGGACTCCCGCAAGCAACAAACCGCGCGCAAATTGCTCCAGGATTTCGTCGCTGCCGAGGTCAAAACCGGAGGCGATCCGAGATGAAAGTGCCAGCAATTGTGATCGCGTTGGTGATCTGCCTTGGGGTGCTTAACGCGGTAAATCTAACGCCGCTGCTGGGTCCTCTTCTGTACACAATGACGCCCCTCCAGCGGTACTATGCGACCGACTATCTGGCGAGCTCCTGGCACAAGAATGACCCCGCCGCGACGACCGAAACGCGTCTGCTCTGGAAGATGAAAAAGGGCAAGTCCGAGTTCGCAATGGAACAGGATGTGGTCGCAAAACCAGTCGGACAAGTGATCGGAACGTACTCTCCTGAGCCGTTTCTTTTGAGCGACAAGGCGACCGCCGAAGGTTGGGCGACTGTCATGCGAGGACGCCGCCAGAAGATCAATTCGGCCAAGCTGAACACATTCCTGGAGCAGGAGATCTACGACGGGAACGAGCTCGGGCGGTTCATCTTGCAGCCTGTTCTTGGCCTTGCAACCCTCGTTTTCGTTCTGTTGATCTTCCGGGCATGGCGGCAGGAACGATGGGAGCGGGGCTGGTGGCAGCAGAGTCGACCTAAACTTTCCTTCTGGGCCTGGAGCCTTGAAACCTCCGCCCGGATGACGAAACGGTTGCTCCCGCGACCCCGGGCCCCAGAGATTATGGGTGTCCCGCCATCCCGTCAGTTGGAATCAAAAGCGCCGGCTGCGAACCGGATTCTCACCGCTTCCGTGGCGTCGGTCGAGACGGACCCGACGCCAAAGCCTGTCGCGGTTCCGGCTTCGGTTTCCGCTCCTTCCACCAAGAAAAGTGCCGCTGTCTCGGTCACTCCCACAGCTTCGGCAAAGCCGAAACCGGCGTTTGTCTGGGACGAATCGCAAGGGATCGATTAGCTGTCGGGGGATAATGTTCGTATGGCGAATGGTGAGCTGGCCGACTCTGTCGAAGGCTTATACAAGGCGTTTGCGGAGTATCCGCTCCCTGCCTATACCGACCCGTGCCTGCACTGCCACTCGATGGATGATGAGGCAAAGCTTCGATCAAAACCTCTACGAGAACTTGGTATCGATGAGCTGCGTGACTACGCGAATGATGCTCTTCTTGTCTGGGGAGATGAGAGGGTATTCAAGCACTTCCTTCCAAGAATTTACGAGTTGTATGTGACGACCGCTGATCCTTACCTTGACCTCTGCGATCCGGAAATTATGTTCAGCAAATTCAGACATGGCCAGTGGCGTACCTGGCCTCAAAGCGAGCAAGCTGCTATCGAATCCTTCCTCCATGCTCTCTGGGCCGAGGTGCTTGGAGACCCTCCCGAGCAGGGAAGCTTTGTAGATGTAGAGAGTTGGCTTTGCTCCCTTGGACAGTCCGAAGACGACCTGAGTCCCTATCTTTCGCAGTGGATCGATGACGAAAGGCAGCCAGCCTGTCTTGCGCTTTCCGCTTTACTGATAGGCAGTGCGGTCGTGCTTCCCGGCAAGCAGGGCAGGAACGCTTTCTGGGATCAGCGCGATGCTCAATATGAGCAGTTGCAAGCTTGGGCCAAGAGTTCGGTCGTCCGGGAGAAGCTTCAACGGGCGCGAGCCAGGTGGGACGATATCGATACGCAAGCAGAGATGGAAGCCGCCCTCTCTATTGCCAGTTGAGCTCTAGTTCTGAAGGTCCTGAAAGATTTCGCTGGCCATTTATACCTCCGTGGGGCAAGATCGCAAAGATCGAGAAAGGCGATTCGCATTGCCCGATACTCACAAGGATCTGCTTGAGCAACTGCGCACTGTCCATTTCACGCTGCTTGTCATTTGTTTAGCAGCAACTGTCATCGCCCTTGCCCCCGATAAGAGCTCCCTCAGTCGTGCGTCTCAGCAGCTCGATCAACTCACGAAGATTCAGCAAGACTGGGGGATAGCAATCGAGAAGAAGCTCGTATCCACTGCAGGTGGCGGCGTTTGTGTAAATCGTCCCATGCCGGTTGGGGAGGCACTTGACATTCATTCGGCCGATGGCCCTTTTCGCATCAAAATTACACGAAAATGGGACATTCACTACGATGCGCCGCTGACCTATCTCCAAACAGCAAAGATCGGAGAACTAGAGAGCTTGAAGCCTCCAGCTTCGATTCAAGATGCTCGTGCTTTATGGAATACCCATGTGGCGCTGAGTTGTCCGCTGAGCGACCTCAATCCTTTGCCAGGGGAGTCTGCTCGAGGCTGGAGTATCGATGCTGACGATTTTGCCGGCACGCCCATAATTCCAGATCGATTCATCCACTCTGCCAATCCCGTCGTAAAGACGTTCGTGTGGGTTGATGCCCATAGGTCGGGCCCGTGGAAACGAGCTGCGCTCCTGGAGTTCCCTGAGGGGGGTGACTTCCGATGGGTCCTTCCTGCGAACGGAAAAATCGAGCCTGTTTATCGGCGTGACTTCGCCTTACACGATCTTCTGGGATTCTCATCGGATGAGTTTGATAAGTCCTTCCGAGAATTGATTGAAGCTTCGAGTGATAAACAAACGATGAGCTTTGCTGGTCTGCGTCGGGTGCTTGATTCACGGTTGACTGCCGATCAGGACACGTTCTCTGCTTTCTCGGTGAAGTTTCCTTTGGAGGCGTCCCGTCGATGGGCGTCGGTTCTAATCGTCCTTGTGCAGTTGTACTTTCTCGTGCATTTTCTAGAATTTTGCAGAATGAAAAGGCCGGTGGAGGATGTGGCTTGGGTAGGCGTCTATGACCAACTAGCTGCCCGCGTACTTACTGCGCTGACCTTGTGTATCGTCCCGGTCGCGGTCATTGTTCTCGTGACTTACGGTGAGACGTATCCGGGGCATTTGTTTGTCGCTGCCGTGGCCATTAGTGCCTCCACCCTGTTTTCTTTGACTATCGCGATTTTCGATTACAAAAGCCGACGTGCCGCCGTAGAGCATCCTCTCCCCTCGTCTCAGGAGCAATGGAGCGTCGGCGATGAGTGATCGTCCCACACTCGCTATATAGGAATCATTGTCTATTCAAGCTCAGGGTTAGAATCTCCACAAGCCGTGATGTTAATTTCGGGCCAGATACCATGCTTTCGATCTCTTCCAAATCGCTTTCAGCCGGCCAGGCACGGACGTATCACGCGCGAGAGTTCGCCTCCGAGAAGCAGAACTACTGGAGCCGCGACCAGCAGGGTCACTCGGAATGGCAGGGCAAGCTGGCCAGCCAATGGGGCTTACAGGGCGCGGTCGGCTCGGAGCATTTCGCCCGACTGAGCGAGGGCCAGCATCCCCAGACGGAGGAGCAGCTCGTCCGGCACTCCGTATCGAAGACCTACGAAGGCAAGAACGGCAGGGAAGTGACCTCTGTCGAACACCGGGCCGGATGGGATGCGACGTTCTCAGCGCCAAAGTCGGTTTCGGTGACGGCATTGGTGGGCGGCGATGACCGAGTGCGGGAGGCGCACCGGGAGAGTGTCCGCGTTGCGCTCTCGGAGCTCGAACGCTACACCCAGGCGCGGATCGGCAACGTCCGGGAGCCGGAGACGACGGGCAAATTTGCCGCCGCGACCTTCGAGCACGACACGGCGCGGCCGGTCGACGGCTACGCCGCGCCCCAGCTTCACACCCATGCTGTGATATTCAATGTGACCGAGCGGGAGAACGGCCAGACACGCTCGCTCCAGACTCACCAGATGTATAGCTCGCAAACGTATGCGACCAAGGTCTACCAATCCGAACTGGCCATGCGCCTTAAGGATCTGGGTTACGCCGTCGACCGAGGTGAGTACGGCCAGCCGGAGATCAAAGGCTACACGAAGCAGTACCTGGAGGCTTCGAGCCCACGCCGCGAACAGATTAAGGACCACCTGCGCGCCGAAGGCCTGGACGGACCAGCTGCGGCACAGGTCGCCGCTCACCGAACGCGGGATTCGAAGGAGCTGCTATCGCCTGGAGAAGTGTTGCAGCAGCACCGCGATCTGGCCGAGCGGTTTGGGAATCAGGCAGACCGGGTTGTAGCTGAAGCACGGGAGCGTACACAGAAGGTCTCCCGAGAACCGGAGCTGGCAGTACGGCAGGGTGTCACCTATGCCCGAGATCATCTCTTCGAGCGGTCGGCGGTCGAGAGTGCGCGATCGATCCTAACGGCAGCCCTGGACCGGAGCATGGGGGAGGCCTCGTTCAGCCAGGTACGCCAGGAGTTCGACCGGAGGAAGCAGGCCGGGGAGTTCCGGACGGTCGATCACGGGCCAAAGCACGAGGGCCAGCAATATACGACGGCCACGATGGTGAAGATGGAACGCGAGATCCTCGCGCACGTCGAGAAAGGAAACCGGCGCGGCTACGACGATCCGATGCTGGTGGAGGGCCGGACGCGGATCGAGACCGAAAACCGGCATCCGCAGTTGAACGCAGCCCAACGGGACGCCGTCGACGAGATATTCCTGAGCCGGGAAAAGATCATTGGTCTGGATGGCGTCGCCGGGGCAGGGAAGACCACCACCCTTGCGGTGATCCGGGAAGGCGTCGAGCGGGACGGCATCAGGATTGAGGGCTTTGCGCCGACGAGCGGAGCGGCGGCGAAGCTAGCGGAGGCAGGGATTGAGACTTCAACTTTGCAGAAGCATCTCGCACGAGGCCAGCAGAGAGACACCGGCGAGCACCGGCTCTATGTCGTGGACGAGAGTTCGCTGACCTCCACCCGGCAGATGTATGAGTTTATCGGGCGCCTGCACCCGAACGATCGCGTTCTCCTGGTTGGTGACACCCGGCAGCATGAATCGGTGGAGGCCGGCCGCATCTTCGCCCAGATGCAGGAAGGCGGCATGAAAACGGTGAAGCTTGATGAGATCGTGCGCCAAAAAGACCCGGAGTTGAAGCACACCGTCGAGCAGCTCGCGCATGGCCAGGTTGGGCAGGCGATTGCCGGCCTGGAGCGTCAGGGCCGCATCCATGAGGTGAAGGGAAATAAGGAGCGGATCGAAGCCATCGCAAAGGAGTATGCCCGATCGTCTGAGAGCGCGCTGGTCGTCTCGCCCGACAACCGCTCCCGCATGGAGATCAACCAGGCGATCCATGCCGAGCTCCAGTCCAAGGGAACCGTCGGCCAGGAGGAGCATCGGACCCAGGTACTGGTGCCGCGTCAGGATCTCACCGGGGCAGACCGAATCTGGGCAGCCAGGTACGACGCCGGCGACGTGCTTCTCTATAGTCGGAGCTCGCAGGAGACCGGCATCACCAAAGGCGAGTACGCCAAGGTTAAAAGCGTCGACGCACCAAACAACCGGCTCACGGTCGAGCTGCAGGACGGCACACAGAAGAGCTACGATCCTCGCCGGCAGCAGGGTGTCTCGATCTATCGTGAGCAGGATCGAGAGTTTTCCGTCGGAGACCGGGTGCAGCTTACCGCTCCGTCCTCAGAGCTGAAGCTGGCAAACCGGGAGCTGGGGACTGTCGAAAGCATCGGCGAGAGCCGGATGACACTGAAGATGGACAGCGGCCGGTCGGTCGAGATCGACCCAGCCAAGCATCCGCATCTCGATCACGGCTATGCCGTGACCAGCCATTCCAGCCAGGGCCAGACCGCCGACCGGGTGCTGATCAACGTCGATACTGAGCTTGGAGCCAAGGATCTGCTCAACAACCGCATGGCGTACGTTGCCGTCTCGCGCGGAGCGCACGATGCGCAGCTCTTTACGAATGATCGAGCCGCGCTAGGAGCAGTGCTCGGACACGATGTTTCGCACCAGAGTGCCCATGTACCCGAGATGAAGATTGAGCAAGCGGTCGAGCCGAAGATCGAGATTGTGCCCGAGCGTTCGCACGGGTACGGGATGGGTATGGGGATGTAGCCTGATTCTCAATCTCTGTGAGGCAGAGAGTAGATGTGCAGCTCCCCAGATTCGAAGCTGGCATAATGAAGGCCGTCTGGAGACAAAGCGGCTCGTCCATTCTTTGGCAAAGCGCGGTCCACGAGCGGCTTTTCTGATTTTCGGTCGAACACCATCCATCGGCCGGTTCCGCTGCAGTTCTTCCCAAAGTTTTCGCATGGGGCGCTTTCGTGAGTAGCGAATGTGGCGTAGCGGGACATATCCGCCGTTGCACTGACGACTGACCCGCTGTAATCATGCGAAATCCACGGCAAAGGCTCGGTTGTTTGATCTTTCTTCCAAATCACCAGATGGCCAGCGGGGCTCCCCTTGACGTTTATCTGACCTGCCACGCTTCCATCATTCAGGAACCCCACGAGTGCGGCGGTTCCTTCTTCTTTCAAAGGAACTGACCAGTTCGCGTGGTCTGCCGCTTCTACATTCATTGAGCACTGGCGTTTAGCGCCTGCGTAGATGATGTTCGTGGACGAGTACACGTTTGGCCGAAGCTCTTGCCGGCAGAGCATGTAGGCCAACTGATGTTCTCCAAACTTGCGGTCCATCGTCCCTACGGGCCAATCCTGTGTCCATCGTTGGACTTCCACTGGCGGAGAACCGTCGAGAACGGAATACGTGCGCGGGCCATTAAGCGTGAATCCCTCCTGGAACACAAGAGCGTGGTTCAGGAAAGTTGCTTGTTCCAAAAGGCGATCCAGCCGTATGACATCCTTCAGGTTTGCATCGAGGAGGAGCACTGCTGACTTGGACTCACTTGCGCCTTGCGGATCGAGATTGACCGATTGGATTCTGAAGAGCAGCGTCCCGCCTGGACCGGATTCTGCCTCTCCATCAGCCACCATTTCACCGTATCCATCAGCCAAGTACGGAACGTCCCTGCTCGCCGCAATAGTTCCGTGCAGATCGAAGATCAGGATGCGGGCCATTCCATCGACTTTGCGGTCGCGTGACTGACGACAGTTTGGGCTGGTATTGAATCCAACAGCGACCCTATCGTTATTCAACCAAACCACGAATCGATAGCCAATGATCTGACCGGCACACTTGTCCGCGCCTGCTTGAAAGAAGCCGGCAGGCAAACCATGGGAAGACAGAGAAACGCGGACATCGGGTGGCGCCCCGATGTCCGCCTGTGCTTTCGAGCACCCCAGGAAAAGCCCACTCATTAGCACTGCGCTACATATTGTCACAGCCAACTTCTTGTGATCGGTCACAATTCGCCCATCTTTCTCAAGCGTTCAATGATGATCGGGATTCTGCGTTGGCTAATAGAATCGCCCGGAACATATCCCGGTAGCGCCTCCATGAACCGCTCGTTTCGTAAAAGCGTGCCGGTTGCTTCCCCTAGATACTTGCGGAGATCGCCAGGGGCTCCGGCAAGCTCTTCGAGCAACTGCTCTCTTCCCTCGACAACGGCGATGAAGTCTTCCAGGTCGTGGCTCATGTAGTAGTCATCTTCGCCCCGATCGTAGAACGCCTCCATTTTGGTTCCAAGAAAGAAGGGGGCTGTAATCAGCCGGATCACCTTGCCGCTGGGCAAGCACTCCGGCGTCGCTGTCTGGATTGCCCCTCCATACCAACGGTTCGAGAAGCCGAGTGCGTCTTTTTGGGTCGACATCACATCGAGCATCAGGCCGCCGTGGAGAAAACGGCAAAGCGGAGCACCGGGGCGGGTGTCGCTATCAAAGCCGATGTCTCGTAGTCGATCACAGAAGGCCGAGTAATCGGCGTAGTCGGCCGCGACGATCACGTCTACATCGTATGTGGATCGAATCGGAGCTGAGCCCTGATCAGTCACGATGAGATCGAGCGTCGATCCTCCAACGAAGACGACCTCAGGCAACAGATGCTTCAACTTTGCAGCGGCCTCCTCCAGTAGGGGCAGATTGCTAGCCATTTTCCAGTAACCTCTTGCTCATCATCTCCAGGGCAATCTTTCGCTCGCGGACTCGTCCATCCCGCAGCGCGTCGACAAGGCTAAGAAGCTCATAAAGCGCAGGGTCCGCTAGAGCCGCCTCGGCAGCATGTTTGTAGATCGGCTCGAAGGAATAGCCGCGCACCTTCCCCAACACATAAGGCCAAACAGGCACTTCCGCTCCACTATCGTGAATGACGCTCCTCAGTGGCTCGGCTGCAAAAGAAGTCGCTACACCCCTGGTCAGCTCTCCCCGTACCGCCGGATACACGTACCTCATGCCATGTCCCAATAGCTCCAGGAGCGCTGAGCGGTTTACTTTTTTTTGCCCGTCGTGTTGCATCAGGCCAGATACCCGAGCCCTCTTAATGGACCCGTGCACCTCTGAGCTGGCGACATGAAGGTCGGAAGCAAGTTTCTGGAATGATGACTCTGCAGCTCCTGGAAGCGTCAGTTTCAGCAACACTGCAATGTCGAAGGAGCGAAGCATGAAAACATCTTACGCATTCTTCATTCTTGATTCAAGAATGAAGAATGCGCTATCCTCATGCGAATGACGGAAGCGGATGTCATCCTCACCGATTACGCTGTTACGGCCCGGGTTGCGAGAAGGCCGACCAGTTAGGAAGCCATGCTACATCGATACAAAGCAGGTTTAACGGCGCTTTTTGCGAAGGTTCACGAGCTGCAAAGCGAGCCTATCCAAAACCGCATGATGGCCCTGGAGATCCAGGAGGAGCTTTTGCGGCGGATCGGCGGTGCCGAGAGGAAAATTAGGCGTAGCAGGCTGTCTAACAAAAGCTGCAAGGCGGCACTTGGAAAGCGGATAACCGATATTGCTGAATCCGATCGCTTGAAAAAGCTTCTGGCAGCAGGCGAGGAGAAGATCGAGCAGCAAAAAACGCTCATCCTAGCCCTTCGATCCATTGGAGACGCGATCGTCTTCGTCTATGGCGATCGTTGGGATCTGAAGAAGATGGTCGAAAAGGAAGATGCCGGCTTTTTGTCTGGAAAGCGCGGCACACGTCTGGAGAGGAAAGTACTCAGGCTTGTCTTCGAGAAGGGCGGAACGGCCGTGATGAATGACCTCACGCATACGATGCGCCATGGCGACATCACCGTTTTTCGTCCCGACGTATGGCCTCCAGGAGAGGGCAAGTTCCTACTTCTTGAAATGAAATCCGGGAATGGGGGAAGTCGGCAGCGAGGAGACCGCCAGCTGGCCGCGATCAATGATGTGCTCGGCTATTTGGAAACTGGCAAAAAAGAGGAAGACGGATTTTTGTGGGTTCGAGAGTCCTTGCAATCAGATCCCGCTCATCATTTCGACAGTGCCACTCGTTTAGTGAAACAGCTGCCAGCTGGGGGCTCCGTGACCGAGGAAGTTGAACCAGGGCTTCACTATAGCCTTTTGGATGTCGGCTGCACGCCAGATGCCTATGAGGGAATGTTCCCGTTCCTTGCCGGCCGAGCATCGGACTTCATTCTTTTTAGCGTGAACGATTGCAAGAAAGTGCATTTGGGTTACTACCCGTTTCCCTTGTGTTTTCGCGATCCCGAAGTGCTTTACCATTTTTACAACGGCAGCTTCGTCATGATGATTTGCGCCGATCTAGCTCATATAAACGCAGCTGCTCAACATCATGGGCTATCAGTGAAACGAACCAAAGATGATCATTTTCCGCTGCATGTCGTGCCGGTTGGTCAACACAGCTTTCTTACAGAAGAAGGCTTCATGATCAGCTTTCATCCCCTTGGACGCCTCGCCGCTGAATTCTTGCGACTGGATTGGTGGATTGAAAATATGGTGCTGGCGCCCGTAGGAGAGGCATATCAGCAGGCGCTTGCAGAAGCTAATAAGAGAGCGTGAGGCTGAAGCACTTCGATTGCAGATCGCAGCCGTTGTTAATGGGCTATTCGGACTTTCATCGGCAGATATAGTGGTTGTGCAAGCGATCCCATTCCGACGATTTTTGACGTTTAGTGTAGTGACCCCTATTACCGACCATGACAAACAGTGGCCTACAGTCGTGGATCTACAGGTTTTGCCAAAAGTTTTGCGACTAAAGGAACATGGCGGAATCTTTGAGCGTTCTGCTGTTGATTTCATGTCCCAAATTATTGGAGTACCAACTCTGTACCCGATGATCTGGATTTGCAACCAGTGTCAATGTTGGGTTTGGGCCAAGAGCCAGACAATCGCCACCACCAAAATGACCGCACATACGATCAACACCGGTCGCTGTGTGCCGCTCGTCTTGGTTTTCAATATCAGCGGCGCGACAACAGGACGCATTAACCCGATTCGCAGTAGCGCCACGCTGATGTTATCCGGGGCTCCTGCCGCCAAAGCTTGATCGAGCAAAGCATCCGCAGCTACCGCCACATTCAGATCTGCCGAGGTCAGTGCTTCAGATAGGTTCCTCTCCGCCACATACGCCCACAAACCATCTGAGCAGATCAGGACAGTATCTCCTGTTTCTAATTCTATGGCTGATACCTCCAGCTCCGCTCCTTCCCGTCCCAAACTTTGGCTCAGGATATGCCCACTCGGGTGGGTCCGTGCCTCTTCTTCGGTGATGATGCCGTCATCCACCATCCTCCGGACCACTGAATGATCGCGCGTCAGCAGGCGCATTACGCCCGCATGCCCCAGGTACACCCGCGAATCACCTAGGTGGCCGACATATAGAGTCCGTTCCTGTATCAGCACCAGAGCCACGGTCGAGGCCATTCCGCTCATTGCCGGGTCATGCTGCCGCAGCGCGTCAATGCGCCGGTTAATTTCCTGCGTTACGCGCCGCAAGGCCGGTCCCGGTTTTTCTTCTGGCTCTAGGCGGAGCTTCTCGTACTCTTCCACGGCGATGGTAGCTGCCTGTGCGCCGCCTGCCCCGCCGCCCACTCCATCCGCCACCACCACTAACTCGCCATGAGAGATTACAGACCGTCCTACCCGGTCCTGGTTTTCCGTCCGCACTCCGCCTACATGGCACCGCAGACTGCACTCGATGCCGTTGACAGCTGTGTCTCTAGCGACATCCAGTGTGGTGGTCAAGCCCTGAGATCGTGAAGACACTTCCGTCTCGTCATCCATTCGTCTTCAGCGCCTCTCGCTAAAGAATATCGCGCATGCGCAGGAAGCTGAGCACCGAGATCAGAAGCAGCACCATCATGCTGATCAGCACGGAGATCGCCTGGAGGTAGGTAAAGCGCGCATTGACACCCTTTCCAAGCGGAGCCGGCCGGCGAATGCCGTTCTCCATCACGTCCGCCTCTGGAACCTGCAGCGTCGCCGCATCGACACCCTTGCCTCCATCCGGACAAGCGTCCCAGCTATCGGGGCCGGGTAGCGTTCCGCATACATGGCCTTTCGCTTCATCCACCATGTTTCGTTCAAATGCCCAGCGCGATGGCGCCATGTAACTCATCGCGCGTGCCGGTCCAGGCATCTTGTAGGCAGCCCGTATGCCGCCGCCCAGTGTAATCACAGGCAACAACACTACCGGGAGCAGTGCGATTGCCGTCTCAGTAGTCGAGCTTCTCGCCGAAATCGCCAAGCCTAGTGCCGCCCCAACCAGGGACGAACAGATCAGAATCGCTGCCTCTTTTAGGTAGTTGCCGCGCAGATCGCACGCGAAGTAGACGATCGTCAGCAGGGTCAAGCACTGAAAGACGCAGAGCCCCACCAGAACCGCAAACTTGGAAAACACGTATGACGGCAGCTTCAGGTTGACCATCCGCTCCCGCTGAAACACCGACCACTCACCCACGATATCGCGCGCCGCGTTGTTGCAACCAAACCAGATCGCCGCGACAACCAGAAGAAACTCGATACCCGTCAGGTTGGCGCTCAACGCCGTAAAGTCCTGCTGCGCACGCAACTGTGCCGGCCCCGCCGCGACGCTGCCCAGAGAAAGCGGCTCCTTGGTCATCCCGAACACAAGTGCAATCAGCACGGCGAAGAGCGGCGCCTGCAGCAACGTGATGATGAGCTGGGCCCTGTCCCGCGTCCGCAGCACGATGTTTCTTCGCAGCAGGGTCCACCATTGCACCAGGCTCCACTTCCTGCCAACCGAGCCCGCCGTGGACGTCCCCGAACCCTGCACCTTGCCAACACGGTCCTCGACAAACAGCTTCCGATAACGCGAACGAGCGTAGTTGTTGACCCATTCGGCCGTAGGCTTGGTCGAAAGCCCCGTCAAGAGCATCTCCGGATTCAGCAGCTTCTTGTCTTCAATCTGCGCTGCCGGAGGATGGAAGAATTCAATTGAATCCGGAACCGCGGGTCCGAAGTATGCCAGCGATCCGCACCCGCCGCGATCTCGCGAAATCATGATCAGGTTGTCGAACTTCTTATACACATCGATGCTCGGCTGGTGAATCGTCGTGATGATCGTCTTGCCCTCGCGCGCAAGCCGCTGTAGGAGATCAATCACCCCCTCCGCGTCATAGGAAGAGAGCCCCGACGTCGGCTCATCCAGAAAGAGTACCGGCGTGTCCGTAATTAGCTCCATGGCAATGTTCACACGCTTGCGCTGTCCGCCGCTCAGCACTTTCTTTTCCGGCGATCCGATTAGGGTGTCCTTTTTATCGAGAATCCCGAGCTCCTCAAGAATCTTGTCGATCCGGGCTTCAATCTCATGATCGCGCAAGTCCGTGCGCAGCTTGGTCGAGAAGTAAAGCGCTTCACGCACCGTCAGTTGCGAGTGAACAATATCGTCCTGCGGCACATACCCCATCTGCTGCCGGTAAAGATCGTAGGACTGGTAAAGATCCACGCCGTTGAACAGGACCCGTCCCGCGGCAGGAGGCGTATACCCGTTCAGCGCCTTCAGGAATGTGGTCTTTCCGGCACCCGCAGGCCCCATGAGCGCCACCATCTCCGAGGGATACACCGTTAGAGAAATTGGCTCCAGTAGGCGTTTGCCGTTGACGTCGACACACACACCTTCGGCTGCAATTGACACATTCCCCTTATATTCACGCTTCTGCAGCCGTCCATCCCCATCCAGACGAAACTGGAAGCTGCCCAGGCCCACCACCTGTCCAGACCGTATCTCGGTCGATCCACTTATGCGCAGGCCATCCACAAACGTACCGTTGCGCGACCCAAGATCCTCAACCAACACTTTGCCGCCTGTGCGAGTGATCTTCGCATGCCGCCAGGAGAGCAGAGGATCGTCCAGGGGCTCATCGCAGTTCGGATCGCGCCCCATCACTACGCTCTGCGCGGCCTCTTCGATCTGCTGGTATGCCTCCGCCCCCAGCGCCGTGCCAGATGGCTCTAAGAGACGCGCCGCAGGAACCTTCAATGAACCAAAATAGACGTTATCCTGCGGCTTCAGCGGCGTTCGCGTCACGCGGTTGCCAAAACGGTGAATCGAGGTTCCATTCGAGGAGTTCAGATCCTCAAGGATGTATTGACCGTTCTCTTGAGTAATCTGGGCATGTTCCCAGGATACAAACGGAAAATCCAGCACCACATTGGAATCCGGAGATCGTCCGATCAGGATCGTGTGCTTCGCTGTTGCCGTAATAGTCTCGGGCATGGTTCTCCTTCAACGTGTCTCCCGTGCGTGGAACCCGTAGATAGGTACCGATCGATCAGGGTGTGAAGCTCGCAGCGTCGTTGACCTTCACGGGCTTGCCGCCGTTATAGGCTGCGGTTGCCGTCTTGGCATCCGCTTCAGTTATCTTGGCGGTTCCCAAAGGCTCATAGATCACTTTCAGAACCGCGCCTGTCTTAGGATCCTTCACGGTGCGACCTTGCCGGGAGATCTGGACCACATCTCCGACCTTCACACCGCCTGAGACTCCAACATTCAGAATCAGCGTATTCGCATCAACGTCTGCGACCTCTCCCTTGTACGCAGCGCGCGCGACCGCAACCATCTCCGTCAGTGCCGGCGAGGAGTCGAGTTGCTCCGCCATGATCCCGATCGCCTTTACCACCGCCTCATTCAACACGGGGTTGCCGATCTCCTGCCCTTTCGCGCCGGCTGTCACCTGATACTCGGTATTTTGCGCATGTCCTTCCCCATGAGCCGTCGTCATCACCACGCCGGTATTCACGTCGACCAGTCGCGCCGTCGTGACGATGTCCACCTTCGTCTGCATCTGGTGACCGGTCTTGTTGCCGGCAAGCGCGCCAAACTTGCTCAACCCCGTTTCTTTATTGACACCAACAAACTGCACCACGGAACCAATTAAGATTGCATCCACTCCCGCAACTTTGCCGATCTTCGCAGCAGTTGCATTATCCATTCGGTCGCTATTGGAAAGGTTCTCCTCCTTCAGCACCTTATCCAGCGCAGAGCGTTCCACCACCTGGATCTTTCCTGCGCCCGCCAGATCGTTAAGCAAAATGTTCGAAAGCGCCAAACCTAGATCGTCTTTCTCGCCAAGCTTCTGAGCGGTCTGCAGCGAATCGGCTCCCATCTCAAAGCTGAGTACTGCAATCCGCTTCTTTCTTTGCCCATGAGCCTGCATGCTGCTCACCAGCATGCAGCATGCCATGCACGCCAACATCCCCAGTCGCACCGGGAAATAGCCTATTTTCACCCGACTTATCTTCATCACACAACCTCTCTGTTTTGTTCTACCTACCCAGAAACGCTTCCAACTCACCTTCTTCGCCATCGGCCATGGCTGCGAACTTGCTGGCGCGATCCGCATCATGTGCCGCCAGCGCCTGCTTCGCTTTGCCAAGATTGTTGTTCATGCTGGCCTGCTTGCTTGCTATGTCTCCCCGCAGGTTCAATCCATCTTTTTGCAGGCTCCGCTGCATGGTGTTCAAGCTGTTGTTGATCGACACCGAACGGCTGCCTAGCTGATCGATATGGAGCTCTTCCTCATCCAGCTTTGCCTTGAGCTCCGGACTCATCGATGGCGCTGCAGGTGCCGGAGGCGGCGTGCCGGCCGCACCCGCAGCCGTGCCGGAGACGCCCGCGGTCAAACCGATCTGCCCCCCCGCCACGCCAGCCGGGCCCGGGTTTGGTCGACCATTCCCAGATAGCGTCGCCTTTGACAATCCTGCCGGTGTGGCACCCATTCCCCCCGCAATCGTTCCCCGTGCTCCTCCAGGCGGCATCCCCGGGGGACCGCCCGGCGTTCTGCCGGGCGTCCCAGGCGCACCGGCAACCGGCGTCTTCGGTGCATTCGCCGGTGGGTTCGATACAAGCGGCGCAGTCAACTCCTTCTTCTCCACTGGATCAGACACTTTGTCACGATGCATCATCACCGGTACCGCAATCGCGCTCGCGACCAGCGCCAGGCCACCACCGACATACAACACAGGGTTCTTGGCCAAACCCTTCTTCTGCACCACGAGCGCGGAGGATGATGGCGCGGAATAGGTCGGCATCCCCGCAACCTCCGTCATCCGCCGTTCTGAATAGGCGTCCTTCACCATCGTCCCGCCGGGCCCCGGTTCGATAATCGTCGCCATCCGGCTCGGCCCCGGAATCGTCAGTCCTTCGACGAGCGTCGCCGGACGCACCGGCATGGGCATCGTCGGAGAAGCTACCCTCGGCAACACCCGAGCGACACCATCGTACTCACTCAACCCGCGGAGCGCCGTCCGCACTTCTTCCGCGGTCTGGTACCGATCCTCCGGGGACTTCGCCAGCAGCTTCAGAACGATGTGGTTCAGCCCGTCTGGAATGCCCTGCACAAATTCAATCGGAGCCCGCGGCGTCTGGTTCATATGCGCCGCCATCAACTCGTAGTCGCTTGTTCCCTTGAACGGCTGCTCGCCGGTCATCGTCTCGTACATGAAGATTCCAACGGAATACAGATCCGAGCGCCCATCCGTATTCTTCCCGGCAATCTGCTCCGGGGACATATAACTCACGGTGCCGATCGTGGCCCCCGTCTGCGTCAGAGCCCGATCCGTCTGACTTCGTGCAATGCCGAAATCCATCAACTTCACCATACCCTCAGGTGTGAGCATGATGTTGGAAGGTTTAATATCGCGGTGAACGATTCCTTTTGCATGCGCGTAACTCAAGGCAGCTAAAGCTTGGTCGAAGTAATTTAAGGCATGTTTCAAAGGCACGGCACGGTGATCGAGTAAGTCAGAGAATGTATCTCCGTCAACGAACTCCATCACCATGACCAAGTTGTTATCAATCGTTTGCGCCGTGCATAAATTCGCGATATTCGGATGTTGCAGACTCGCGACTAGCTTAATCTCGCGCAAAAAACGATCGCCCACATCCCGATGTGCCGACAAGGAGGGAAGCAGGATCTTCATCGCCTCTATGCGGTCCGAGATCACATTGCGGACCCGGTAAACCTTGCCCATTCCGCCAGCGCCGAGTACACCAAGGACCTCGTAATCCCCAATCCGTTGAAATTGTTCATTTTCCATAGGTACATCCAGCGTCGAACCGGTTAAACCGCGCCCAAACGAAGGTCACCCCTATCGCAAAGCGACCAGTTGCTTGATTTTGTGAAGTCGCAATAACGCTATCACGAGGTTCGAATATCTGGAACGAAATCGATAAACGGTATTTCTGCTTCAGCAACAAGACTTGCGCCTCAATAAGTAGGCAAGCTAGACAACGAAATCACCTCACGCTCGCCCACAATCATCCCCACTGCGTCACTGTCCAGCAAAAGCGGTGAGCCAAACGCCAACTCGTCGATCGGTCGGGGCATCAAGGCAGATCCACGCTCAACAGCACGGCCTAGATCGACCGTGCGCACGGCCGACCCTCTGCTCTCATCTCTTCGTAATGCCTGCGTGTGGTCCGAAGCGTAAGCGGACCTCGCAACCGGCATCCCGGCTCCCTGTGCAAACTCGAGAATTGCGTAGTTCTGCTGGCTTTCTCGCTCCACCACGGAAACTGACGCGCCACTCGGCATTACCAAGTGGCTTCGCTCCGGCGTGCCGCGTCGCAGCACGCGAAAGTCGGCCTTCGTCATCACCCGTCCCCGGTCGTCATATCCTCCACCAGGTCGAACCGGCAGAAGAACCGTCTCGACCGAGCCTTCATCCATTTTTGAACCCATCGCCATAGCCTCCGCGCTCTCCAGCGAATAAGCCCATGGCTCCAATGCTTCAGCCGGTACCAGCGCGTGGCGATCATCGATCCAGAACCCTAGCCTCATACAGGTCTTTGTCTCGCTTCCTCCCTTGCCTCCGATCCGGTAGCTTGTCCGGATCACCACCATAGGCCGTGTCTGACGCTCGCTCGGCACACCATCATCGCTCGTGATCCGCACCCCGGCTACCCGGTCCAGAATCGTCGCCGAAGTCCCTAGCACGCTCTGCGCAATCGAAAGAATTCCTACCCCGAGTTGCGTTGGCGCATCTACCGCATCATGATCGAGTGGCACATCCTGATCAAGCACCAACGCTGTCACAGGGTGCATGTCCCGCACCGCCAGTTTGCCGAGCAGCGAAAGCCTCAGCCCGGCTCTCAAACTCCCGCTCACATGCATGGATCGTGCATCCAGAATCGCCTGCATACTCGATGGCGACGGAAAATCAGAGTAATACAACGCCATTCGTACTGGAGGTAACACAAGTGGAACATTACGTTGCAGCGCATACTGCCCCTCCAGCGATTCCAGATACACGGGTGTCTTCCCGTCAACCCGCATGCCGCTGAACCGTAAGCGCTCCAGAACCGCAGCCTCGCTCGGCCTCACCTCCGCGCGCGCGGATAACTCCACCCGGTCGGCAAGGAACTGAATGATCCTTACGCGGCGAAGCGTAATGTCGAACTGCGCTCCTTGCGCTCGGTCTGCTTGAGGTTCCACAGAGCGCGGCTCCGCAGGTCTCCCCTCAACCGCCAGAAGAAGAAAGGTACAGATCGTCACAGCCGCAGAAATCGTTCCTAGTTTCCTCAACGCGCACCTCGAGACTCATCGCCAATATTGCACGAAAAACCCTTTGCCCGCAGCAAGGAAATCGAAAGGATACTCAAGCAATTGCACCTGAAATGGTGTCGTGAGCAGCCATACCTCACTCCTGCCTACAGTTGCCGAATTTCGTTTCTCAACAAGCCTTGGAACCTTACTAATCGCAAAGTAAGAAGTCGAAGACCTGTCAGCTAACATCCTGCACATCTCGGTTGCAAGCCAAAATATGTATGATAAAGAACGTTATCATATATAAATATGAACATGGGCACTCTCGATCTCGGGGCCGCACATAAGCACTGCATCCGGCATCGGGCCGAGCTCGAAGCGAGCGAGATTTGCGGCTGTTTCTACTGCCTGAGCACGTTTCCGCCGGCAGCTATCACGGAATGGACCGACGACGGGCAGACTGCACTCTGCCCGAACTGCCCGGTGGACGCCGTCCTTGGTTCAGCATCTGGCTTCCCTATCACGCGGGAGTTCCTTGAGCTCATGCACGAGCGGTGGTTCTGATGGTGACCTCTATCCTTCCATCCATGCCCTTCGTCATATCGCCAGGTTCAGGGCAGGGTCGTCTGCCGGCGCTGTTCAAGGCCATGCCCGAGGGTGGACGGCGCTTCTGGGAGTTCTTCACCGTCAACATCCGCAACCCGAACACTCGCCGCGCCTACTTCAAAGATGTCGAGGGGTTCGCAGCCTGGTGTGAGGAAAGAGGTCTGGGCGATCTGGCCGGGGTGACGCCGATGCACGTCGCCGCCTACGTCGAGCAGCTCGGCCGCACGCACTCAAAGCCGACCGTGAAACAACACCTCGCCGCAATCCGAATGCTCTTCGATTGGCTGGTGACCGGGCACATTATGGAGACCAACCCGGCTCATGCGGTCCGGGGGCCGAAGCACAGCGTCCGTAAGGGCAAGACCTCCGTGCTTTCTGCCGAGGAGATGCACGATCTCCTGGCTGCGATCGACACCACTTCCCTGCTCGGGCTCCGCGATCGTGCCTTGATCGCCCTCATGGGCTACACCTTCGCCCGCGTCGGCGCGGCCACCGGAATGAAGGTCGAAGACTTCTATGTCCAGAAACGCCGTGGATGGGTGCGGCTCCATGAGAAGGGCGGCAAGGTGACCGAGCTTCCATGCCATCACAACCTGGACCAGTATTTAGAAGAGTGGATTGCGGCATCTGGACTCGGGTCCGAACCCGAGTCGCCGCTCTTTCCTACCTTGCGCTATGGCCGGTTAACCAATCGCACTTCCCTGCCCCAGTCCAACGTCCACATGATGATCCAGCGGCGAGCGCGAGCTGCAGGGCTCCGAACCAAGATCAGCGCCCACAGTTTCCGTGCTACGGGAATTACCACATACCTGCAGAACGGCGGCAAGCTGGAGATCGCTCAGCAGATGGCCGGCCATGAAT
>CAXTCB010000030.1:0-26876 GCA_964242875.1 uncultured Acidobacteriaceae bacterium
CTCAAAATGCCCCGCATGGGCCAGAAGTTCACCGACAAGCTCCTCAAAGGCATCGAAGACCATCGCAAGAACACCGGCCGCTTCCGCATTGATCAGGCCACCGACTTCGCCGACCGCATCAGCGCGCTCATCCGCGAGTTCCCCGGCATCGAGACCATCACCCCCGCCGGCTCCCTCCGCCGCGGCCGCGAGACCGTCGGCGATCTCGATCTTCTCGTCACCGGTCCAGCTTGTGAGCCCGACATCGTAGCCGCGGCCGTGGAACACGTCGCCGCTCTGCCCCTTATCGACAAGCTCCTCGCCAAGGGGCAGAACAAGGTCTCCTTCACCCTCCGCAACCAGCTTCAGGTCGATGTCCGCCTCCTTCCGCGCGCCTCCTACGGTGCCGCCCTGCAGTACTTCACCGGCTCCAAGCACCACAACGTCACGCTCCGTCAACGCGCCATCAAGCGCGGCCTCACCCTCTCCGAGTACGCCCTGCTCCGGTTGGAAGATAACCAGATCATCGCCTCGGAGACCGAAGAACAGATCTACAACGCCCTCGACCTTGCCTGGATCCCGCCCGAGCTGCGCGAAAACTGCGGCGAGCTCGAAGCCGCCGCCATCTCCTTCAAGTCCACGCCCGACCTCCCACTTGAAGGCGGTCTTCCCACCCTTATCACTCGCGATGACATCCGTGGCGATCTCCATATGCACACCTTCGAGACCGACGGCACCTGCTCCATTCGCGACATGGCCGAGGCCGCCCTCGCCCGCGGCCTCAAGTACATCGCCATCACCGACCATTCGAAGAACCTCGCCATGACCAATGGCATGGACGACGCCCGCGCTCTCGCTCACGCCGCCCGCATCCGTCAGGTGAACGACGAGATGGAAGGCCGCATCACCATCCTCGCCGGCATCGAGGTCGACATCCTCGGCGAGGGCCAGCTCGATCTCGACAACAGCACCCTGGCCCAGCTCGACATCATCGTCGCCAGCGTCCACTCCCGCTTCGACCAGCCCCTCGAGCAGATGACCGACCGCGTCCTCGCCGCGCTCGAAAATCCCTACACCCTCATCCTCGGCCACCCCACCGGCCGCAAGCTGCTCCGCCGCGATCCCTACGCCATCAACATGGAGAAGATCCTCCTTCGTGCCGCCGAGCTCGGCGTAGCGGTCGAGCACAACGCCGCGCCCGCCCGCGCCGACCTCAACGACCTCCATCTCCGCATGGCCAAACGACTCGGCTGCCGCATCGTCGTCGACACCGACGCCCACGCCATCGCAGACCTCGATTACCTCCGCTGGGGCATCACTCAGCTGCGCCGCGCCTGGCTCTCTGCCGCTGACGTCCTCAACACCCTGCCCACCGCCGAGCTCTTCCTCGCGCAGCTCCGCCCCAAACCCTGAGCGAGTCAGTTCACGTGTCTCTGTCTTCTCTGTTGTACTTCTGAGCGAAGTTTTCTAGTTGTCATTCTGAGCGAAGCGGAAGAACCCCCGCATTGGCCTTTCACGACGGAGCGAAGCGACGTACACCCCCGTCTGCCTCCCGGCCAACGCCAAGGAACCTCCTTCGCTCGGGACCTCAAGTCCACGCAGCACGTACACTGCAGCCATGTCCATGGCCCAAAGCGCCCCCGAGCACGACCCGCGCGTCTACTTCGCCGCCGAGCGCACCTTCCTCGCCTGGATCCGCACCGGCCTCGGCCTCATGGGCGTCGGCTTCGCCGTCAGCCGCTTCTCGCTCTTCCTCCGCCAGCTCGACGCCGCGCAGGGCCACCCGGCGGTTCACACCTCGGCCCTTCCCCGCGGCTCCGGCATCGCCCTGGTCGCCCTCGGCGTCCTCGTCAATCTGCTCGCCGCCCAGCGCCACGTGCAGCTTATCCGCGAGCTCCGCACCGGCACCTGGCAGGCCGGCCGCATCTCCACCCAGGCCGTTGTCCTCGCCATCGTCCTTGCGCTTGGAGGCCTCGCCATGGCCGTGTACCTGGCGATCGTTCGCTAACCTCGGCGAAAACCGCCGCAACCTCGACCAAATCGCGCTGGACCTCGGCGAAACGAGCTCTAAGTCATGCCGAACAGACGCACAAACCCGGCCGCCGCTGCCGCTCCAACGCACGGTCCAAGGATCGGCACCCATGCGTATCCCCAATCCGATCCGCCCTTACCCTCGATGGGCAGGAGCGTGTGTGCCAGTCGCGGACCCAGATCACGCGCCGGGTTAATCGCGTACCCGGTACTTCCTCCAAGCGACAGGCCGATGCCCCACACCAGGGCGCCGATCAGCATCGGCCCCAGTCCCGGCGCCAGCCCACCCGGTGAGACCCTGCGCGAAAACAAAGCCGTCGCCACCAGTACCAGCACAAACGTCCCCAACACCTCGCTGAAGAAGTTCCACAACGGACTGCGGATCGCCGGCGACGTCGCAAAGCAGCCAAACTTCAGGTCTTGCTCCGGCGTCGCCGCCCAGTGCGGCTTGTAGTGAAGCCACACCAGCGCAGCTCCGACCAGCGCTCCCAGAATCTGCGCCGGGATATAGGTAAGCAATCGTGAAGCATGCCCGGTCATCATCACAGAGGCAATTGTGAACGCAGGATTCAGGTGCCCGTCCGCGTCTCCCATCGCTGAGGCCGTCGCAACTCCCGCGAACACGGCAACAGCCCAGCCTGTTGTGATCGTCAGCCAGCCCCCGCCCTGCCCCTTCGACTTCGCCAGCAGAGCTCCCGCAACCACGCCGTTCCCAAGCACGATCACCACCATCGTGCCGAAGAACTCCCCCCAGAACGGCTCCGTGAAGGTCATGCTCTCTCACTCTCTCGGTAAATGTAACCCCCAGCGATCGCCAGAAACGCCGCCAGATCCTTCTGCACGCCAGCCTCATCCCGGCCCAACTCCGCTCCGATCATCGCCGCTACCTTCGGTGCCGCCTCCATCGCCGCCCGTACGTCCAGAAACAACGCACGCAGCCGCCGAGCCAGCACATCCTCCGTTGTTCTCGCCATCTCCTGTCGCACCGCCCAGACAACATCACGCCCGCGGTACGGCAGCCGTGGGTGCAACTGCTCCGCCAGCTCCGGTATCGCGTCGCTCAGCCCCCGCACCGCGTCGGCATCGCTCCCGTACACGCCCTCCCATGCACCGGGTGCGGCATCTTGCCCCGCAGGCGCGCCGTGCAAGGCGAGGGACTCCGTCCGAGACGCCACCTTGGTAAGACCCGCCATCTCAGCTACGCGATCCACCGCATCCTGCCCCATGCGCCGGTACGTCGTCCACTTGCCACCGACCACCGTCACCATGCCATTCGCCGCCACCAGCACCTTGTGATCGCGGGAGATCTTCGAGGTTGCGGCATTGCCCGTCTTCACCAACGGTCGCAACCCTGACCACATACTCAACACATCGTTCTCTCGGATCTCGCGCCCAAGGTATCGGCGAACATGGTCCCGCAGGAACTCCTGTTCCTGTCCGCTGGACTGCGGCTCGACCTCCGCGCGTGGCACACCCACGTCCGTCGTCCCTACCACCAGGTGCTCATGCCACGGTATGGCAAACAGCACGCGACCGTCCGCCGTCTTCGGCACCATCAGCGCGTCCGTGCTCGGCAGAAACGTCCGCGGCAGCACAAAGTGCGACCCCTGGCTGATCGCCAGCAGCTCCTCCCGCGGTTCGCCATCCAGCCGAAGAACCTGCTCCGCGAAGACTCCCGCGGCATTCACCACCGACCTCGCCTGGACCTCCCACTCGCTGCCGGTCTCGGCATCACGCACCCGAACGCCAGCTGCACGCCCATCGCGTTCCAGTATCTTCACCACGCCCGCATGGTTCAGGGCCACCCCGCCCAAATCCATAAACGTCAGCAGCAGCGAAATCGCATAGCGCGCATCATCAAACTGGCCGTCGAGGTACAACACGCCACCGCGCAGGCCAGCCTGCTCGACCGTCGGCAAACGCTCGATCGTCTCCTCTCGCGACAACATCCGCGACGCCCCGAACGAAAGCTTGCCCGACATCCACTCGTACACCTTCAGCCCCAGACCGTAATACGGCGTATCGATCGCGCGATAGATCGGCACGATGAAAGACTGGCGTCGCACCAGGTGTGGCGCATTCTGCAGCATGTATCCGCGCTCTCGCAGCGCATCCATCACCAGCGTCACATTCATCTGTTCGAGATAGCGCACACCACCGTGCACCAGCTTCGTACTCCGGCTGCTCGTTCCCTTGGCAAAGTCCTCGCGCTCCAGCAGCAAGGTCCTGTAGCCGCGAGACGCCGCCTCCACCGCCGTTCCCAGGCCCGTCGCCCCGCCGCCGATAATCACAACATCCCACACCCCTGGCCCGGCCGCCTCGCGCAGCAGAGCCTCCCGGCTGGGCATCATCGCTGTTCCCATCCCGTCGCCCTTCCCAGTGCCTGGTTCCATCGCTCCCGCATCGCAGCGCGATCCCGGTCCGCCATCCTTGGTTCAAAGACGCGCTCCGCCTGCCACTGCTGCGCAATCGATTCCGGCGTCTTCCAGTACCCCACACTCAGGCCCGCCAGGTAGGCCGCTCCCATCGCCGTCGCCTCCGTATTCCGCGGCCGAACGACGCGAACACCCAGCAGGTCCGCCTGCATCTGCATCAGCATGTTATTGGCGGACGCTCCACCGTCTACCCGCAGCTCCTTCAACGGCAGTCCCGAATCCGCCTGCATCGCCTCGAGCACATCCACCACCTGCAGCGCTATCCCTTCGAGCGCCGCGCGCGCAATGTGCCCCTTCGTCGTTCCTCGCGTCATGCCGAGCAGCGCCCCGCGCGCGCCCTGGTCCCACCGCGGCGCTCCCAGCCCGGCAAACGCCGGCACCATCACCACACCGCCCGAGTCCGCCACCGACGCCGCCAGCGCCTCCACCTCACTCGACTGCCGGATGATCCCCAGCCCGTCCCTCAGCCATTGCACCACCGCACCCGCCATCAGCATGCTGCCCTCAAGTGCGTACTCGACCTGCCCGTTGGTGCGCCACGCCACGGTTGTGAGCAGCCGGTTCTTTGAAGGCATCGGCTCCGTCCCCGTGTTCAGCAGCATGAAGCTGCCTGTACCGAACGTGCACTTCACCATGCCCGGGACGGTGCACATCTGCCCGAACAGCGCCGCCTGCTGATCCCCCGCGACCCCGGCAATCGGAATGCCCGCAAGCCCCGCCTTCGTAACGCCACACACACAGCTTGAGTCCACCACCTCCGGCAGCATCGATCGCGGAATTCCAAGCAGCTCCAGCAACTCGTCATCCCACGTCATCGTGTGTATGTTGAAGAGCATCGTTCGCGACGCATTGGTCACATCCGTCACGTGCCGCTCGCCCTCCGTCAGCCGCCAGATCAGCCAGCTGTCCACGTTGCCAAAGCACAGCTCGCCGCGCTCCGCCCGGACGCGAACACCCTCCACGTGATCCAGCATCCAGCGCAGCTTACTCGCCGAAAAGTACGCATCCGCCAGCAGGCCCGTCTTCGCCTGGATGGTCGGTTCGTGCCCCTCCGATCGCAGCCGCTCGCAGAACTCCGCCGTCCGCCGGTCCTGCCAGACAATCGCGTTATACACCGGCTCGCCGCTCCGTCGATCCCACACCAGCGTCGTCTCTCGCTGGTTCACAATCCCTACCGCAAGAATCTCGCCTGCGTCGAGGCCGGCATGCGCCAACGCCTCGGCGGCTACCCCGATCTGCGACGACCAGATCTCAATCGGATCGTGTTCAACCCAGCCGGGCTCAGGAAAGATCTGCGGAAAACTTCGCTGCGCCGTCGCCACCACCGCGCCACTCTCATCGATAACCAGCGCCCGCGAGCTCGTCGTCCCCTGATCCAGGGCCAGAACGTACCGTCGTTCTGTCATTCTCGTTCCCTCGTGCGTGCCTCACATTCCCTGTGGACAACGGCACAGCGACGCTAGCAGGCTACCGATCATCCGGTCAACGAATCTGGCAGCGCGGCTCTGGTCTGGAGTCCCTTCGCAGATCCGTCCCGGAGCATTCCTGTTGGTGTCACATCCTTTGCCCTCGAGATGCCGCCCGCGCCGTCCCGGCAACGCGATAAACTTAAAAGCGTGGCGATCACCGCAACCTCTTCCTCCGAGCCAGCAGCACGCGCACCGGCCACCGTGCGTCCTTCGCTCTTCGCCGATTACATCGCCCTGCTTAAGCCGCGCGTCTCCACCATGGTCGTCATCACTGCCGGCGCCGGCTTCTACCTTGGTTCGCTCCAGAGCGGCATCAGCCCATTTCACGCTGGTCTGGTCCAGGCCATGGTCGGCATCGCCGCCGTCACTGCGGGCTCCTCCGTTCTCAACCAGGCGCTCGAACGCCGGTCTGACGCGCAGATGCGCCGAACCGCTTCTCGGCCCATGGCCGCCGGGCGTATCTCGTTCCCCCATGGCCTCCTGTTTGGCTTCGCCGCCATCGTTCTCGGCACGCTCTATCTCGTACACGTCACCAATCCCCTGACCGGAACCCTTACCCTCCTCACGGCTGCTGGCTACGTCGGTATCTACACTCCGCTCAAACGCATCACCACCCTGAACACCTTCGTCGGCGCCTTTCCCGGCGCTCTTCCGCCTCTCATTGGCTGGACTGCCGCCCGCGGCATCATTGAGTGGCCAGGCGTCGCTCTCTTTGCCGTCCTCTTCGTCTGGCAGTTCCCGCACTTCATGGCCATCGGCTGGCTTTATCGCGACGATTACCGCGAAGGTGGCATTCGTGTCACCGCCGCGCAGCAGCCGATCGAAGACGCCGCCCGCTCCACCGTCATCCAAAGCATCTTCTACGCCGTACTCATGTTGCCCGTCTCCCTCTGGACCACCTGGCTCGGCGTCACCGGCAAGCCCTACGCCGTCGCCGCCACCTTACTTGGCCTTGTCTATCTCTGGTACACCCTCCGCTTCGCCCGCATTCTCCGCTCACCTGGGGCCCCGGAGTCCCGCAAGCTGGCTCGCGACCTGCTCAAGATCTCCGTCATCTACCTGCCGCTCCTGCTTGGGGCCATGATCCTCAACGCCCAGGGCCGCCTGATCTTCTAACCACCTTCACGAGACCGCCATGACGACCACCACCCAACCCACTCCGGTCACCTATCGCACGCCCCTGTCGGTGATCGTCGGCATCGTCGCGGTCTCGGCTGCCGCCAGCGCCTTTCTCGCCTGGCTCGTCTACTTCCACGCGCCGATCGACGTCGCCGGAACCCACCTCACCTTCCTTCCCGCCCTCAACGCCGCGCTTAACTCCTGCTGCACCATCGCCCTTCTCTTTGGTCTGTACTACATCCGCCATCGCGCCATTACCGCGCACCGCAACTCGATGTTTACGGCCTTTCTCTTCTCCTCGCTCTTTCTCGTCGCCTACATCACAAATCACGCGCTCCACGGCGACGCCCGCTTCCCTGGCCACGGCACCGCCCGCTTTCTTTATCTCTGGGTCCTGCTCACGCCGCATATCCTTGCGTCGGTCATCGCGCTCCCGATGATCCTTGTCACTTTCTTTCTCTCGCTCTCCGGCCGCTTCGCCGCCCACAAACGTCTCGCGCGCTACACCTACCCCATCTGGCTGTATGTCTCTGTCAGCGGTGTCGTCGTCTACGCCATGCTCGCCGCTTATCGCTAGCCCACTCGTTCGGCCAACTTCCGCCCTTCCGTCAAGCAGTGAAGGATCTGCCTCTCCTACGCCATTCCGCATGCAATCCGACACCCGCAAGCTCCTGACGACCGGCCTGTGCATTCTCGCCGTCGGCGCCGCCTGTGCTGGCTCCGTCGCCCTTCTCTTCGGCGGCTACACCCCGCACGGCCCCACCACCAACGCCGGCTGGCTCGCCCTCGTCTTCGCCCTGGGCTGCGTCCCCACCGGCCTGCTTACCCTGCTGCTTGCCACCCTCAAGCTGATCGGCGACGCCCGCCGCTAGCCTTCCGCTCTGGTATCCTCATCCCTCAAGAGATCTATGGCGAGTGATCCTCCCTCGTCCGGAAAGCGACCACCATCATGGCAAGAGGCGTCAACAAAGTCATCCTCGTCGGCAACGTCGGCAAAGACCCGGAAATCCGCGCCACCCAGGGCGGCATGAGCATCGCCAGCTTCGCGCTCGCCACCACCGATCGCACCAAGGGCCAGGACGGGCAATGGACCGACAAGACCGAGTGGCATAACCTCGTCGCCTTCCAGCGCACCGCCGAGATCGTCCGCGACTACGTCAAGAAGGGCTCGCAGATCTACGTCGAAGGCAAGATCCAGACACGCTCCTGGGACGACAAGGAATCGGGCCAGAAGAAGTACAAAACCGAGATCCTCGTCAACGATCTGCAGCTTCTCGGCGGCCGCGGCGACGCCGCAGGCGGTGGAGCAGAACGCTCCAGCGGCGGTTACAGCCAGGCCAACTCCAGCTCCTACGCCAAATCCAACACCGCTTCCTATGACCAGCGCCAGCCCGCCGGCGCTCCTGACTACGGCGACACCGGCATCACCGACGACGACATCCCCTTCTAGCGTGAGATTCCCTGCAACGAAGCATCACAGAACAGCCTCTCTTCGCGAGAGGCTGTTCTGCGTAGGTTAGATCGATTGCCCGCCCGAGACCTCAATGCGCTGCGCGTTGATCCATCGATTGTCCTCAGAGAGCAGCGACGCGATCATGGGGCCAATGTCGTCCGGTAGACCGGGCCGCCCGAGCGCCGTCGCGTCTGTCACCATCTTGTTCACCGCAGGATTGTCGCGGACCATGCCGCCACTGAAGTCAGTCTGGATAGCACCCGGCGCAACCGCATTCACTCTGATCCGTCGTGGCCCCAGCTCCTTGGCCAGATACCGTGTGAGCACCTCGATCGCCCCTTTGAGCGAGGCATAGGGAGCGCTCTCCGGAATGCAGATCCGCGTCAGACCAGTCGAAAGCATCACAATGCTCCCTCCGTCGTTGATCAACGGCAGCAGCTTCTGCGTCAGAAAGAACACGCCCTTGAAGTTCACGTCGTAAATCTGGTCCAACTCCTCCTCCGTCGTCTTCGCAAACGCCGCGTGGTGGGAGATGCCGGCATTGTTGACCAGGAAGTCGAATCGTTCCGCCCCCAGCTCGCCGAGCGCCGTGCTTACCTTCGTGACGAATGCATCGAATCCATCACTTTTTCCCGTGTTCAGCTGCAGTGCAATCGCCTTGCTGCCGGCCTCGCTGGCCGCGGCGACGACCTTGTCAGCTTCTGCTCGATTGGAGTTATACGTAAAGATCGTGCGCACCCCTCGCTGGGCGAGATGGAGCACCGTATTCTGGCCCAGCCCGCGGCTTCCACCAGTCACAATCGCGATCTTTCCCTGTAAACCTGAGTCTTTCTCTACAGACATCATCCCCTCCTGGTAACGCGCTAACGTCGCGAACAGCATCCGCAACGACGCCTCTACAATAGCAACATGATTGATGAAGCCACCTTTCGCCGTGAAGCCGATCGCGCCCTCGACTCCTTGAAGAAGTCCCTGATCGACGCCGAGGAAGAAGGCGGCTTTGAAGCCGAAGAAAATAACGGTGTCCTCAACATCCTCTTCGAAGATAGACCCGGCAAATTCGTGCTCACCCCGCAAACCTCCGTTCGTCAGCTTTGGATCTCTGCCCAGTCCACCAGCTTCAAGCTCGATTGGTCGCCCGATCAGACCGTCTTCGTTCTCCCCAGAACAGGCGAACCCCTGAAAACGCTCGTCGAGCGCCTGCTTCGCGAGTTCCTCGAGAACCCGGAGATCACGCTGGCCTGAGCCAGGCATCGCCGTCACAGCCCGAAGCCCTGTCGCTGCACGGCGTCTCCGGCTACACTAACTCCATACCTACAGCAGCTTCACCCACGGAGACACCCTGAGCCACCTGTCCCACGTCACTCGCCTGGATGCCAGCCAGGCCGCGACCGATCCCGCGTCCGGACCTCCACCGCTGCTTTCGGTCGCCATCATCACCCTGAATGAGGAAGCGAACCTCGCGCGCACCCTCGCCAGCGTCCGCTTTGCCGATGACCTTGTTATCGTCGACTCCGGCTCCACCGATCGCACCCTCGAAATCGCCCGCCAGTTCAAAGCGCGCATCTTCTCTGAGCCCTGGCGCGGCTTCGCCAGCCAGAAGAACTTCGCCATCGCCCAATGTCGCGGCACCTGGGTCCTCTCTCTCGACGCGGACGAAGAGCTTTCGACCGATCTCCAGGTCCAGCTTCGTACCCTCCTTCCCTCCAATCCGCCGTTCGATGCCTTCCATCTGCGCCGTCGCAATCTCTTCCTCGGCCGCTGGATGCGCCACGGCGGCTACTACCCGGATCCCAAGCTGCGCCTCTTCCGCCGCAACGCTGTCGCCTTCTCCACCGCCTTTGAAGAGCGCCCGGTTCACGAGACCATCCGTTTCGACGGCGCATCGGAGACCCTCGACTTCGACCTCATCCACCACGCCTATTCCACACTCGAAAGCTACCTCGAGCACATGGATCGCTACAGCAGCCTCGGCGCGCGCCTTCTTTTGGAGCAGCATCGCATCGGTGGTTCCTGGCTCTCGTTCCACTGGAACGTCCTTGTTATTCCCACCTATGAGTTCTTCCGCAACTACGTCCTTCGTTTCGGCTTTCTGGACGGCCGCGAAGGTCTGCTGCTGCACCTGTACCACTCCGCCTACGTCAGCTGGAAATACTCAAAGTGCTGGGAGCTTGGCCGCCGCGCCAGGCAAAGCGACCCCGCAGCCGACCCCACCCTCGGCCGTGTTCCCTCCGCTGAGACGAACCCTACGTCGCCACGCTGATCTCGGGCTCGGCTCCGTCCAGCACCGCTGCGCGAAAGGCGGCCTGGTATCGCTCCGGCAGCGAGCGCTTCTTCATATCCCGGCCCACCACCACATGCGTCGTCTCCCCCAGACACAGCACCGCCTCGTCCGCCGCGCGAACAATGGTGTAACTGAACTTGATCAGGCTTGACCGTGCCCCGCTCACGCGCGTCCGGATCACCAGTTCATCGTCATAGCGCGCCGGCAGCTTGTAGCGCGCCGTCGCCTCCACCACGGCGATCAGGCATCCTTCCTCGCGCTCCAGAGACCCGTAATCAAACCCCAGCGCCCGCATCAGCTCAACACGACCGATCTCAAACCACACCAGGTAGTTCGCGTGGTAGACCACGCCCATCTGATCGGTCTCGGCATACCGCACCCGGACCCGCGCGTCTCCTGGTACTAAAGTCATCTTCCGAGTCTACGGGACACCGCCCCGAGCTTCCACAGGTCGCTTCGTCCTCTCGATCGGGTACCTTCATCTCTCCCCGGATGGACCACCGTCAGTGTCTCTCCTGTACTCTCCGTCTGCGTCATTGTGCAGCGTCCTAAACCCTCTACAATCCCTCCATGCACCTCACCGCTCATGACGCCCTCCTCGTCATCGACATGCAGAACGACTTCCTCCTCGAGGGCGCTCCGCTTCAGGTGCGCGGCGGTCTCAGTATCATCCCCGGCATTAACACCCTCGCCGCACGCTTTGACCATGTCCTCCTCACGCAGGACTGGCATCCCGCACGCCATATCTCCTTCGCCACCACCCATGGTCGAAACCCCTTCCCGCCAGAAGGTCAGGCCGTCATCGCAGCGCCCTACGGTCAGCAGGCGCTCTGGCCCGATCACTGCATCCAGGGCACCCCTGGCGCCGAGCTCCACCCCGGCCTCCATCTCCCCCAGGCTGAACTTATCCTCCGCAAGGGCTTCCGTCCTGACGTTGACAGCTACTCCGCGTTCTTCGAAAACGATCGCACCACCCCCACCGGCCTCACCGGCTACCTTCGTGAGCGCGGCCTTACCCGCCTCTTTCTTACCGGCGTCGCCTACGACGTCTGCGTCGGCCACTCCGCCATCGCCGCCGCCCATCTCGGCTTCGAAACCGTTGTCCTCGAAGACCTGACGGCCGCCGTCGGCCTCGAAGGCATGGTCGACGCAATCAACCAGCACATGGCACAGGCGAACGTCTCCCGCAGCGCCTCCACTGCTCTCTAGCGTCCAACCTCGTATGGCCAGGTTCCCCACTTCCCCGAACGACGCCTGGCCACAAGCCATGGCAACTGTCACGGCGTGCACCTACGATGCCGGGGTAGCCCGCGCGCTCGCGTTCGGCTTGCCCACATCTCGGCACTTCCTCATCACCTTCAACTACTTCGTCTCGGACACACTGCATACCGGCCAGTTCCGCTCCAGAAAAGCCGTCCCCCAGGGAACACTCTTCCCCGTCGCCTACAACCCGGACGCGCCGCAGGAGAATGACAAGGCTGGCAGCGCGCCGACAGTCCGCAACTCGGTCTTTGTCGTAGGCCTCGTCGGCTCCATCGTTCTTTCACTCGCATGGCTCGCTCTTCTGCGAGGGTGCTCTTAGCGTCCCTCCGCGCTGGCCCTAACCCTGCAGCCCAAGCTCCGCCGCGCGAGCCTGCATCGCCACTAGGCATGTCTCGATGTGCTCTTCCGGTGGAACGCCGAGCATCTCTGCCCCCAGCACGATGTCCTCGCGCTTCACCGCCCGCGCAAAGGCCTTGTCCTTCATCTTCTTTTTCACGCCGGCAACCTCAACATCCGCAATCGCCTTTGACGGCTTCACCAGCGCACACGCCGTCAGAAATCCCGAAAGCTCATCACAGGCAAAGAGCGCCTTGTCCAGATGCGTCTCCGGCCTCACTCCGGAGTAGTCCGCATGCGCCAGGATCGCGTGCAGCACCTCCTCCGGCCATCCTGCATCGCGCAGGCGCTGCACGCCGACAAAGGGGTGCTCCTCGGGTGTCGGGTGCCGCTCGTAGTCCATGTCATGCAGCAGACCCGCGCAGCAGTATGGCTCGGCAAACGCCTCCACCGCCTCTCCGCTCAGCCCCTGCTTGAGCGCCTCCAGCTTGCCATACGCCTCCGTGCACACCGCCACGGCCAGCCCGTGCTTCCGCAGGCTCTCACCCACCGTCCACTCAAACAGCAGTGTCCGCGCCGCCTCCCGCCCAAACCTCGCATCGCCCATACCTAGAGTCTCGCACCTTCCTTGCTACCGCTCATCCCGCATGCCCCCTGCCTCTGCCGCGTGCTGGTCGACGCCCGATTCGTCTCTCGCGTGACTCGCGGGATGCAGAAAAAGAGTTCCGGGCTATTTACTCTCCTGAGTCCATCTTCGGGTAGTTCTGGTTTTCCTCGGGTTTACTCCGGGAATTACCCTTGACTCATCTGATACCTCAGTGCCACTCTAGGCACATCACATGCTTCCGTTATCGGACGTGTGCTGCGGTACCCCGCTCTGGCAACCGCCCGCGAACGACAAAACTATGGCAACCATGATGGCTTCTGTTGAACAGCGTGAGGTCCTGCGCTGCGACCACTGCGATCTTGTGCAATTCCGCCGTGCCACCGCCACCTGCGCCCGCTGCAAGCGATCGCTGGAGGTCAAAGCACCCGAACCCGCACCGCTGCCACTCACCCTTGTCCCCTCGGTGCCCGCTCCTGATGGTCATATCCAGGTCGCCACCGCCGTCCGGGATCTGCGCCACGTGCGCAATCTCTCGCAGCGTCAGCTCGCCGCTCGCATGGGCGTGCCGCGCACCTACATCTCCAAGATCGAAAACGGCAAGGCCATGCCCACGCTGTCTTCCCTTTCGCGCCTTGCGATCGCCCTCCAGGTCGACATCTCCGTCCTCCTGCGCGACTCGCACACGCGCCATGAGGATGAGACCGCTGTTCTCATGACCGATCCCTTCATCGCCGAGATCGCGCATTACGCCTCGCAGCTCGATTCGCTGCAGCGATCCATCTTCCTCAATCACGTTCGCGAGCTCGCCGCCGGCCGTCGCCGCAGCGCCTAGCCGCAGCCACCTCCCCCGCTGCAAACCTCCGCTGCGGGCAGCAGTTCCCGTGCTCGGCCATCGAGCCTGAACCGCCGCCCGCAGCCTCTCCCACTCCCGAAGTTCCCTTCGTTGCACCGGCCATCCCGCTGTGCTAGCGTCTAACTCTGCAGGAGCCTACGCGCGGCCTGCGAGGTCGCATTTGCGCATCACTGCACCCACATCCCCCTCGTCGCTCCCCAGCCGCATCCACGAGCTCTCGCCCGAGGAGCAGGCCCTCTTCGCCCAGCTCGATCCCGCGCGCATCCCGCAGCACGTCGCCATCATCATGGACGGCAACGGCCGCTGGGCCGGCAAACGCGCTCTCAAGCGCTTCCTCGGCCATCAGCAGGGCGCCGAAAGCGTGCAGTTCGTCGTCGAAACCGCCTCCCGCATCGATCTGCCCTTCCTCACCCTCTACGCCTTCTCGCTTGAGAACAACCTGCGCCGCCCCAAGTCTGAAGTCAGCTTCCTTATGAAGCTGCTCAAGAGCTACCTCGTCGGCAACGTCAAGCGCATGAACGACAACAACGTCCGCATGAACTACATCGGCCGCACCCACGAGCTGCCCTCTGAAGTGCAGGACACCATGCAGTGGGCCATGGAGTCGACCGCAAAGAACACCGGCACCACGCTCACCCTCGCCCTCAACTACGGCGCCCGCTCCGAAGTCGTCGACGCCACCCGCGACCTCCTCACCAGCCTTATCGCCGAAGCCCATCAGCGCGGCTGCTCGCTCGAAGATCTTCTCCAGGTCGATGGTCTCGACGCCCGCATTGACGAAGATCACATCAGCAACCATCTCTACACCGCGAACATGCCCGATCCCGACCTCGTCATCCGCACCTCGGGCGAGCAGCGCATCTCGAACTTCCTTCTTTGGCAGATCGCCTACTCCGAGATCTTCATCACCGATCGCCTCTGGCCCGACTTCCGCGGCCCCCATCTTCTCGAAGCCATCCAGTCCTTCCAGACCCGCGACCGCCGCTATGGTGGTCTCAGCGAAGCCGAAACCGACGAGAACCTCGCCATCCTCGAACCCGCCGATCAGGTCGCCGAAGAGATCGAAGGCCAGCTCAACGGCCGCACGCCCGTCACCTCCCGCCGCTGACACTCTCTCCTTGCACCACCCTCTTCTGACATGTACGTTATTCGTGCCAGGAGTACCACCATGTACGACTTTCTTTGTAAAACTCTCTGCGGCATCCTTGTTGTCCTGTTCGTCTCTCTGCCCCTCGCGCACGCTCAGCAAAGCGGAGTTCCAGCAGCCATTGTGCCCGCCCAGATCACCCAGGCCCGCACCATCTTCCTTTCAAACGCCGGTGGCGATCCGCTCTTCACCTACTACGATGGCGGCACCGACCGCGCGTACAACGACCTCTACGCAGCCCTGAAGAACTGGGGACACTTCCAGGTTGTCGGTACCCCCGCAGCCGCCGATCTCATCCTCGAAGTCCGCTCCATCGCCAATGAGTCTGCAATCGGCGTCCCGCCAAACAGCACCACCAGCTACACCCCAGAGATTCGACTCCAGCTTCTCGACTCCGCCTCGCACACCGTTCTCTGGACTCTCAACTCCTACATCAGGATCTCCGTCGCTCGGAAGAAGACGCGCGATCGTCAGTTCGACGAAGCCGCTGCGGCCTTGTTCGATCAACTTCGCCAGCTCACCGGCGAGACTCTCACGCCGGAACAAACCAAAGCCGCGCATCGCAGCCCTGGTCCATCCCGTCGCTCCGTTCTCATCTGGGTCGCTGTCACCGCCGCCGCCACCATCATTCCGCTCGCCATCATCCTGAGCCACTTCGGAGACAAACCCAAAACTCCCACCCTCCCTTCCTACCCTCCCTTCAATCCGGCCTGAGCACGCTCAAGAAAGGCCTGCAAGCGTTCCTGCAGGCCTTCTCTTTCGGACTTCCTGGGGATTGATGAAGCTACTTCCTGATCCCAGTCCCCGTCACAAACGCGTTGATCTCACCCACCTCATCGGCCGACAGCCGGAACTTCAACGCTGTCGCCGTTCCCGCCACCTGCTCCGGATTCCGCCCGCCCACAATCGCGGCCGTCACCGCCGGATTCGCCAGCGTCCAGGCAATCGCTACGACGCCTGCCTCCACCTGATGCCGCTCGCCAATCTCGGTCAGCAGCTTTGCCAGCGCTAGGTTCTGTTCCAGCTTCGGTGACTTGAAGTCGGCACTCTTCTTCCGCCAGTCATCCTCCGGCATCGCCGCCACGCGTTCCGCCGTCATCTTGCCCGTCAGCAGCCCGGCCTGCATGGGGGAGTAGTTGATCACCCCAATATTGTTCTTCTCGCAGAACGGCAGAATCTCCGCCGCCACGTCCTGCTTGAGCAGCGAGAACGGCGGTTGCAGCGAAGTAATCGGCGCAATCTTCTGGATTCGCTCCATCTGCGCAACTGAGAAGTTCGAGACACCCGCATAGCGGATCTTGCCTTCCTTGATCAGATCCTGCAGCGCACCCCAACCCTCTTCAATCTCGTCCTCCGGCTGCGGCCAATGGATCTGGTACAGGTCAATCGTCTCGATCCCTAGTCGCTTCAGGCTCTGCTCCACCTCATACCGCACGCCCTCCACCGTGATGCTGCTGTAGATCTCACGCTTTTCATTCCAGCGCAGCGAGCACTTGGTAAACACATAGGGGATCTCGCCCTGCATCTCCCGCAGTGCGGTACCAACAACCTCTTCCGAGTGACCCAATCCGTAGATCGCCGCCGTATCGATCCAGTTCACCCCCATGTCAATCGCCTTCTGAATCGCCGCGATCGAGTCCTTATCCTCCTGGCTCCCCCAGCCATAGGCGTACTCCCCGCCGCCGACCGCCCATGCCCCGAAACCAATCTCAGTCAACTCCATGTCTGAGTTGCCCAGCGTCTTCGTCTCGATCTCTGCCTTCGTCTTGTGTATGGTCGCCATACCCGTAGGATGCGCTGGCAACCGGCGGCAGTCCGCGGGACCGCAATCCAGCTGCATCGCGCCGCCAGCTCGCCGCTAAACCGCCGCCTCCTGCCTCGCCGGCTGCTCCTTCAACGCTCGGACAAACATCCCCAGAGCCGCATGCACCTCCGTAAAGAGGGGATCCTTCCGCTGCGCCAGCGCGATCTCCCCAAACAGCTTCAAACCAACCGTCATTGCCGCCGCCGCATTGGCGTTCGCCACCACGCGCTTCTCTCGTACACGGTCCACAATTCCCAGTAGCTCGTCATGGCAGGCCGCTTCAAACACCAGCGACCGCCCATCCACCGGCTGCCCCTTCTCATCGGCAACCTGCTCAACCGTCACGCGATACCGATACGAGTTCATCTCTACGTCCTCTCAATCTGCTTCGCCGCGGCATCAATGATGTCCGTGATCGCATGAATCTGCTCCGTCGTCAGCGGCCCGCTCTTCATGCGCAACGCCATCTTGAAGTTCATCATCGCCCGCTCGATCTGTCCCATCGGGCTCGCCGCCTGCTCCGTCCGCGACCGATCCATGCGCGCAAAGATCGCGTCGACCGTGGCTTTGTTCTCGGCCAGCGCCGCTCGCCCCTCCTCCGTAATCGCATACAGCTTGCGTGTCCCCTCGGTCGTCACCGTCGCATGCCCCAGCTCCTCAAGCATCGTCAGCATCGGGTACACCACGCCCGGACTCGGCGCATAGCTTCCGCCCATCCGCTCACCGATCGCCTTGATCAGTTCATACCCGTGGCTCGGCCGCTCTGCCAGCAGCTGCAGAATCACATACCGCAGATCTCCGGCTCCAAACATCCGCCCCGGTCCGTCACCTCGGCCGCCAAACTCCGCTCCAAATCCCCGTCCGAAACCCCGGCCGCCACCTTCGCGACCACCCCAGAACCTGGCCCCGCGGCCCTCGCCGCCGCCATGTCCCCCGCCAAACCCGCGACCACCAAAATGCCCGCCTCCGTGCCGTCCCTCTGTTTCCATCCTGTGCCGCCTCTCTTGTTGTTGTTGCTCATTCGTCTCGCCATGGCTAAACCTTCTACCCCAGCACCGATCTTCATGTGTATGTATCGTTCTCATACCAAGACTATGTCACGATATATCTTATTGCGTCAAGATCTAAATAAGACAACTCTCGTCTCTCTCAGGAACGAGCCACCAGATGCCTGAACCCGTCCGCAGCCGCACTCCGCGTATCCTGAACAACGATCCATGAAACGCATCCTCACCGCCCTCGTCCTGATCCTCGCTGTCTTCGCCCTCATCTTCTTTGGCAAGCTCTGGATGATTACCGTCGCCGCCCTGCTGGTGGCCGAGCTCGCCGTCGTCGAGTTCCTGTCGCTCGCCCGCGTTGGTGCCGAGGCCCACAACGCCCGCCTCCGCATCCCGCTCCCCTGGATGATCGTCGCCACCGCCGCCCTCTTCGCCGTCACCCTGCCCAGCTTCCCCGTCGACGCGCAGCTCCCCGTGATCAGCTTCCTGACCCTCGCGCTCTTCGCCTGGAACGGCTTCCGCTCCCCCGCCATCCAGGTCCTGCCGGACACCGCCCAGGGCCTCTTCGGCCTCATCTGGATCGCCTACCCGCTGACCCTCATTCCGCTGCTCTGGAAGCAGGAGGACGGCCCCGCCCTCGTCGTCTTCCTTATGCTTGCTGTCTGGTCCGGAGACATCGCCGCCCTTTACGTCGGGCGCGCTATTGGCAAACACAAGCTCGCCCCTCGTCTCTCCCCGGGAAAAACCTGGGAAGGCGCTATCGCCTCCATCCTCGGCTCGCTCGCCATCACTGGCGGCCTGCTGTACGTCAGCGATCTCCTCGCCGCCCGCGGCAATCTCATCCTGCACATCGGCGAGCCCCTCTGGCAGACTCTCACCCTCGCCGCCGTCCTCAACATCGCCGCCCAGCTCGGCGACCTGCTTGAGTCCGCTGTCAAACGCGGAGCCGGCGTCAAAGACTCCGGAACCCTGCTTCCCGGCCACGGCGGCATCCTCGATCGCATCGACGCCCTTCTTCTCGCCACCCCCGTCCTCTGGTACGCCCTCGTCCTCAAGGACGCCGTCGGCCTCGGCCGCTTCTAGCACTCGTCAACTACCTCTCCGCGCTCTCCTCGAAACGGGTTCCTGCGATGGCCCGTGTTCCACCCCGCTCGCGCATTCACTCAGCAGAAGGCAGCACGCCTCAGGCAGGACCCACCGTCCCGGGACCGTACCTTCTCGCGCGCCAGCACACCCATGCCGGCCGCGCTCACCCACAAGGAGCTTTCCATGCAAGTCGCATTCATCGCATTCCAGGGCGCCCAGGACGACGGCCTCTACCTGCAGAACGCAACCCCATTACAGCCCAACCTCGGCCAAGAAGGTTTCTGGTACGACCGCGTCGGCGTCGAAGGCTTTGCCACTTCCAGCCGACCGGCCCTGGCTCAGATCGGCAGCCGGATGGTTCTGGCCTGGAAGGGCGTCCCGAACGACAACCGCATCTTCTTCAGCTCCTACCTCGGCAACCCAGCCGGTCCCATGCCCTATAACGGCCTCAGTGTCACGCCAGGCATGGCCAACTGGATCGGCCAGCAGCCGCTCATTGGCGCGAACGGCTCTCCCGCGCCCGGCACCTCCTTCGGGCCTTCCCTCGCCGCGTGGAACAACCAGGCGCTCATGCTCTGGGTGGCGGGCGGCGACACCTCCGTCTGGTACACCGTCTTCGATCCCTCCGTCAGCCACCAGGTCACGCAGATGCCGACCAACATTCGCAGCCAGTTCACCCCGGCCATCGCTAACTACAACGGCACCCTCATCGCCGTCTGGCGCGGCGAGGGAGGCATCGACGGCCTCTTCTGGGCAACCACGCAGGACCCCGCTAACTGGATTCATCACGGTCCCATCGCTGACTGCGCCAGCAGCTTCCAGCCCTCGCTCGTCGTGCACTACGGCCAGGTCTTCCTTGCCTTCAAGGGTGCCGGCAGCGACACCGGAATCTACATGACGCAAATCTCCAACGTGGGCGACCTGGCGACCAACACCGCCGGCTGGAACTATCGCTGGCCGATTCCAAACGTCGGCACCTCTCATGGTCCCAGCCTCTGCACCTCGAATGGGCAGCTCTTCATGGCATGGAAGGGCGATCCCGGCGATACCGCCATCTGGTACTCCTCGAGCCCGTCGGGCGCTCAGACCGACTGGGTGCCGCAGCAGGCCATCGGGCCCTCGCCCTTCGGTCAGCTGAACTATGGCACCTCCGTCGGTCCGGCGCTCGCCACTTTCTTCGGCTAAGAGCGGCAGCTCCGCTACCCACGGCGGCATCGCGTCAGGTCTTAGATCTGCGCCATGCCGCCGTCGACAAACAGCTCTATCCCATTCACAAAGGTCGAATCGCTTGACGCCAGAAAGAGTGCCACCGTCGCAATCTCCTCCGGCCGCCCCATCTCTCCACGCGGGATCATCGATTTGAAAGACTCCTTCGCGTCGCTTCCCAGCGGATCCAGCGCCGGCGTATCGATCGTGCCCGGGCTCAGAACATTCACCCGGATCTTCCGGTCCTTCAGGTCCGCCAGCCACGTCCGGGCAAACGATCGTATGGCCGCCTTGCTCGCGCTGTACACGCCGAACGCCGGGAATCCCTTGATGCTGGCAATCGATCCATTCATGAAGATCGATCCGCCATCGCTGAACAACGGCAACGCCTTCTGCACCGTGAACAGCGTTCCCCGCACGTTCAGGTCAAACGTCTTGTCGAAGTGCTCCTCCGTGATCTCGCCGATCTTCGCGAACTCCCCTTGCCCCGCGCTCGCAAACAGCACGTCAATCTTGCCCTTCTCCTTCTTCACCGTCTCGTAGAGTCGATCCAGGTCTGCCAGATTCGCCGCATCTCCCTGTACCCCGGTCACGTTCCGGCCGATCGCCTTCACGGCCTCGTCCAGCTTGTCCTGCCGCCGTCCTGTAATAAAGACGTACGCGCCCTCTTCGACAAAAAGCTTCGCTGTCGCCAGAGCCATACCAGACGTCGCCGCCGTAATCACCGCTACTTTTCCGTCAAGCTTTCCCATATCGTTCTCCCTTTCGTTCTACGCCGGAACGGCAGTCTGCCGTGCCGTCTCTGTTGCATCTGATCCATCCCGACCGCTCTTGATTCATTTGTTCTGAACTATCGAACTAAGCCGAAATACGGAGTAGCATGATCTAGACCTGTGAAACCGCTCTTCCATCCAGCCATCGAAGACCTTACCGTCGAAGCTCTGCTTCACGCGCTCGCCGACCCCGTACGGGTCGCCATCATAGCCGACATTGTCGGCCAGGAGTGCTCGCAGAACTGCTCTACCTTCCTCACCGTCCGCGACCATCCCATCCCCAAATCCACCCTCTCCCAGCACTTCAAAGTGCTTCGCGAGGCGGGCCTCATCCGCGGGGAGCGACGCGGCGTCGAAATGCACAACACCTCGCGCTGCGCCGACGTCGACCAGCGATTTCCAGGCTTGATCGCGGCTATCGTGCAGGCGCACAACGTCCAGCAGGCAGACCAGGCGCGCGCCAGGCGAAGAACAGCTCGCCGTCTCAACCGGTCCTCACCCCGCACGCAGAAGCCCTGACCTTTTCGTCATCGCCCTTAGGCGCGGGCGCCCCTTCCGCCCGATCTGCGAAAATAGCCTCCGTGAAGAACATCGCCGTCCTCGGCTCCACCGGTTCCATCGGCACCTCCACCCTCTCCCTCTGCGAGTCCTTCCCCGGCCGCTTCCGTCCCGTCACCCTCGCCGCTGGCCGCAACCTCGAGACCGCCCTCGCCCAGACTCTGCGCTGGCGCCCTGAAGTCATCTCCGTCGCCACCGAAGAGCTCGCCACGCAGCTCGCTACCCGTCTTCGCGAGGCCGGCCACACCGGCACCGAAGTCCTCCACGGCACCGCCGGTACCATCCGCGTCGCCACGCACCCCTCCGTTGATTTCGTCGTCTCCGCCATCGTCGGTGTCGCCGGCCTCGAGGCCACCTACGC
Source organism: uncultured Acidobacteriaceae bacterium (assembly GCA_964242875.1). Taxonomy (GTDB): domain Bacteria; phylum Acidobacteriota; class Terriglobia; order Terriglobales; family Acidobacteriaceae; genus Edaphobacter. The sequence continues at coordinate 21,763 of CAXTCB010000030.1, forward strand.
CGCCGTCCTTGCCGGCAAGACCGTCGGCCTCGCCAATAAAGAGTGCCTCGTCGCCGCCGGCGATCTCCTCCTCGCCGCCGCCCGCCGCCACAACGTCACCCTCCTTCCTATCGACTCCGAGCACAACGCCATCCACCAGTGCCTGCGCGGCGGTCGCGCGGACGAAGTCCGACAGATCTGGCTCACCGCCTCCGGTGGCCCCTTCCGCAACACCCCCCTCGCCGACTTCGACGGCATCACCCCCGCCCAGGCCCTCAAGCACCCAACCTGGGTCATGGGCCAGCGCATCACCGTCGATTCCGCCACCATGCTCAACAAGGGCCTCGAAATTATCGAGGCCTGCCGCCTCTTCGCCCTCCCGCCCGCCCAGGTCCGCGTCACCATTCACCCCCAGTCCACCGTCCACTCCCTGGTCGAGTTCATCGACGGCAGCATCCTCGCCCAGATCTCCGTGACGGACATGCGCCTGCCCATCCTTTATGCGCTCTCCTGGCCCGATCGCCTCGACGCCACCGCCGCTCCCGGCCTCGCCTTCGACCTCGCCGCGCTCTCCCAGCTCGACTTCACCCCGCCTGACTTCGCCCGCTTTCCCTGCCTCCGCCTCGCCTACGAAGCCGCTTCCACCCCATCACACTGCATCGCTCTCAATGCAGCCGACGAGGTCGCCGTCGCCGCCTTCCTCGAAGGTCGCATCCCGTTCCTCGGCATCCCTCGTACAATTGAGGAGGTCCTTCGTCTCACCCCGGCCGCCTCGCCTGCGTCTATCGCAGAGGTGCTCGCCGCCGATCGCGAAGCCCGCCGTGTCGCGCTGGAGCACCTGGGCCACCCCTGACTCGACCGCACCTAACCGTTCCGTATCCGCTCATCCCCGACGAGGTCCAGACTCCGCACATCATGGCCACCATCCTCGAACTCCTCATCGTCCTCGGCATCATGGTTCTCGTCCACGAGACCGGCCACTTCATCATGGCCAAGCTCTGCGGCATCCGCGTCGAGGTCTTCTCGATCGGCTTCGGCAAGCGCCTCATCGGCTTCAGGCGCGGCGATACCGACTACCGCATCTGCCTGCTGCCCCTCGGCGGCTACGTCAAAATGTCCGGCGACAACCCCGGCGAGCACGCCACCGATCCCGGCGACTTCAACGCCCATCCCCGCTGGCAGCGCGTCCTCATCGCCCTCTCCGGCCCCTTCGCCAACTTCATCCTCGCCATCGCCCTCATGACCGTCGGCTACATGCTCCACAACGAGGTGCAGGAGTTCGTCACCGGCCCAGCCATCACGGACTACATCGCCGTGAACACTCCAGCAACTCGCACCGGCATCCACTCCGGCGATCTCATCGTTCATTACGCGACGATCGAAAACCCTACGTGGGAGCAGGTTGGCATTCGCTCCCTTCTCAACCTCAACCACACGGTTCCTTTCTCCTTCGTGCATGACGGTCACCGCACCGACACCGAAATCTTTGTGGAAAATAAAGGTGGCGCAGAAACCTTCTCGCTCGAAACGCTCGGCCTCGTCCCCCGTATGCAGACCATTCCGGTTGAGGTCAAGGCTCTTGAGGCCAACATGCCCGCCGCCAAAGCCGGACTTCAGCCCGGAGACAAGATCGCCAGCGTTGATGGCCTCCAGCTTCACTCCGTGGACTCGCTCCTGACGTACCTGCAGGATCGAGCCGGTAAGCCCGCCAGCCTCATTGTCCAGCGCGGCTCACAAACCTTGCCCCTCACCGTCACCCCGCAGTTTGCCGACATCGGCAACGGAACCAAGGACTATCGACTCGGCTTCCGTCCCGTTCCCCCGGCCGTCAAGATCGAGCAACTTCCCTTCGGTCAGGCCTTCGCCGAATCCATCAAGTTCAATAAAAAGAACGCCTCACTTATCTTTGAGGTCCTGCACGGCATGTTCACCCGTCAGGTCTCCATGCGCTCGGTCTCCGGCCCCATCGGCATCGGTCAGCAGGTGCATGAGGCCGTTCAGATGCCCGGCTGGATGCCCATCATCGGCATCATGGCGTACATCTCACTCAACCTCGGTATCTTCAACCTGCTGCCCATCCCTATTCTCGATGGCGGCATGATCCTCTTTCTCGCGATCGAGTCCATCATCCGCCGCGACGTCGACCAGACCATCAAGGAGCGCGTCTACCAGGTCGCCTTCGTCTGCCTCATCGTCTTCGCCGCCTTCGTCATCTTCAACGACATCACCAAGCTTGGCCTCTTCACCAAGCTCAAACCCTGATCGAACCCGCAACACAGATCGACCCCGCAACATAAATAGCCGTCTTTGACCCGCACGCAGAGTCAAAGACGGCTATCCCTCCCTAGCTCGCGATCATGTGCAGCGCGCTGATCGACGGTTGGAAGAAGTACTCTCCCCCCTCTGTCACCACAAAGTGCGGCACATTCACTGTCTCTACCGCTCCCTTGATCGGGCACTTGATTGACCCTGCCTGACTTTGCGCCATCACGGGATCAACCCCATCCCCGGCTTCCGGAAAGTTCGGGCTGTTGACCCAGTGCTTCTGCACAAACTCAAACTGCGTCGCAATGCTCTTCTGGTAGCACAGGAAGAGAAGCCCTCGATCCACGCCATCATCCTTGAACCTCATGTCGCCATTGCTGTGAAACGGCGGCCCGAACGGAATCCCGCGTCGCAGCAAACGATGCGTCTGCGTCGTGCTTTCATTCAGATCCTCCGGTGTCCCGCTCTTCGGGTTCGGTGGAAGGAACTGCTCATCGCGCGGGTACGCCTTGCGCACATGCCCGCTGCGCGGCACCCACGTCCCTTTCAGGTCGGATCCATACTCGAAGTTGTTGATCAGGTTGTCATCCACTAACTCCGGATGCACCACCGCCGGATCGCCCGCGTTCGGATCAAAGCTCGCCGGAAATCCATCGCCGGTATTCGGCGCAAGAGTTGGCAGCTTTTCGACATCCACCTCGTACGCCGTCGGTTGAAGCGGACATCCGCTGGCATACCGCCCAACCAGCTTCGCTCCATACACCTCGGGTGAGATCCCCAGCGTCGCCGCCGTGCTGTTGACGTTCGTCTTGAACGCAGCAACATCCTGCCGTAACTTGCGAAACACAAGATACGATCCGTTTTTGGTCCAGGCCGGTCCGCTCGTGCTGACTTCCCCAGGATCAGGATTCGGCCCGTCAAATCCGTTCTTCGTCTTGCCCACCTGCGTCGGATAGCCCAGCACAAACTCACCCGGCCACAGCAGGTCCTGCCCCGGAACACCCTGGTGCCCTGAGTTCGGATCAGGATGATCGTTCACCGACAGCGTGAACCCCTTGATCCCCGGCTGCGAGACCCCATCCTTGAACCCAAAATGTTCATGCCCCGGCAGATCAGGCCGCACCTCGCCATGCTGGTCGAGCAGGAGATGCAGCCCGCCAGCGTGTAAGCCGTCGATCACGTGCTTCGTCTTTCGTTCGAGATCATGCGAGAGATCGGCCGCGATTAGCACTAGGAGGTGCAGCAGGTCCGGCTGCTTGAAGGGCTCCTGCCATTTCGCCGGATCGCTGCGGTCCAGGTCTCCAGTCTCACCCTTCCGCGCCGCCATCCCCGCTTGAAACTCCGGCGGAAACTCCGTCACGCCCCTCGCGCCCAGCTTCGCTAAACCCTGGTAGGTGAACGCCACATTCAGCCATGTTGCCGTCGGCATATCGACTTCACCATGATGTTTGCGGCGTGTCTCGCGAAAGTCATCGTTAAACGCCTTCACCGCCGAAGTCGTGGACACGTGCGGAATCAACGCCTGAATCCAGATCTTCGCCTTCGCGACATCCTCAATGCGTAGAAAAAGTAGCCGTTGATGGTCCTTGTTAAATCCAGCCAGAATATTGCCTTGGATCTCGTGGAGTTCCAGCGGAACCGAGTCGATCGGCATCGCAAGCGTGCTCATGGGTCGTACCTCTCTGCAGATAGGAATGGGTGTGCATGGCCGGCAGACCAGACATGGAAAGCCCACCGTGTCGTCTGCAATTCACCAGGAGGAAGGGGCCGGAAAGGGCCGGGAGCCGCGGGAGAGATCGCGGCATCCATTGCGGAGGAACGACCGCAGACTAGTACGAGAGATACGCTGAGTCAAGCCCTACCGCTCCGTGCGTCGCTCAGCCGAATCCTGCTGGAGGAGCAGGCGGCGCCTACAGCAGTCGCTGGGCATGCAGCACACCAGACCTCGGCGAAAACCACGCCCACAGAACCGCGCCTTTATGTAACCCCGCAACCCGTCGTGGCCTGCTTCGCGCCTGCCCCGCATACCCTGCAAATCAACCGCCCGCCTCCCCACCACCCCGCAGCTCCGCAAGGATCTCCCCCGCAGCCACACGCGCCGCCTCTTCATCCTCCGGCTTGAAGCTGATCGCGCCCACCCGCGCATGCCCCCCACCGCCGTACCGTTCGCAGATCGCGGAGATGTTTGCCAACTCCTGCGCTGGAATCGTCGTCCACGGATTGGTCCCCACGCTGATCTTCACCCGGTAGCTCGACTTCGACAGCCCCACCGTGTACGTCGCCTCCGGATGCAGATAGTACGGAATGAACTTGTTGTAGCCCTCGCTCGGCTGATCCGTGATGTCGAACGTCAGCACCCCGCGCTCCACCCGCGCCCGCTCCCGCAGCAGCTCTATCTGCGCCCGGTGCTTCGCCAGCAGCGGCTCCAGCTGCGTCTGCACAAACTCCTGCTGCACAATCTCGCCCAGCGGCATCTCCGTCAGCAGCGGAATCAGCTTCGGAATCAGCGTCGCATCGTCCGAGCTCTCGATCACCAGCGTCAGCTGCATCGCCGGCTCGCCCATCCCCACTGCCGCCGCCGCGCTCTCGTACCTCGCCCCATCCACGATGTTCGCCCAGTGAATCAACTCCGCAAGCGGCGCCACATCCATCCCGAACCGTTCCTTCGCCACCTTAGCGATAAAGCCCGTGCACGAAATAAAATTCGGATCGAAAAACTTCTGCTGCCGCGCCTCGCTCAGCCGCGCCTGCTCCTCGTACCGCTCAAACTCCGCCTCATCCTCCGATGTCAGAAACGCACTCAGGTGATGGTCAAACCACCACGTCACCCGCGGCGAGTCCGAGTACTTGAAGTCCACCACCGCATTCTC
>CAXTCB010000031.1:0-26032 GCA_964242875.1 uncultured Acidobacteriaceae bacterium
GCCCACGTCGACGACCTCCTCGCCCAGGCCCACCGCCTCGACATCCCCGCGCACGCCGCCCCCCACCTCCACGCCGCCCTCACCCAGGCCCAGGCCATCACCCCGCCCGGCGGCCTCATCCTCGCCACCGGCTCCGTCTACCTCGTCGGCGAACTCCGCCACCACCTGGTTCCCCACGCATGACGCCCCTACACGACCTGTCATCCCGACCGGAGCATCGCGAAGTGGAGGAACCTGCTTCATTCCCGGTGCAGCAGCCCGCAGCCGTCCCGCCCTACCCCCCCACCCCGAGCCCAGCCCTCCGCGCCCTCACCTGGTGCGTCTTCGACCCCCTCATCGCCCTCTGCACCACCCTCTTCGGCTGCGCCTCCCTCCTCACCTCCCTCTGGGATACCTCCGGTCGCCAGCAGCACGCCATCGCCCGCGCTTGGGCCCGCACCCTCCTCCGCGTCACCTTCTCCCCCGTCACCGTCCTCGGCGCCGACAAGCTCCCCACCGGCCCCGCCGTCTTCGCCTCCAACCATCTCTCCTACATGGACACCCCCGTCCTCTTCGCCCACCTCCCCTTCCAGTTCCGCATCCTTGCCAAGCAATCCCTCTGGAAGATCCCCTTCATCGGCTGGCATCTCCACCGCTCCGGCCAGGTCCCCGTCGACCAGTCCACCGCCCGCTCCTCCGTCGGCTCCCTCGGCCTCGCGGTCGCCGCTCTCAAAGCCGGCATGCCCATCGTCCTCTTCCCCGAAGGTGGCCGCGCCGCCTCCGGCCAGACCGGCCCTTTTCTCTCCGGAGCCGCCGTCATGTCCATCAAGGCCCAGGTCCCGCTCATCCCCGTCACCCTCGTCGGCACCTGGCAACTCCTCCCCATCCACACCTACACCCTCCGCCCCCGCCCGCTCCTCCTGATCCTCGGCGACCCCATCCCCACCCTCGGCCTCACCACCCGCGACGCCGAAGCCCTCACCCAGCAGGTCTTCGACACCATCACCCGGACCTACCTCCACCACACCGCCCACCTCCCCTGAAACCTCGAGCCCGCGCACGTATCATCACCTCAGCCATGACCCCCCGCATCGCCATCCCCACCCCCACCAGCACCGACCTCGACTACAACAGCCGCAATCTCCCCGCCTATCTCGCCGCCATCGAGCAGGCCGGCGGGACCCCCGTCGAACTCCCCCTCACCGCCTCCCGTGCTGAGCAGCAGGCCCTAGCCGAGACCTGCGCCGCCATCCTCCTCCCCGGCTCCCCCGCCGACATCGACCCTACCCGCTATGGCCAGTCTGCTGACCCTGCCACGGCCTCTGCCGACCCCCCCCGCGAAGCCGCTGACTTCCTCCTCCTTGAAGACGCCCGGATCCACGACAAACCCATCCTCGGCATCTGCTTCGGCCTTCAGTCCATCAATACCTGGCGCGGCGGCACCCTCCATCAGGACCTCAGCATCCTGCCGGTCAACCACCCCGCCGGCCCATCCATCGCCGTCGCCCACACCGCCGCCATAGCGCCTGACTCCCTCCTCGCCACGCTTCTCTCCCCCGGCGAAGCCCCCCTACGCGACCACAACCCGCGCCTGCCCATCAACTCCTCCCACCACCAGGCCATCGCCATCCCCGGTGCCGGCCTGCGCATCACCGCCCGCTGCCCGCAGGACGCCGTCATCGAAGCCGTTGAAGCCGACCCCTCCACCGGCCTCCGCCTTCTCGCCGTACAGTGGCATCCTGAACGCTCCGTCGCCTCTAGCCCCACCTCCCGCGCTCTCTTCAGCCACCTCGTCTCCCAGGCTGGTCGTTAGCCCCTACCAGATCCGCCGACCCACCCGTCGCAACCCCTCCATGGTTACGGCATACAGCACGTGCGCCGCCCAGTGCGTTGCATGCGCCGCCGCCGGCTCATCCGTCGGCCACTTCGCAAAACCAACCGCAGGAATCGCCAGCAGGTCCGTGCCGGACCACAGCAGCGTTCCAAAGGGTACCCCGACGCCGGCGCCAATCACCGGCGCAAACTCCGCAGTCGCACCATAGAAGGCTCCCATCGCGGCGCCAAACCCGTAGTGCACCGCTGTCCCGCCCTTTTTGCGCTCCTGCAGGCTCAGGTGTCGCCCCCCTGGCGCATGCGACGCGAACACATCCGCTGCCTGCATCGTCACGCTCTCCGGGTTATCCGGCCCATCCCGCTCTTGCCGCGCGCGTTCCGTCTCGCGATCCGTCTCCGTCTTCCCCGCCTCCAGCCATCGGCTCCCCGGCCCTTCGCTGAACCGCAGCATCAACCACGACGCCGCAACTCCACTCACCACTCCGACCGCCATACCCTTCCACACACTTCGCTCCGCCATCAGGATCATCCTCTGCACCGATAGATGCGCCGTCTAAGCCGCCCCGCCCCGCTTGTCGCGTCTCTCCTTCATCAAGCGGCAATCGGCGACTGTATCCTGATCCCGCATGCCTGCTTTATCGCTCGATCGCATCTCGCATCTGCTGCGGCCTTTTCTAGAGGCGGCGCCATTCCCCCTCCCCGCCGCCCTGTTTCTCCAGCTGAGCCACTACCTTGACCTCCTTCTGAAGTGGAACGCCCGCACCAATCTGACTGCTATCCGCGATCCGGAGACCATCGTCTCCCGCCACTTCGGCGAAAGCCTCTTCCTCGCGACGCATCTCCCCCCAGACATCCATACCGTGCTCGATCTGGGCTCAGGCGCCGGCTTTCCCGGCCTTCCCCTCCATCTGCTCCGCCCCGACCTCACCGTCACCCTCGCCGAGTCCCAAGGGAAGAAAGCCGCTTTCCTTCGCGAGGTCATCCGATCGCTGGCCCTCTCCACGCAGGTCCACGCGGGCCGTGCCGAAGACCTTGTTGGCAAGCAGCGCTTCGACGTCGTCACCCTGCGCGCAGTCGACAACATGGCCCTCGCCCGACATGTGGCCGATCGACTCGGAACGATCAGGCTCATCCTCACCTCAAAGCGTGATGCTGGCAATCCTGAACTCGGCAGCCACATACCCATCCCACAAACCTCGGACGGCATCCTGCTTACGCTGCAGTAGTTCCACGTGGAACATTGAGCTCGCCCCTCCATCTGTTCCACGTGGAACATGTGCAGATTAAATCCTATTAATGCCTGCCGCCTTGCCCTCTCCCCGCAGAGCCGCTACCCTTCACTGACGTCCCAACATGACCACACCCACCGCACTCGCCTCCCCAAAGCCCGCCAGCACCGCCCTCCCTCCCGGCCGCGTCCTCGCCATCGTCAACCAGAAAGGCGGCGTCGGCAAAACCACCACCGCCATCAACCTCGCCGCCGCTCTCGCCCTCGACGGCCTGCCCATCCTCCTCGTCGATATGGATCCCCAGGCCAACACCACCGGAGGTCTGGGCCTCAAACACACCGCCGGCCGCACCAGCATCTATGACCTCCTGCTCGGCCAGGCCACCATCGCCGACACCATCCTTCCCACCGCGGTAGAAAACCTATCCCTCGTTCCCGGCAGCAAAAACCTGATCGGCGCCAACCTCGAGCTCGTCAGCCAGGACCGGCGCGAGTTCCGCCTCCGCGATGCTCTCGCCCCCGTCCGCGCGATCTATCCCTTCATCTTGCTCGATTGCCCACCTGCCCTCGATCTGCTCACCCTCAACGCCCTCGTCGCCGCCGATGGTCTGCTCGTCCCCATGCAGTCCGAGTACTTTGCCCTTGAAGGCATCTCCGAGCTCGTCAGCACCCTCGACCGCGTCGCCCAGGCCTTCAATCCCACCCTCGGCCTTGAAGGCGTTGTCCTCACCATGGTCGATGACCGCACCAACCTCTCCCAGCAGGTCGCTGCCAACCTGCGCGAGTTCTTCAAGGAAAAACTCTTCACCACCACCATTCCCCGCAATATCCGCCTCGCCGAAGCCCCCAGCCACGGCCAGCCCGTCTCCGTCTACGATCCCCGATCGCGCGGAGCCGAAGCCTATAACGATCTTGCCGCCGAGCTCCTCAAGCGCAACCAGATTGAAAGCCCCGGCGCCAAACGCCGCACCGAAGCCGCCAGACAGCAGGCCGCCGAAGCCGCCGCAAAACCCGCAAAGCGGATCCGCCTCTGGCCCTACAACAAATGACAGAGCTACCCCACAGCCTGCCACCCCCCAGAAGTGGAGGGACGCGCCTCTCCCACCTACACCTGTCAGGCTGAGCGCAGCGGAAGACTGCTTGCATCTCGCCTTTCATCCCCGGAGCGAAGTGACGCGCTCATGACCTCATTCACCTTCCACAAGGACCACCACCATGCCCCCCACCCCTGATAAACGAAAAGCCCTCGGCCGCGGCCTCGAAGCCCTCCTCCCCTCCCGCCCTGCGCCCGACCCCAAACCCGCCGAGCCGTCCCCAGTACCCAATGGCCAGCCGCTCGAGATCCCCGTCGGCGACATCGACCGCAACCCCTTTCAGACGCGTACCCGCTTCGACGAAGCGCAGCTCGCCGAGCTCACCGCCTCCATCACCGCCTCCGGCGTCATTCAGCCCATCGTCGTCCGCCCCATCGCGGGCGGCCGATACCAGCTCATCACCGGCGAGCGCCGTCTCCTCGCCAGCCGCAACGCCGGCAAGCCCACCATCCCCGCCATCGTTCGTCCCGCCTCCGACGAGCAGACCATGGAGATGACCATCGTCGAAAACCTCCAGCGCGCCGATCTCAATCCCATGGAGCAGGCCCGCGCCTACCATCGCCTCAGCCACGAGTTCAAGATGACTCAGGAGCAGATGGCTCAGCGCACCGGCAAGGAGCGTGCCTCGGTCGCCAACTTCCTCCGCCTCCTCCGCCTGCCCGAGCCCGTGCAGCTCTCTGTCGAAGCCGGCGAGCTCTCCTTCGGCCACGCCCGCACCCTGCTCGCGCTGGAGTCCCCCGAGGCCATTCTCGGCGCCGCGCAGAAGGTGCGCGCCCTTGCCATGTCCGTCCGCCAGACGGAGTCCTACATCCAGGGCCTCTTACACCCGGAAGAGAAGCAGGGGAAAGCCGACAGGCAGCCACCCCCGCAGGACCCCAACGTCCGCGAAGCCGAAGTTCGCCTGCAGCGCTCGCTTGGCCTCAAGGTCAGGATCGAAGACACCAAAGGTCGTGGTCGTGTCATCATCGAATACGCCAAACTCGAAGACTTCGATCACATCCTCGCCGCTCTGGGGCAAACCGACGACTCGCCGAACCACTAACATCACAACGTGCGCGAAACCTGCTCCAAACAGCCCTTAACCTCGACGAAACGCCGCTTAACCTCGACCGAAAAGCGCCTTTTATGATGAAAGCCGTCCCTTTGGAGTACCGCCTCCGCTATCTGGTGCATGGCCTCATCTATGCGCTGGGGTTCTTTGCCCCATGGGAGCGCTACACCTCATTCACCCTGGGCTCCAGCACCTGGTGGCTCTTTCTGGCCTCCATTCCAGCCCGCCAGCAATGGCTGAGCTTCACCGCCAGCTCGCAGATTCTATTGATCTTAGGCTGCATCTCCGCCGCTCTCGGAGCGATCCTGCGAGTCTGGGGAGCCTCCTACCTGGGTGCTGCGATCGTCCATTCGGGCGGCATGCACGGCTCTCACGTTCTCGCCGCCGGACCCTTCCGCTACGTACGTAACCCGTTGTATCTAGGCACGTTACTGAATACCTTCGCCTTGTCCCTGCTCATGCCGCCCACCGGCGCCATCGTCACCATCCTCCTGATCGCGCTTGTCCAGGTCCGTCTCATCGGTGCCGAAGAACCCTTTCTGCTCAACAAGTTAGGCGACCCGTACCGCCTCTACTGCGCTGCCGTTCCACGCTTTCTGCCGGCCCTGCGCCCTCGCGTGCCGCCTGCCGCCATCCATGCCGACTACCGCACCGGCCTCTTCTCAGAGGTTTTCGTCATCGGCTGCGCCATCAGCTTCATCATTCTCGGCTGGAACTTCAACTCCACCCTGCTGCTCAAAGGCGTGCTGATCTCGCTGGGCGCTTCCATCATCGCCAGAGCGTTCATTCCAAGGGCTTTAGACGACCCATCAAACTCCTCTGCGGAGCTCGGATCCTAGCTGGGGACGCAGCAAGGACCGGTGAGCTGCGCACCTCCGCAACCCATCCGGTCCTCTTCAACGCAATCGTCCAACCAACAGCCTTACTTCTTGACCGGCGCGATCGTATCTTTCGCAACCTTGGCCACGCGAAACTTGACAACCGTCTTCGCCTTTATCTTGATGGTCTCGCCCGTCTGCGGATTTCGGCCAAGACGAGCCTTCCGCTCAGCCTTCACAAGCTTGCCAATACCAGGGATCGTAAACTCGCCGTTCTTCTTCGTTTCCTTCACCGCGGTCTGCGCCAGCATGTCAAAAAATGCAGCAGACTGTTTGTTTGTGAGTTCGAGACTCTCTGCCATGGATCGGACCAGAGCGGTCTTTGTCATTCCCTTCGCCATATCTTGCTCCTTCGTACTCTCTTGAAATTAGGTTGCGCTTCGCTACCTCTGTCGATTGCAAACTGCCCCGGAAAGCAGCATAAAATCGTTGCCTTGTAGCGAATCGTCAATGTTCATGCGGGTCCGGAGTACCGTACCGCAATTCACCTTCGACTCTCTGAAACGCTTTGTCAACGGCAAAAGGCCTGTTTCCACGGGTAATTTCACGATTCCACCGGTTTTGTTCGGTTTTAAGCACCTTTTCTCCGCAAGCAATCTCCACCTGGGCCGCCTGCATGTCGCGGTCTTGATCTTTCCGAACGCCTTATTAGAGGCCGAATGGAAGGAAGGAGAGGGTCTTCGGACGCACCAGCAAAGGCTCGTTCAGCAGCTCAACCAGAGGTGCGGATCGCTGGAACCTCCGCGACACCTCTCTTCCAAACGTCGATGACAAGGCCATGGAGACCGGAAAACTGCCGGTGACGCCCCACTCCCGGCACAGCAGCAGGTCCATCGCTTCACCGGGTTCGGCGAAGCCTTTTGGCGGTCGCGTCAACGGATGACCAGCAATCGGCGCCAACCCGACTGCTCTGAGCCCCCGGCCGTGAAGCGCCGCTCTAACCCGTGTGTGATGGCTTACCAGGTGCTTGCGGAGGGCCAGCAACTGATCCCGCTCTGGCATAAATACTCCTGCGGCAATCTCCACCTGATCGGCAGAAATCTGAACGTAGAACCCACCACCTGAGGTCTTCTCCAAACCAGCGCGAGCCCACCACGCACTCACATGCGTTTTATAGGGCCGCTTGTCCTTTGAAAAACGAATATCCCGATAGATGCGCATCATCGTCTTCTCAGGGGCCCGCACGTGCGCTGGAGCGAAGCGAAGCAACGCCTCGTTAATCTCGTGAATGATGGCGAGCAGAGGCTCTTTCAGTTCTCCTTCATAGATATGTTTTCGCTCATTGAACCAGTCTCGTTCGTTCGTTCGTTTCAAGCCTCGAAGAAAGCGAAGACCCGACTCAGCGAAGTGCGCACCCATACCTCTATCGTAGTCCGCAGGGCAAATACCCCTGGGCCCCCCGATGCGAAAGCCGGGAAATATCCTGCTGTATCCTCAAAAGCAAGCGTCGACAGGTCGCCCGGCATGGAGCTTTCCTCTGCATTCGTAGGTCTGCTGGTTGTTGTTGTCGTCATCCTTCTTGTAACAATTCTCAAGACGCTCTATACCGTTCGTACGGCGACCGCCGGTGTTGTAGAGCGATTCGGCAAGTTTGATCGCATCACGCGTCCTGGTCTGCACGTGCTTGTTCCCTTCGCTGAGCGTGTTTACTTCGTTGATCTTCAGGTACGGCAGGCGAGTTTCTCCGTCGAGACAAAGACCCGTGACAACGTCTTTGTGCAGATTCCCGTCAGCGTGCAGTACCAGGTTCTTGAGGAAAAGATCTACGACGCCTTCTATCGGTTGAGTGCCCCGCAGAAGCAGATTGAAAGCTTCGTCTTCAACTCGATTCTCGGACACGTCCCCAAGCTCTCTCTCGACGAAACCTTCGAGCAGCAGAGTGGCATCTCGGTCGCCGTTAAGGTCGAGCTCGACAGCATTATGTCCGGCTTCGGCTTCAACATTCTCACCGCTCTGGTTACGGATATTGTGCCCGACATCAAGGTGAAGAATGCGATGAACGACATCAACGCAGCGCAGCGCGCACAGGTAGCGGCCCAGGCGCGAGGCGAAGCCGAGAAAATCCTCAAAGTGAAGCAGGCAGAAGCCGAAGCGGAGTCAAAGGCGCTGCAGGGCAAGGGCATCGCGGCCGAGCGGCAGGCCATCATCGATGGGCTGCGCGCGTCCATCGAGCACTTCCGCGAGACAGTCCCTGGCTCCACCGCGGACGACGTCATGGCGCTGGTGCTGCTCACGCAGTACTTCGATACCCTGCGCGATATCGGAACACGCGGCGGAACCAACACCATCTTTCTCCCGAACAATCCTGGCGCGGCCAATGACTTTCAGACCCAGATCCTTGCGGGACTGCGGGGCGGCACATACACCTCAGGGGAGATACCCCCGCCGAGAGCCACTCCGTCATCCTAAAAAAAGGCCGCACTGAAGCAACGGAACTCCTGTTCGTCCTAGCGCGTAGGTACAGGCAGGAGCCCCTGAAGGGCGCGTGCTCGCACCGGGAGTCGTCATGAGCTTTCTCGCGTTGTCTTTCTTCGTCTACTTCGCACCGGCGATCGTTGCCAGTAGCCGGCATCATCCGAGCGCAACCGCGATCTGGTTCACGAATGTCTTTACAGGATGGACCGGGGTTGGCTGGCTCGTGTGCCTGGTCTGGGCGCTTAGTGTGCCACCAACCGTAATCCTGTATCCCCCTACCAGATACATCGCGCCTCGGGAGGTCCCAGGCCGCCCGCCCCGCTGGACCTCCGTTGATGGCAAGGAGGAACCGACCTGCCTCGCCTGCTACCGGCCTCTTCAGGAATCGTCGCAGTACTGCAGCATGTGCGGGGCGATCGCGCGTCGCTCCGCATAAGAACGGAGCGTAATAATGCGTAATCCAGGATTCGTCGCGTGCGCGTTCCATGCGGCAAGATAGAGAGGTGATCGACGCGTCCGACACGATTGTTGCGATAGCGACTCCACAGGGCCGGGGTGGCATCGGCGTTGTCCGCCTTTCCGGAGGTCGCGCCGTCCTGATCGGACGAAAGCTTCTGCGCCTGCGCGAAGAGCTCGCCCCAAACAAGGCGCAGTTCGGCTACTTTTTGGATCCCGACACAAACGATACAGCCGTTCTGGACGAAGTCGTCGCAACCTTCTTCGCGGGCCCGAAGAGCTATACCGGCGAGGATGTTCTTGAGATTGCGGCGCATGGTGCTCCTGTGGTGTTGGAGGCAGTGGTGCGCGGAGCTGTGCAGCAAGGCGCGCGCCTGGCGGAGCCGGGAGAGTTTACACAAAGAGCTTTTCTGTCCGGCCGCATCGATCTCACACAAGCGGAAGCAGTCCATGATCTGATCAGCGCGACGACGTTGCACCAGGCGCGTGTTGCCTCCTCCCAACTGGGAGGCGCGCTGTCGCGTGTCGTCCGTCCCTTGAAGTCGGATCTGGTGCATCTGATTGCGACGCTCGAGGCCGGAATCGACTTTGCGGAGGATGATCTGGAGGTTCAGCCTGACGATCTCATCGTGACGCAAATTACGGCGCTCATCACGGCGCTTACCGTTCTGGAACAGAGCTATCGCTACGGAAAAAGTGTTCGGGAAGGGCTCACGCTCGCAGTCATCGGGCGGCCCAACGCGGGCAAGTCGTCGCTGTTCAATGCACTGCTTAACCGGGATCGGGCCATCGTGACCGCAACGCCGGGCACGACACGGGATGTGATCTCCGAGCGAGCCATCTTTGCGGGAATTCCAGTTGAAATCACCGACACCGCAGGCATTCGCGAAGCCGGTGATGAGATCGAAGCACTGGGGATCGCCCGATCTCGGGAGACGCTTGCCGAGGCGGCGCTCGTGCTGCTGGTTGTGGACGGAACGAGAGACCTGGATGCGGACGATCTCGGACTTCTGACGGAAGTCGCCGACCGGCCGGTACTTCTCGCTGTCAACAAGTGTGATCTGGTTACGGAGGCAGACCGTGCACGACGCACCGAGCAACTGCTGCGCATCTCGGCAGGACTGAGCATCGTGACGGTCTCTGCTCAAACACGCGAGGGACTGGAGTCGCTGCGGGAAAAGATTCATGCGGCTCTGCTAGGCGACGGTGCAGCGCTCGATTCCGTTTTTCTCACCCGGGAGCGTCATCACGCTGCTGTCGCGACAGCGAAGCTGGGCTTGCTGGCCGCGCTCAACGCGCTCGCGGACCGCATACCCCAGGAGATGGTCCTGCTGGATCTCTACGCGGCCTTGAACGCCCTTGATACGCTCACGGGAACAACGACCACAGACGACGTGCTGAACCTTATCTTTTCTACCTTCTGCATCGGCAAGTAAGCTCGTCTCCCGTACCGGCCTATCTTCTGGCTCGAGCAGGAGGAATCAAAGTGAGGGGGAAGAAGGGAGAACCGTGAGTGCGAAACCACGCTCTCCATGCAGCCCTGACCCAACTCCAGAGAGACGCAGGCTTTGATTGATTGGAATATCCGTGTACTCTTACCACGTTGCCCATCACCTTCTGTTCTTCGCTCTGCTCCTGTTGCGCGTTTACGCTGCTCAGGCTCGCTCTTGGCTCACGTGCCTGTACGCCTTTGTCCACTGCAAGCCTTCAGCGAAAACGCTTGAGAGACGGCCAATCCTGCATCGCTGTGGATTCCTGTGAGCCCAGTCTTCACCTACGGACGAACGAGGGAAGGGTGCCTTTCGGCGCGACCGTCCTGCACTGCCGCAAGGGTCGTGTTCATCCTGTGCGGCCTGTTTCTTTCCTTGCCTGGTGCGCTCCGGGCGCAGTCTCCCGATCAGATGGTGACCGGACCGACCTCCGCAACCCCGATCCCGATCTCCGGACAGACTCCGGCGAGCGGTGGCGTCGCCGCGACACAGGGCACAACGAACGCGGGCGGCGGAAACAGCGTCAACACCATCAACAGCTCCGTCACGGTGCAGCAGCCGTACAGCGGCAGCGCAGCCAGCGGTACAGCTTCGAACGAGGTCTTGTCTCTCACGCTGGAAGAGGCGCTGAAGCGCGGTCTGCGGAACAATCTCGGCGCGCTCTCACAGAGTTCTGCCGTCCTGCAGGCAAAGGGTCAGCAAACTGTGGCGAGGAGCGGTCTTCTGCCTACAGTCAACGCCGCCGCCAGTGAGGTCTTCGAGCGCGAGAACCTGCGTACGCTCGGTGTGAACTTTCCAGGATTTCCCATCCCGACAGCGGTGAAGTTTAATTACATCGATGGCCGTGCGGCAGTTCTCAATCAATCCGTCTTCGATCTGGTGCGGATCAACAACCTTCATGGTGCCAGCGAAAATCTGAAAGCCAGCTTGCAATCGGCGCGCAACGCGCGCGATCTGGTTGTGCTGGCAGTTGGCGGATCGTACCTGCAGGTAGTAGCGACGCAGTCGCGGATCACGGCGGCACTGGCGCAGGTAGACAGCTCGCGCGCCGTCTCCCGGCAGGCGACAGACCGGTTCCATGCCGGGCTTGCGGCGCGCGTTGACGCGGAACGGGCGCAGGTGCAGCTGCAGACCGACCAGCAGCGTCTGCGGTCGCTTCAGGGAGATCGGGATTCCGAGAAGCTGCAGCTGGCACGCATCATCGGTCTCCCGCTGGGGCAGGTGTTTAACACGGCCGACGAGTACCGCTTCAGCCCGCTGGCCGACCTGACGGTTGAGAGCGCGCTGCAGCGTGCCTTCCAGACGCGTCCGGACCTGCTTGCCGCATCAGCAGGCGTGCGCGCCGCGGAAGAGGGGCTGAAGGCCGCTCATGCGGAGCGGGTGCCGCAGGTGACCGTCCAGGGGAGCTTCGGCGGGGCAGGCGTGACCCCGTCCAATCATTCCACCGGCGTGTACCAGGTCGCCGGCACCGTGACCATTCCCCTCTATGAGGGGGGTCGCATTCACGGGGAGATTCAGCAGGCTCAGGCCTCCGTGCAGCAGCGCAAGGCAGAGTTTGAGAATGCGCGCGGACAGGTGGACCAGGACGTTCGCCAGGCCTTTATCAATCTGAACTCGGCCGCAGACCAGGTGGGCGTGGCGCAGAGCAACGTCGCGCTCTCCCATGACAGTCTCGAGCAGTCGCGTGACCGGTTTGCAGCCGGGGTTGCCGACAGTGTGGAGCTGGTCCAGGCAGAGCAGACCGTCGTGCAGGCTGACAACGATCTCATCACCGCTGTCTTTGAACACAACCTTGCGAAGATCTCACTCGCGCGCGCCATGGGCAACGCCGAACAGACACTACCGCAACTGCTGAGGAAATGATCTATGGCCGACAGTCCGCAAACACCTCTCACCGATGAGCCCGTTGCCGGAGCAGCGCACCACGATCTCGCGCTGCGCATGCTGTATGACGAGCAATCGCGGCTGCGCGCGGAGCTCGACAACCTGCGTCAGAAGCAGGACCAAGCAAAGCAGGAGGACGGGGGAGGCGACAAAAAGGAAGGCGGCGACGACAAAGGCAAGGATGACACGAAAGAGGAGGGCGATAAGAAGCAGGAAGGCGAGGACAAGGACGCAAAGGAAAAGAAGCCACCCCTCAAAGATCGGGTCCTTGGCTGGATCAAGGCGAACCCGATCTGGACAGTAGCCATCGGGATCGGAGTCATTCTTCTTGTGATCGCGGGCATCTGGCTCATCCTGTATCTGGGCAGCTATGAGAACACGGATGATGCGTTTGTCCAGGGCCACACGGACCCAATCAGCGCGCGCATCAATGGTTTTGTTGCAGCGGTGTACGTCGAAAATACCTATCGCGTCAAGAAGGGGCAGTTGCTGGTGGAGCTGGATCCGCGGGATAACCAGGTCGCCAGGGAGCAGTCCGCGGCGCAGCTGCGGCAGGCTCAGGCAAACGTGCTGGTTCAGCGTCCGAACATCTCGATTACGACGACCAGCCAGGGGACTCAGGTCAGCGTTTCGGAACAAAATGTTCTCAGCTCGCAAGCAAACGTGTTCGCAACGCAGGAGAAGCAACGATCCGCGGAGGCCGATTTGAAACAGGCTGAAGCGAATGAGGCGAACGCGGCGCGCGAGGAAGAACGCTATCGCCAGCTTGTGGTGAAGGAGGAGGTCTCGCGCGAGACCTACGACCAGCAGGCCACCACGGAGCGCGCTGATGCAGCCGTTGTCGTCTCTCGTCGTGAGACGGCGGACGCCGCCGCCAAGCAGGTAGCCCAGGCGGTCGCCTCGTTGAGGCAGGCGCAGGAGCAGCTCAACCAGGCTAAAGCGAATCTGCCGCGCCAGATCGCCATCCAGAAGGCTACGGTCGCGGCAAGCCTGGCGAGCGCCCAGCAACAGAAAGCGCTGGCGGATCAGGCCGAATTGAATCTCGAGTACACCCGGATCTATGCACCCGAGGATGGAATCATCGGCGACAAGACCGTCGAGATGAACACCCAGGTGACGCCCGGTCAGGAGATGTTTGCATTGACTCAGACCAACGACATCTGGGTGGAAGCCAACTTCAAGGAGACCGAAATTCAAAAGATGCGGCCCGGGCAATCGGTGCGAATCCATGTGGACGCGCTGTCGCTCGACTTCGACGGCTACGTGGAGGCCTTGCCGGGAGGAACAGGCGCGGTGTACAGCCTGCTTCCGCCGGAGAACTCGACCGGCAACTACGTGAAGGTGGTGCAACGGCTACCCGTCCGCATTCGCTTCAAGCCCGGGCAGCCGGGTGCGGAACGCCTCATGCCAGGCATGTCCGTCGAGCCGAAGGTCTGGGTGAAGTAGTGGCCTCCAGTCAAGGAGAGCAGAGCTAATGCCCGGTGGCGGCGGCAGCGGCTGGACGCCAAAGGTAAACCCGTGGATTATCGCCTTCTCCGTCATGCTGGCGACGTTCATGGAAGTCATGGATACCTCCATCGCCAGCGTGGCCGTGCCCTACATTGCAGGCTCCACCGCCGCGACCACCGATGAGGCTGAGTGGGTTCTGACCGTCTATCTGGTCGCGAACGCGGTCTTCCTGCCGGCCAGCAATTACTTCTCAGAGCGCTTTGGTCGGAAGCGCTACCTCATGACCTGCATTGTGATCTTCACAATTGCTTCTTTCTTGTGCGGTCTCTCACCTTCGCTTCCATTCATCCTGATGGCGCGCATCATCCAGGGCGCGGCTGGCGGTGCGCTGCAACCGTTATCGCAGGCCATCCTGATTGAAAGCTTCCCACCCGAAAAGCAGGGCCAGGCACTGGGTGTTTTCGCGCTCGGCGTAGTCGTTGCGCCAGTTATCGGACCAGTGCTGGGCGGGTATCTCACGGTGGCCATCTCATGGCGATGGGCGTTCTACATCAATATCCCGATCGGTCTTCTGGCCCTTGCGATGCTGGGGAAATTTCTCGAGGACCCGCCGTACATCAAGAACGCCAATCCAGGCAAACTCGACGGCATAGGGCTCGGTCTGCTGGGACTCTGGATCGCCTGCATGCAGTATGTGCTTGATAAAGGACAGGAACAGGACTGGTTTGGCGATGCCCGCATTCGTTGGGCAGTCGGCATCATGGTGGCGGGGTTTGTCGCCTTTTTGGTCTACGAGTTGCTGCGCTCTAATCCGCTGGTCAATCTTCGCGCTCTCCGCGATCGCAACCTCGCCATCGGTTGCCTGCTGATCTTCCTGCTGGGCGTTCTCCTATACGCTCTCACCTCCGTTCTCCCGATCTTCTATCAAAGCTCGCTCGGCTACGACGCCTATAAATCCGGTCTCGCCGTCAGCCCGCGCGGCGTCGGTGCCTTCGCCGCGGCGTTGATCGTCGGAGCACTCGTGTCCAAGATGGATCCGAGAAAGATTGTTGCCGGTGGGTTTGGCATCCTCGCGTTGTCAACGTTGTATCTGGGCTTCATGACCTTACAGATCTCGCCGTGGTCACTCTTCTGGCCGATCACGCTGAGCGGCGTTGGACTTTCCATGGTGTTTGTGCCCTTGACCACGGCGGCGTTCGGCACATTGCCTGAGTCAGAGATCGGCAATGCCAGCGGCATCTTCAACTTTCTGCGGAACGTCGGCGGCAGCATCGGCATCTCGGCTGCCAACGCGCTCTCCTTGCGTCACCTGCAGACGCATAGAAATGACAACGTGCACTGGCTCTCTGGGGCAAGCGTTGCCTTTCGGAACGAGATTGCCCAGCGCACCAGCCAGATGGCTCACCATGCCGGCCCCAGAGTCGCTCGCCTGCGTGCCTACTCGATGACCAATACGGATCTGAACAATCAGGCGCAGCTTTGGGCATACATCGATACCTTTCGTTATCTCGCGCTGATGATTGCTCTCTGTGTTCCGTTATCGTTCCTCCTGAAAAAACCGAAGCCGGGAGCAGCCAAGGGCGGAGGCTGATCAGTTTGCGGCAGCATGGTCTTCCACCTGACCTGGTCAAAGTATCCCAGCCTCCCGGGCCGATCGCTGAGGTCTGCTCGGCCGCGTCCTTTCTCACTTGCGCAAGGCAGAAGGATGCGCGAAAGATCCGTTGTGAACAAGAGTAGTAACCGTTAGAGCATCCCCTGGGTGATGTACTGACAGCGAGCCACAGGCTCGCATCGCAGCGAACCCACGGAATCTATTTTTCATTGACAAGCAATCACAGAAGCAGCTACCGTTCTGCCCTTACTGGTTACGTTTCCACCATTTGCCGAGAACGGATTCTCGTTCAACGCGTTTTCGGAGGTTGTATGCAAATTTCAAGGCTTTTTCGAAGGATGGCTCTGCTTCTGCCGAGCCCCAATCTTGGCCGGAACACGCTGGTTCCCTTCACCGCGGCGGTTCTGCTGTCGTGTGGTGCCTCGATTGGCCACGCTCAGGCGTCCAGTGGGCTTACCGGAACCATCACCGACAACTCCGGCGCCATCATCCCCGGTGCGTCCGTCAGTATCGTCAACGTCGCCACTCAGCAGACCGTTACTGTCGTGACCAGCTCCGCCGGCCAGTACACCGCCACTGGTCTGCCTCCCGGCCGTTACACCCTGAGCGTCACCTCCCCGGGTTTCAGCAAGACCGTCAGGGACCAGGTAAACGTCGAAGTCGCCACCCAGGCCACCATTGACATCACCCTCAGCGCCGGTGGCAGCGACACTACCGTTGAAGTCACCAGCCCCCTCATCTCCCTCAACACCACGCAGCCTGAGCTCGGCACCACCATCGAACCCGCTGTTGTTAACTCATTGCCCGTCGCTATCAGCGGCGGTCGTGGCCGCTCCATCGATACGCTGCAGTTCCTCGCACCCGGCGTGCAGGGCGACACCTTCTCCCACCAGATCAACGGCGGCGTTAACTTCGAGACCGAAATCCTCTACAACGGCATTCCTGCGCCACAATCAGAAACAGCCGGATACTCGAGCAACTTCAACCCGCCGTTTGAGCTCGTCAGCCAGTTCCGCGTAGAGCGTTCCACCTTCTCCGCGCAGTACGGTCTCGCCCAGGGAGCCGTCACCTACCAGACCTCCTCTGGCACCAACTCCCTTCATGGCGATGCCTTCTACATCAACCGCAACGAGTTCTTCGATGCGCGCGGCTTCTTCAACTCCACCACGCCGATCGATCGCCAGAATAACTACGGCTTCACCATCGCCGGTCCGGTCATCATCCCGCACCTCTACAACGGTAAGGACCGCACCTTCTTCCAGTTCTCACTCGACTTCGCGAAGCAGGCTAACACCAACACCAACATCGGCACCGTACCCACGGCGCTTGAAAAGACCGGGAACTTCTCAGACTTCGTCGATAGCAATGGAAAGTTAATCCCGATCTATGACCCGCAGACCGGTCTACCCTTCCCGGGAAACATTATTCCGCAAGCGCGCTTCAGCTCTCTTTCCACCAGCATCCTGCCGAACATCCCCGACCCCGATCGATCCGGTGTCAACTCAAACAAGAACTTCGTTCCGAATGCCTTTCCGAATGTGGATCACAACTTCGGCTTCACGATCGACCACAACATCACTGCGAAGCAGTCCATCCACTACGCGGAGTGGCGAAATTCCTTCACCTCCACCGGCTTTGATAATGCGCCAATTGTCGGAATCGATAACCCCCTCCAGAGCGCGAAGAACAATCCAGCCCTGGGCTCGGTCTTCCTGCTCAACTACACCAACGCCGTCACGCCCAAGCTGGTCATGACCGCCGGCGCCTCCTGGATCGGGGAGATCAACAACCAGTTCAACGTATTGCGCGGCCAGAATTTTACCGGAGTTGTCGCCAACCCTATCAGCGATATCTTTCCCAATGTTCAATTTGACGGATCGAACCAGCCCACTTCCTGGGGAACCTCCAGCGGCTGGACGCAGTCCATCAACCGGAAACTCGGTATCGCCGCGGTGAATAACTGGCTTTGGACCAAGGGCCGCAACACCTTCAACATCGGCGGTGAGGTGCGGCGCAGCTACCAGGACGATAACGAGTGCCAGGCCTGTGGTGGCCAGTTCAACTTCAGTCAGCGCACCACCGCTGACCCGTCTAACCTCGGGACCACCGGTAGCGCTTTTGCCAGCTTCCTGCTCGGTCAGGTCGACAGCGCAGATCGCATCTTCGCCAATGAGCTTAGCCTGCGGAACCTGCTGGTTGCTCCCTACATCCAGGACGATATCAAGGTCTCACCCAAACTCACTCTCAACGTAGGTCTCCGCTGGGACATCATGCTTCCCTTCGTCGAGAAGAAGAACCAGATCGTCTTCCTGGACCAGACCGGCGCTAACTCGGCGGCCGGCAACCTGCCCGGTGTCGCTACGCAGTTCGGTCCAACCTCCGGTATCACGCGGGCTGATATCCACATGCGCAATTTTGGTCCCCGGCTCGGCTTCGCCTACGCCATCAACAGCAAGACCGTCATCCAGGCTGGTTACAATCTCGCCTACCTGAACGGTGGCGCGTATGAGTACGGCACAAGCAAGGTGGCCACCAGCTACGGCAACCTGCTGCAGGGCTCGTTCAACAGCAACAGCACCGGCACCAACGTCCCCTCGTATGGCTCGTGGGATACGCGCCCACTACCCTCGCCCCCCGGCGGTGTTGTCAGCCCCTCGCTCGGCATCGGCACGACCATCCGTGCCTTCAGCCCAAGCGACAGCGGTCGCCCGCCCTACCTGCAGCAGTGGAACTTCAACGTGCAG
Source organism: uncultured Acidobacteriaceae bacterium (assembly GCA_964242875.1). Lineage (GTDB taxonomy): Bacteria > Acidobacteriota > Terriglobia > Terriglobales > Acidobacteriaceae > Edaphobacter. Next base: position 18,114 of record CAXTCB010000031.1, read on the forward strand.
CATCAGCTGCCGTGGAACACCTTCCTCCAGGTCGCCTACATCGGCAATCGGGCCGTGCATCTTGACGGTCAGCTGAATCCGATCAGCCAGCCAAACCCGTCCATTCTGTCCAATGGTCCGCTTCTCGCATTGCAGTTCAACCAGCCGGCTCAGGCCGCGCAGCTCGCGGCAGCAGGCTTCACTGCTCCGTACGCGAACTTCGCCAATGATCTAAGTGGGTCCTCAACGCTCGCGCATGCCCTCTCACCGTTCCCCCAGTACTCGAACGTCTATAACAACTTCGACCTGAGCGGCGCGGCTAAGTACAACGGCTTGCAGATGAGCTTGGAGAAACGCTTCTCGGATGGTCTCTCCTTCCTCACCTCCTATACGCTGTCGAGAACCATCGCCAATGTCGATAGCGCCTTCACCACCTTCGCGTCGCTGCCAGAGAACAAGTACAACCAGAAAGCGGAGTACACCGTCAGCGGCAGCGATGAGCTGAACAATGCCAAGGTCAGCGGTACGTATGAGCTGCCCATCGGTCCGGGTAAGCACTTCCTCAACAACCACGGCGTTACCGGCCAGATTATCGGCGGCATCCAACTCGGCTTCATCCTCTCTTACCAGACCGGCCAGCCGTTTACAGTAGGCGAAAACGGCAACCCCCTTGGTTGCTCGGGTTGCTTCAACCGACCGAACGTGGTTTCGGGAGCAAAGATCAGTTCAACGAACTACAAGAATCTCGGTCTGACACGGAACGGAAGCCAGAGTACGCGACCAGTCTTTACCACTGCCGCATTCGCCTCCACGCCGCAGGACTCCACCCAGGCTAGCTACTACGTGCTTGGAAACGGAGTTCGCAATTACACCACGCTGCGCAATCCAGGGAACTACGATGAGGATCTAAAGGCCTCAAAGAAGTTCGCCTTCGGGGAGCACGTCAACTTCATTCTCGAGATGAATTACTTCAACCTCCTCAACCGCACGCGCTTTGAGAACGTGAATAACAACGGCAATACGCAAGGCGTCGGCTTCGGAAACAACGTAAACAACACCACAAACTTCGGCTTTGTTCAGGCTGGACAGCAGAACACGCAAAGACAGGGTCAGATCAGCGGCAGACTAACCTTCTAGCTCGTCGCTCTTTCCGCCGGGGCCGCGACACAGCGGCCCCGAAACCCCTCAGTCCCAACCGATTCACCTTTATGAGCAGTCCGAGGCCGTCCGCAAATTGCGGTTCGGCCTTGCTGCTTCTGTCCGCATTTCTCTATGAAGAAGGCGTACCACCCCGCCCGAGTCCTGCTGTTCAAAGACAGGCATTGAGGCGATTGCTCCCACTCTCCCACCTGTTCTCACTCCTAGGTCAGGGAATCGGTGTCGGCAGCTCCCGCGCAACCGGCAAAGCAATTTCCAAGGCAATCTCAGGTAGGCAGCTCAGTCGCTTACGGAATCGTGCGATGTAAGTGGAGCGGATGCCCCAGTCGGCCCGGAAGCCGAAGGCAACTCGAGCCCAAACGGCAAAGGAGTGAAGCACCGGCGCCGGGTCGCGGGTGCTTCACTCCAGAAATTCACCGCAACCCCAATCGTGCCTTACGGCTTGGGTCCGTCCTCTTGCTCAACCTCTTTGCCCTCGCCAGGGAACGGCCAGGTGCGATTAAGTGGCTGGATGCTCTCGCGGACAGGCTTCGGCATCTTGTCGATCTTCAGATTCTCAAGCACATGAACGCCCAGCTTTCCTGCGCTGGCAATGTCCATGTCCCCGTCATGATCCAGGTCGGCCGAGACAAACTGCGTTCCTGCACTGGCTGTCCCATTCACGGATAGTGCAAACCGTGTAAAGACAGGGTCGGAGGCGCTGTCGGCAATCTGCATGCTTCCTGCCGGACCGCTTGCCTTGCTTGCCGGCTTCTGCTTTCCATGCCCAAACTGGGCGCTTGTCGGGAGCTTGTACGCGTACACCACCACCGGATCGTACGACCCGGGATCATCTCCGCCGTGGCCGCGATACCGCTTGCCGGTGATCAACTCAGGCACGCTGTCGCCATCGATGTCGACCAGCGCAAGAGCATGGGATTGAGAGAAGGATTCATCAATCGTGTGCCGAATCCACGTGGGATGATCCTTCGGCCCACCCTGTTCCAGCCAGTAGAGCCCATAGCCATGTCCCTGGCCATAGATAAGATCGAGCCTGCCGTCATGATTCACGTCGTACCCGAGGATCGGGAAACCGGTATCCCCGAGATCCCAGTCCCCGTGCCATTGCCACTTGTCGCTGTCCCCGTCGATCTGCTGAAACCAGCCGTGAGGCGTCAGGACGTCAGGTTTACCATCGCCGTTGATGTCCGCCACGCCGATGCCATGCCCATCTTCCGCACTTCCACCGAGATGGTGCACCCGCGGCTTGTCTTTGCTGAAGTCCACCCAGAGGACCCCGGAATGGTTGTAGTGAGCGAGTGCAACGTCCGGCTTGCCGTCTCCGTTGATATCAGCGAACGCGCCGCCTTCGGTGTCGAAGCTGTCCGTGATCTTCTCAGCCTTCCACATGGTGCCAGCCGCCGTTGCCTTTGGCCCCGGATTCTTGTACCACCACAAGCCGTTCTGGATCCAACCTGTAGTCACGAGATCCGGCAGACCGTCGTGGTCGACATCGACGATCCACTCTCCGCAATCGGAGACAAACTCCTTGTGCGTTCCCACCGTGCGGAACTGATGCTGCTTCCACTCACCTCCGGAGGCACCTGGATTTTGATACCAGTACGCGCCGCTCAGCAGATCCTGAAAACCATCTCCATCCATGTCAAGCAGCGAAATTCCTTCTGCGTGGTCGCTGCCGAGTCGATGCGACAGGAACGCAACGCGAGACTCTCCGCCCGGACCGTTGCCCGGCTGTGGCTTGCGGAACTCCGTAGCGTGTGCGGGATCCTGAGCCAGTCCGGACAGATAAGAGACAGGCAACGTGAGCAGCACGGCAGCATACTTCAGGGGAATCTTCATCAGGATCTCCGAGCGAAATGCGCTAAACAATCTTCATGGTTTCAGGATTCCAATGGACAATGGCATCCTTTTCTACGCTCAGGTTGCTGAGCAGCGCGGCACCGGCAGCCCGGAACCCGAAGGTCGCGTCTTCAACAACCGGCTGACGGCTGCGAACCGCACTGAAGAAGTTCTTGAAGTGGTCGTAGCTGTCGACGTACCCGGCAGGCGCGACGAACTTCTGCTGCTCCTGCACTGGCGGTCCTTCGTTATGCTTCACCGGGTATTTCTGCCGGTAGGCATCGAGGGTCTGCTTCTGCATGGCTTCAGCAAAGGTGGAGACGGTGTAGCCGGGCTCGGTAGCAAGGGGTGTCCGCGTCACCGTCACCGTGTTGCCGGCAATCTCCATCAAGCCCTCAGAGCCGGTAAACAGGAAACCTTCACTCTCATCGCCACCGTCGACGAAGTTCACATGCAGGCTGAGATTGAAGCCTTCAGGATAATCAAACTGCGCGAGCAGAACATCGTAGGCATCACGGCCATCCTTCCAGAAGCGCAAGCCGCCAGTGGCCATCGCGCGGGTCGGCCCCTTCGCGCCCGTGATGAAGTGCGTTCCGCTGAAGAGATGCACAAACAGATCGCCAGCGACGCCCGAACCGTAGTCCTTCCACTTGCGCCACTGAAAGAAGCGTTCCGCATTCCACGCCATCTTCGGCGCAGAGCCCTGAAAACGCGGCCAGTCGCAGGTCTCGGTAGAGGCGTCCAGCGGAACCGTGTAATTCCAGGCGCCGATGGACGAGTTGCGGTCCCACCGGGCGGTGACCATATTCAGCTTCCCAATCGTGCCGGCTGCCAGTAACTCCTTGGCCTTGGCATAGACAACCGAACTCACGCGCTGGCTGCCAACCTGGAGGATTCGATTGGTTGACCGCGCAGCATCAATAATCGCCGGTCCGTCGGAGTAGATGTGGATCATCGGCTTCTCGAGATACACGTCCTTGCCAGCATGCATGGCGTCCACGGCAGCCTGCTTGTGCCAGTGATCTGGTGTGGCGATCAGGACGGCGTCCACGTCTTTGCGGGCGAGGATCTCACGGTAGTCGCGTGTCGTAAAGATGTCAGAGCCCCACATCTCCTTGGCATGTGCCAGACGGCCGTCATAGCAGTCTGCAACGGCAACCAGCTTCACCCCCGGCGTCTGCAGCGCATACCGCGTGTCGCTTTGACCCTGAATGCCGGCGCCAATCAGCGCGAGATTAACCATGTCATTCGGAGATCGGGGCGCCGTTGCAGCCTGACCGAACAGCGGTTGAAGATGAGTAGCGGCGGCAGCCGTAAGCGCTGTGGTAGCCGAAGATCTAAGAAAACTTCTGCGATTGAGCATGGTCGATAGTATCTCGCTTTCAGAATGCGTCTGCCGAAGCAGTAGCCCTGCCGTTGGACATTAAGGCACCGCATAGACCGCTGTCCAGCACCACGCTCGATTAAGTGGTTAGTGGCTCTTATGGCAGTGCTGGGCAAGCTATCTGCCAGCGCGGCTCCGAGCCTCCCGAGAGAAGGCATGCTTCGTTGTGGAACGTCGCCGCGCGAGAGTGTGGGGGGAGCCTGTCTACCGTAGAACGCTGGCCAGTGCGGTAGTTCCGCCATGTGAGGCTACCCTGTCCTGGTCGGCAGAGGCAGGCGAATATCTGCGGTAAACGCTGATGTGAAAGCAGGACTGCTGGAACTCCTCTTCCACGTCGATCTTGCCCGACTCAATGAGGGGGAGCAGGTAGCCGCGCATCCATGCGATCTCGGCCAGGGGCATGCCACGTTTGGCCAGGTCGATGGCCTGGCCGGTCAGGTGTGGAGAGGCAGTGTCACCGTCTGCAGGGGCGGCGTTGCCGTTGATGTGCATCAGGTGTTGCTGGAATTCAACCGTCCTGACGGCGGAGTTTACCTGCAGGGGAGAGTGGAAGTGGGCGTAGTGAGCGCGGGCTAAGTCGTTGAGAAAGCTGGCCGTCCAGGGTCGGCTGTAACGGCGGTTCACCGGCAGGCGATCGTCAACGCCCAAGGCTGAGCTGACCGGAAGAGGAACAAGCATGCCGTGGGCCCGCATGGAGTCAAGATCAGGGTCGTTCTGGACGCGACCAAGACCATCCTGATCTGCCATCTCGTTCTGGTGCAGCAGGATGGCGTGCGATCCCACAAGCGCGGCGGGAACCATGAGACGCCCGCGCGGATCGTAGCGCTGGGGGAGGATAACCGGTTCGCTCACCGAGTCTGGAAGGTCGAGAAGACGTGGGCGGACGGTGGTGGCACGCAGCACAGAAACGACGGGAAGAGGTTTCATTACAGCAAGTTGCAGGCGTGCGGTACGGCGCGGAGAGCGCTCGGAACGGTCACTGCGCGCGCTTGCCAGACGTGCGTGGCGCTGGTGTCGACCGGGCGTGAACGAGGCTGGCTGAGTGACCTGGCGGTTGCCGCGATGGTGGGCGGATGACGCTTTGAGGAGATCGCCGGAGCGGGCGTGGTGGTGAGCTGCAGCCGCTGGCGCGGAGGCGTGGTGACGAAGCGTGTGGGAGCTAACCTGTTTCGCATGAACGACATGCGACGAGGCGAGCAAGGGGGTACCAAGGGCAAGAAGAAGCGCAAGGGGAGCCAGGTGAGGCATGGGGTGGGTTGTAGGAGGCGTCGCGAAGACCACCAGAGCAAGCCCAGACTATTGACAAGGATGGGGGCGCGGCAAGTATCGAAGGGGGTACGAAGGGGTACGAGAACGGCTATACTTAAGCGGTAGGGGTATGCTATGCGCGGTTGGTTGACGGCCGGTATCTTGTTGACAGGGCTGGGTTTCGTGACGATGTGGGAAAGGGCTGCGAAGCCGGTTGGGGCAGAGGAAAACGCCGGGTCGGCGGCGTTTTATACGGAGCGGGTGGTGCCGATTCTTTCGAAGAACTGCTACTCGTGCCATGGCGGGATGAATCACCGGGGTGGGTTCAACATGGCGACCAAGGCGGGCATGCTGAAGGGCGGCAAGGATGGGGTTACGCTGGTTCCGGGGGACCCTGCTAAGTCGTTGCTGGTCATGCTGATGCGGCACGAAGGGCCGGCGGACGACCCGATGCCGATGCCGCCGCCGCCGCGACCGAAGGTGTCGGATGGGGATGTTGCGGTGGTCGAGCAATGGGTGAAGGCGGGCGCCATCATGCCGGACGACTCGCCCAAACCTTAGCCCCTTGTGGCTGAAACCTGTGCGTTTTGGACGAGGTTAAGCGTGGTTTCGGCGAGGTTAAGGGGTGTTTTACGGCGATTTTGCGCAGGTCGTCCGTTCGATCACGGTTTTGGCTTGCGACGGGCGAAGCGGACGCCGAGAACACCGGCGCCGCCGAGGACAAAGAAGCCGACGACGGCGGCGAGACCCATGGCGCCCATGATGATGGAGACGAACTGGAGAAGGGTCAGGGCGGCCGAACGAAAGACGGCGGCGAAGACCTGGATCAAGGCGCGGATGATGCTCAGGGGGAGTCTCCGGGGTAGAGCACGAACGTCTCTGACGCGAACCGATCTAATTAGACGTCCTGGTTTGTGCGGTGTCCATCCCCCGAACCGATGGCGGCGGCGAGCTTTGCCTGGTAGGCGGTGAGCGAGGAGGCGGTGAGGCGGGAGAGGAGCCCGGTCAGGGGGGAGTGTTTGCCGAGGTGATGCCGGGCGAGGCGATGGAGCTGGAGGTAGTCGTGCCAGGTGCCGCCGGCCTGCTGGAGCGTTTCGAAGGAGTGGGCGAGCGAGGCGGTGGCGGGGGTGGACTCGGCCATGTAGCGGGCGAGCTTGGCGACTTTGCGGAGGCCGTGCAGGTCAGCGGGTGAGGCGTCCGGGTCGGGCTCGGCGGGGAGCTGGCTGTGGACCCAGGCCTCGGTCAGGGTGGCGAGACGGGTGGGCGAGACGCTGAGCGAACGGGTCTCATCCGGAACAGCGAGCGACTCGAGCAGCGACTCAAGCGTGTGGGCGAGGGTGGGACCGTGGTGCTGGAGCAGATCGACGAGGTCCTCGGCGGCGACGGAGCGCTGGTGGCGCAGGGATTTGCGAAGAGCTTTGCAGTCGCGCTCCAGCTGGCGATGCAGGCTGGCGGTATGGACGAGGTCGTCGTCAGTGCCTTTGCGTGAGGCCTCGGTCTGGAGGGTGGCGGGAGTTTTAAGCAGATCGCGGGCGACATCGAGATCGCGCACTGCGCCGGCGGCACGGCGGAGCTGACCGAGGAGACGGGTGGCTTTCTTCAGGTGGCGGGTAGGGGTCTTCCTGGCCAGGAGCGTGAGAAGGGCGAGCTGGGCCTCGATGCGACGGGTGGAGGTGCGGAGGAGGTGGACGGTCTGTTTTTTGGGGTCGGCGAGGGCGAGGGGGATGGCGGCCTCGAGCGTGGTCATCGCGTGGCGGAGGAGCTCGATCGGCTTTGCGGGTTGAGTGGAGGCGACCATGGTGGGTGGAGAAGAAGTGTACAGGGAGCGGGGGTCGTTTGGGTGTCCTTTGAGAGGAAGCGGTGTGCGTGGTGAGTCGACGCTTCGCTTCGCTCCGTTTGTGAAGGGCGAAAGGCGGGGGGTCCTCGGCTTCGCTCGGAATGACAGCTGGAGGGTGGTGGGGTGCATTGGTGTGCGCGTCGCTTCGCTCCGCCGTGAAAGGCGAAATGCGGGGATTCCTCGGCTTCGCTCGGAATGACAGCTCAGGGGGTGGGACGTGGCGTGCTTTAGAGCGTGGTGTACATCGCTTCGCTTCGCCGTGAAAGGCGAAATGTGGGGGTTCCTCGGTTTCGCTCGGAATGACAGCTGGAGGGTGGTGGCAGTGGTGGCGCTAGTGGCAGGTGAGGCGGGTGCGTGGTGTGTGTCGCTTCGCGGGCGAGAGGTTGTCGTGGAGATATCCCCAAATTGGGCCATGGTTCCTGAGGGGGAATGGCCCCATATTTTTGTTAGTCGCTACAAATCCTGGAGCAGCCG
>CAXTCB010000032.1:0-25874 GCA_964242875.1 uncultured Acidobacteriaceae bacterium
AAGTAATCGCGAGCAAGTCTCACACGCACGCTCTCTGCTCGTTGCCCATGAAGTTGAATGAGACACACAGGGAGCACGCCGGATTGAGCTGGGTCGCTCTTCAGCCTTCTCGGCTAGGTGACATCCCCCCATTCGCTCTAAGATCGAAGCAGTCATCTCAGCATCACCTCGGGAGTCTCAGCCTCATGCCGATCGATCTTCGCAGCGACACCGTCACCCGTCCCACCCCCGCCATGCGCGAGGCCATGGCCTCAGCCGAGGTCGGCGACGACGTCTACTCCGAAGACCCTACGGTCAATCGCCTCGAGCGCTCCGCCGCCGAGATCTTCGAGCGCGAGGCCGCCCTCTTCGTCCCCACCGGCACCATGGGCAACCAGATCGCCATCAAGCTCCACACCCAACATGGCCAGGAGGTGCTCTGCGAGTCCCGCGCCCATGTGCTCGATTGGGAGATGGGCATGGTCGCCAACTTCTCCGGCTGCACCCTCCGCCCCGTCGCCGCGCCGCGCGGCATCCTTACCTGGCAGCACCTCGCCCCCGCCATCGCGCCGAAAATCTACTATCGCGCGCCCACCGGTCTTATCTGTATCGAAAACACGCACAATATGGCCGGCGGCACGGTCACCCCGCTCGACACCCTCGAAGCCATCTGGGCCGGTGCCGCCTCAGTCGGTCTCCCCGTCCATCTCGACGGAGCGCGCGTCTTCAACGCCGCCGCTGCTCTTAACCTGCCCGTCGCGAAGATCACCCGCGGCTTCACCACCGTCAACTTCTGCCTCTCGAAAGGCCTTGGCGCCCCGGTTGGCTCCATGCTCGTCGGCTCACAGCGCGATATCAATCGCGCCCGCTCGGTGCGGAAGGCGCTCGGCGGCGGCATGCGGCAGGCCGGCATCCTCGCCGCCGCCGGCCTCCTCGCGCTCGAGCAGATGCCCGCCCGCCTGCATGAGGATCACAGCAACGCCCGCCTCCTCGCCGAAGCTGTCGCCACCATCCCGGAGGTCGAGATCGACCTCGACTCCGTGCAGAGCAACATCGTCATCTTCTCGCTCCGCGACGGGGGTGACGCCCCCGCCGCCGTCGCCGCCCTCCGCTCGCACGACGTCCTCGCCAGCGCCATCGGTCCCCACGCCATTCGCTTCGTCACTCACTTCGACGTCTCGCGCGAGCAGTGCGATCGCGCCATCGCCGCCACAAAAAATGTGCTCGCGACGGTGGCGGCATAGCTCCTGGGCGGGAGCTCTCCCCGGTGGAGTCCTTTGCGTGAGCCAACCTGCGCGAAAGGGGCCTTAACCTCGCCGAAAGCAGGCTTAACCTCGCCGAAAATAGCCTTGTTTCGCCACCTTGCGCGATTCACCAGAGTTTCGCAATTGCTCCGCGAACGGTGAGCTAAGCTGTGAGGGCACTCGCCGTCAGTACCATCGAACCGAGGATTTAAACCCTTTGAGTCAGACTATCTTTGTCCTGGAAGACGAAGCCGACATCCTTCGCCTCGTACAGTATCATCTTGAAAGCGCAGGGTTTACCGTCAAGCCCTACGCGACCCAGGGAGCCATCGTCGCCGACGCCGAGCGCCATCCGCCCGCCCTCTTCCTGCTCGACATCATGGTCCCCGGCGGCGACGGCCTCGACCTCTGCCGCCGCCTCCGCCTCAATCCTGCCCTCTCCGTCATCCCCATCATCTTCCTCACCGCCCGCGCCGCCGAGAACGACCGCGTCCTCGGCCTCGAGCTGGGAGCTGACGACTACATCACTAAACCCTTTGCTACGAGAGAGTTGATGGCGCGCGTCAAAGCGGTGCTGCGCCGCTTTGAGCGTCCCAGCTCGCCCTCGACCGTGAAATTCGAAGCCATCGAGATCGACGCCAGCGCCATGCAGTTGCGCGTCTCTGGCGAACTGGTCACCACCACAGCCACCGAGTTCCGCCTTCTCGATTACCTCGCCCGCCACCCTGGCCGCGTCTTCAGCCGCGACCATCTGCTCGATGCCGTATGGGGAGACGCACGATTCGTAACTCCAAGATCTGTCGACGTTTACGTGCGTAGAATTCGAGAGAAAATCGAAGCAGACCCCGAGATACCGCGCTATCTTAAGACGATGCGGGGGGCGGGATACCGCTTCGAAATCCCAAAAGTGGGAAGAGTTTAGATCCATTCGGTTTCTCGCTCTTAGCAAGGAACATTACCTCTATGACGCGAAGCCTCTTTTTCAACTTTTTCCTGCGACTGACCCTAGCCATGGCCCTTGTGCTTGGGGTACACGTTTGGTTGATGCCCAATGAGTGGTGGCTGACCGTACTTTTTGTACTTGGCTTCGCCTCTCTAAACGCCTGGATTTTGGCTCGGTCCGTACGTTCCAGCATCCTTCCGTTGCAGCATTCCGTAGCAACCCTGGCGCAGCAGCAGGTTTCAGTGGAGGGAGCGCACGGAACGCTCGTTGCGCAGATGGTCGATCGAGTGACCGATCAGCGCTACAGCGATTTCGATACGCTCGCTCGCGGCATCGCGCGCGCCATGCGCGAGATTCGGATCTCACTGGCAGCCGCCGCAGGCAGCCGCGACGAATTGGCTGCCATGATTGATAGCCTTCAGGATGCGGTGGTCTCTGTGGACTCGGCAGGACGCATTCTGTGGACGAGCGAGCGATTGCAACGCCTTTTGTCTACGGCAGCCGGAAGCATTCGTACCGGACACTCCATCGTTCAGACGATCCGTGATCCTGAGGTTCTGGAGTGTGTTCGAACGGCCCTCGAGCAGCGGGCCTTCATCCAGCGTCGGACGACCCTGCTCATACCTGGTCGGATTCTTGAGGTGAACGCTTCCCCGATGCCGTCCGGAGGCGCGGTCGTCCTGTTGCACGACGTCACACGTACTGAGCAGATAGAGCGAACACAACGGGACTTCGTCGCAAACGTGTCTCACGAGCTACGCACGCCGCTCACTTCGATCTCCGGCTATGTGGAGACGTTGCTGGAGTATGAGAGCTCCTTGAGTCCACAGGCGCGCGGTTTTCTCGAGACCATTCACAAGAACGCCAGCCGAATGAATCGGTTGACAGAAGACCTTCTTACGATGACAAAGGTTGAGAGTGCCGGTCAAGAACTACACCTGACGCCGACACGTGCGGACCTCCTGGTACGCGAGGCCATTCAAAGTGTGAGTGGGATTGTGCAAAATGCGCAGGCTGACATCGACTCTGCCGATCTGTTATCAGAAGCTGTGTTCGCTGACCGTGACGCTACCATTCAGGTGCTGATGAATTTGATAGAGAATGCCGTCAAATATGGCCGCGAAAAGGCCTCCGGTCGGTCCAGAGTCATCGTGAGCACACGGCTTGTCACGGAGCCTATTGTGGCCATCGAGTTTGGGGTGCGTGATTTCGGCTCCGGAATCGCCTCTGAGCATCTACCTCGATTGTTCGAACGCTTCTATCGTGTCGACAAGGCACGATCTGTGGAGACGGGAGGAACTGGCCTGGGGCTCGCGATTGCACGGTACATGGTTGAAGCACAGGGTGGAGAGATCCGCGCCGAAAGCGACCTGAACAGCGGAAGTCATTTCCTGTTCACGCTCCCGCTTGCCAAATCGTTATGAGTTGAAGAGGGATCTGGTATTTGGCTCCTTAGCGGCCTATTCTCTTCGATGTAACCTCTCCGTAACACAGCGATCTCACACTGTTGAAGTAGCCCCCAACTGATCATCATTTCGCAGGAGCAAACGAGTGAGATTGTCCTTTCTTGTAGCCGGTATGGTTGTCCTTTCTTCCGCCGGGTTATCAGCGCAGAACATCAATGGTGCGGGCGCCACCTTTCCAAACCCAATCTACTCACGTTGGTTTAGTGAGTTTGCGAGAGTTGATTCGAACGTACATATCAACTATCAGCCGATTGGATCCGGCGGGGGCATCCGTCAAGTCTCTGAAGGCACGATAGACTTCGGTGCGACAGACGGTCCGATGTCTGATGATCAGATGAAGAACGCAAAGATCAAGACGATGCACATCCCGACCGTACTGGGTGCGGTGGTTCCGGTCTATAACTTGCCTGGCGTAAGTAAAGAGCTGAATTTCTCGTCAGATGTCATTGCAGATATTTATCTAGGCAAGATCAGCAAATGGAATGACCCACGCCTCGCAAAAGATAATCCAGGAGTCAATCTTCCAAGTGATCCGATCCTCCCCGTCTATCGTTCCGACGGATCAGGAACGACGTACATCTTTACCGACTTCCTTTCAAAAGTCAGTCCTGAGTGGGCGCAGAAAGTGGGAAAGAATACCTCAGTAAAATGGCCAACGGGCATAGGCCAGAAGGGGAACGAAGGGGTGGCCGGCATGGTTCGACAATCGCCGCATGCCTTCGGCTATGTTGAGCTTATCTACGCGACCCAGAACAAAATGCCATATGGAGCCGTGAAGAACGCGGCCGGCAAATACGTCAAGGCTACACCTGAGGGTGTCACGGAAGCGGCCGCAGCTTCTGCCAAGATCATGCCGGCGGATTACCGGATCTCGATCACGAATGCGCAGGGGCCAGCATCTTATCCAATCGCTTCCTTCACCTGGCTTCTCATCCCAAATCACTCTGCAGACCCGGCAAAGGCGAAAGCGTTACAGAACTTCCTTACCTGGATGCTTGATCATGGTGAAGGGGAAGCGGCTAGTATGACGTATGCACCATTGCCGAAGGCTGTTCAGGATTCGGTGCGCAGGACTATCCAAAGTGTTCGTTGATCCAAGAATGACTCCTCGCCCACAGGCGGGGAGTCATGTTGCACCGTGAGATCGACCTCTCGTCGTTCGCAGCTAACCTTCAAGTCAGCCACAGAAGGCAGATACGTCCCGATCGTATGCCCATCGAACCCATTCCGCCGAGTGCTGTACTCGTGGCGCCCGCAGTCTCATCTACACACGAAATCACTGTACAGAAAGACACGCCACCTTCTGCGGTGAGGCTCTTTCTGAACACTCGAGGCAGCAGTAATCTTGCGGACCGAACCTTTGCCGGTCTGATGCTCTTGTGCGCCTGTTCCATCTTTGTCATCGTAGGTTTCATCTTCGTTATTCTTGTTCTGCATTCGAAGCTTTCACTCCGAGAGTTCGGATGGCATTTCTTCACACACACTGCATGGGATCCTGTCAGTGGGGATTTTGGTGCATTTCCCTTCATTTATGGAACCCTGGCGAGCTCCCTGCTGGCACTGCTTATTGCAGTTCCGCTGGCGTTAGGGGTTGCTATCTTCATCACAGAGCTTTGCCCTCGTGTGCTTCGAGCGCCCATTTCCTTCCTCACCGAGTTGCTAGCGGCCATCCCGTCTGTCGTTTATGGGCTGTGGGCGGTGTTTGTGCTCGTTCCTATCATGCGCGACCAACTAGGTCCCTTCTTCGTTCGATTTTTCGGATGGACTCACCTCTTTGAGGGCGTTAACTTCGGTGTGGGGCTTCTTACCGCCAGTATGATTCTGGCCATCATGATCTTGCCGATCATTTCTTCTCTGACTCGCGACATCATGCAGGCAGTGCCGAATTCGCAGCGCGAAGCCGTTCTTGCTCTGGGCGCTACACGCTGGGAGATGATTCGAATTGGAGTACTCCGGAATTCAAGAATCGGCATCGTCGGAGCCGTGATGCTTGGGTTAGGACGTGCTCTCGGTGAGACGATGGCGGTGACCATGGTTATCGGCAATCACCCGGAGATTCCGCACTCTCTCTTCGCGCCCGGCTATACGCTGGCGTCCGTGATCGCAAATGAATTTTCCGAAGCCACCGGGGACCTCTATCTTTCAGCTCTCATTGAGATTGGTTTGGCTCTCTTTCTGGTGACCATCGTTGTGAATGCAGTTGCGCGATTAATGGTGTGGGCCGTCACCCGCGGTGCTCCGGCGAGGGCTAGCTGACATGGCTACGCAACCGCTTATTCAGGGAGCTCCGAACGTGCAGCAACGACCGCCCCTGAAGCATTCACGAGGGAATGGCATCAGGCGCCAGGTAGTGGATTATGCAGTGGTTGGCCTAGCAAGTATCGCAACTGTTCTGGTGATTGCTCCGTTGGTCGCCATTCTGGGCTACCTCCTTTACAAGGGGGCAAGTTCTCTCAATGTCGCTTTCTTCACTCACATTCCAGCGCCGGTAGGCGAAGCTGGCGGCGGGATGGCGAACTCGATTGTCGGTTCTGGAATCGTTCTCTTTCTGGCGAGCTTAATGGGAATCCCGATAGGAATCGCGGCAGGTCTCTATCTGGCTGAGTTCGGTCGAGGAAAGGCGCTGGCCTCGGCTGTCCGCTTTACAGCGGACGTACTGAACGGAGTGCCATCGATTGTGATGGGTATATCCGTGTATGCGTTAGTGGTTCTTCGTCAGAAGCACTTCTCGGCTTTGGCGGGCGGGATCGCCCTGGCGATCATGATGGTCCCTACGATTACAAGGACGACGGAGGAGATGCTGCTCATCGTCCCTAACTCAGTGCGCGAAGCTGCGCTCGGCCTAGGAGTATCGAAGTGGCGTACGGCCCTCTCCATCAGCTTACGGACTGCTTCACCCGGCATTATTACGGGCTGCATGCTGGCGTTTGCTCGGGTTGCCGGGGAGACGGCTCCCCTCCTCTTCACGGCCTTTGGCAACCAGTTCTGGAGCTTTCACCTTAATGAACCCATTGCCGCACTGCCCCTGCAGATCTTTGTCTACGCGATCTCGCCGTACGACGAGTGGCATCGTCTGGCATGGGCCGGAGCCCTGGTGCTTATCCTGCTCATTATGGTCTCAGTGACACTCGTTCGGCTATTTGCCGGCCGCGGCATCTTGAAAGGAAATAGCTAGTGGGTGTAGACATTCTCGTTGAAAACCTCAACGCCTGGTACGGGTCAACGCATACGCTGCAGGATATAAATCTGCACATTCCAGCGAACCACGCGACTGCTTTAATTGGGCCTTCCGGGTGTGGAAAGAGCACCTTTGTGCGCTGCATCAATCGCATGCACGAGACGAATCCTGATGCACGTGCGACAGGAACTGTTCGGATGGGTCAGATCGATGTTTATAAAGATGCGTCTCCAGTCGAAATTCGTCGCCGGGTGGGCATGGTCTTTCAACGTCCAAATCCTTTCCCGACCATGTCGATCTACGACAATGTCATCAGCGGCTTGAAACTTAACGGATTCCGAAATCGCAGAATTCTCGATGAGACTGTGGAACGGTCATTGAAGCAAGCGGCTCTTTGGGAAGAGGTGAAAGACGATCTCAAGAAGAAGTCAGGCGCGTCGCTTTCAGGGGGACAGCAACAACGTTTGTGTATCGCGCGTGCCGTCGCCGTGGATCCAGAGGTGCTACTCATGGATGAACCTGCCAGTGCGCTTGATCCAGTTTCAACCTCAAAGATTGAGGATCTGATCTTTCATCTAAAGACGCAATACACCATCGTGATTGTTACTCACAACATGCAGCAGGCGGCCCGGGTTGCCGAGAATACGGGGTTCTTTCTTTCCGGCAAGATGGTGGAATTTGATTCGACGCACAAGATATTTACCAATCCCCGAGACAAACGCACCGAAGACTACATCACGGGGAGGTTCGGATAATGGCGCTTCGCGTGAATTTCCACCAGCGATTGGATGATCTTAAGGAGCGGCTGCTTGTCATGGCCGGTATGGCGGAACAAGCGATTCAGCGTTCTATCGAGGCGTACACCACACGGGATCTTTCAATTTGCGAATTGGTGTTTCGTTCCGAGCCAGCTATCAACAAGCTCGAACGTGAGATCGACCAGATGGCGCTTGACCTGCTTGCGATGGAGCAGCCCATGGCCATTGATCTGCGCTTTATTCTTTCAGTGATTCGTATTAACGCAGACCTCGAGCGGGTGGGAGATCAGGCGGTGAATATCGCGGTTCGCGTTCGCGAGATGGATGCATTTGCGAACATAGATTTACCGGTCGATATCCCTCGGCTCGCCTCTCTCGCTTCAGCGATGGTGCGGAAGGCGCTCCAGGCCTTTATTGAAGCGGATGCAGAACTTGCACGGACGGTACTCAGTTTGGATGACCAGGTGGACGAAATGAACAACAACGCCTTCTCTTCACTTTCGTCCCTGATTAAAGAGCGCCCGGAACTCACACCGCAGTCTTTGAACGCGTTGATCATTGCACGCAATCTCGAACGTGTGGGTGACCATGCAACTAACATTGCAGAAGATGTTATCTTCTGGGTCCGAGGGTTCGACGTGAGACACAATAGCACTATCGTCGATTCAGCAGCCGACCTCCGATGACGCCTTAGTTCGCGAGCGACTCTGGATAGTTCTGTGCAGCTCTCATGCCTGGCGCAGAGCCAGGTTTCTCCTCAGAATTGTTTGCTCGCCACCAGATCAACTTGCCGAGAAGCGGAAACCAAAGACCCAAGCGGACTTCTTCTTCGTCTACGAGACGCGAATAGCGTTCCATTTGTGAAGCATAACGAAGTCGTTCCCCATCCAGAAACTCCTGTATTGCTGTTTCGTCCTGAAGTGCTCCGATATAAGCTGAGGTTTTATAATCAATGATCCAGCGGTAAGTCTCTCCTACTTCACAGGGAGATGCGCCTGCAAGAAACATGCGATCTATTCTGTGCTGTTGTAAGCGGTCCTCGTGTGTCACCAGAGCGAACTCACTCTTTGCACAGCTTCTTGCTCCTAACAACCATTGGCCGACCGGAGTTCTCAACGTAGTGGCTATGGCCCTCTCGACGGTAAGCACGTGCTGCTCGATGCTTCGGGGAGGGAGTCCGCTGGCGCGAAGCAGCGCTCGAATGCGCGAGTTCCAGGCTGGCAGTTCCGAAGCCAAGGCGTTTGGGGAAGACCCATTTGCCAGCCGAGCCGCCGTTTCCTCCAGGAATGTGTGTACGGTGACGCCTAGACACCGGCTCGAGAAGGATCCGTATGACTCCGGGGGAGGCGTGATCATTTGCGTCACGTTTTCCGGTTCGTTCGTCGGACCCTGACTAAGTGGCGGGAAAAATAGCGGAGTATCTAGAGGTAGGCGCTCCAGCAACGGAGAGTGATAGTCGATCACGGGTTTCGGTTCTTCCGACGCGGCCAGATTGAAGAGAACAAGCTGGTGAGAATCTCCGGCATTTGTGATCTCAGGGTCGATCAGGTGTGCCTCGGCCGCAGGCCATGCTGCTTCAAGGAGGCTGCTTGCGGTGGCGGTTCTTGTCCCGTCTCGCCTTGTGAACGCCACCCCAAAGAGATGAAGTTCTTCCCGGGCGCGCGTACAGGCGACGTAGAACAGACGCTTCCGTTCAGCAGCCTCCCTTCGTGACCGGACCGAGCGTAGCCAGCAGTTCAGAGCGGTAGCTTCTGCGCCCTTAGCTGTGATTGGCGCAAGAACTACTCGCCCATTGACTAGTTCCTCAATCTCGAAGAGTCGGGACTTGTTGGAAGGTGATCGCCTTTCGAGCTCGGGAACCAAAACAACATCCCACTCCAATCCTTTCGAGCCGTGAATCGTGACAAGTTCCACATCGCCTTCCTGAGGAGACGCATAAAGGTTCCTCAAGCGACGTGTCACCTCAGCATGCTCCACCTGACCTTCTTCTCTGTCTAGTACTCGCAGGAGATCAAGGAACGCTTCAGCGTTTCTAAGGGCCAGGTCACTTAGAAACGTGTTTCCCCCAAGCGACCGCCACGTGCGCTCTACACGCTCGGGAAGGCGAACGCGCTCTGAAGAACGATTAGCTGCATCAAGCACAGGCCACACACGTTGCAAGCGGCGAACGCCATCGATGCTGACGTCCGCACCATGTGCTGCCATAAGGTCCATCAGCGACCAAGCAAGAAACTGATCATCATCTTTCCCCGTCAAGATGTGAAGATCAGCCAGGCCGATTCCACACCAAGGTGCATGCAGGACAGCAAGCCACGCCGTCCGATCAGCCGGATGAAGAAGGGCACGAGTTAGAGCGAGAAGATCTAGAACCTCAGGCCTCTCGTCTAAGGATTCGATCTTGAGAGCACGGAAGGGGATGGATGGCTCCTGCTTTAGCTCCGGGAGTACGCTTTCGAGACTTGCTCGAGACTGCACAAGAACGGCTATCTTCCAAGGCGTAGTACGTCCTGGAGGAAGGGGATGCGATCGCCACTCTTCGACAATCTGGCGTATGCGTCTGCCGTTACGGCGAAGTTGCAGGTGTGTTTCTGTGCGGAGTGCGACGGAGTCGCGAGGCAGAGTCTTCAGGTGCCAAAAATAACCTTCTTCGCCGGTGAGCTCTGGTGTTGCCGCTCTAATTGCCGTGCCCTGTACGTAGGTCACATCCTCGGGATGCAAGCTGGAAGCGGGAAAGATCTTACTGAAATCTGCATTGAATGCGGAGATAAGCCCGGCCTGTGACCGAAAGTTGGCCGTGAGTTGTAACGGACCTACTGACAGATTTCCAAGCTTTCCAGTTTGCATCGTGTCGATGAAGCGTTCTACGCGGGCCTGACGGAAGAGGTAGATAGATTGCTTAGGATCTCCAACCAGGAATACGGTTTTATGTTCATCTGCCCAGCCTTCAGTAAGCCGTTCCAGCAAGTCGTATTGTCGTACGCTGGTGTCCTGCATTTCGTCTACGAGAAGGTGTTGCAGCTCCGCTCCGAGTACGCTTTCGAGATCCTCCAGGGCACCATCTTGTGAAAGGACATACCGGGCAAGCAGGGCGGGCTCAGCAAAGTCACATTGTGTTCTCTCGCTAAAGACAAGTTGCAAGTCAGCCAGAGCTTGCCTAAGGACATGAAAGAGGGCTTTGGTGACAGGCCACTGCTCTGTCGGGAAGCTCACCGGTGGTAAGTTGCTCACCTCGTTCATGAGGTCCAGCAGTTCGGGCCTTTCCTGAACCTCGAGCGTGACTTCCTTGAGTGCGGACCTATCCTTCTTGCTCATCTCGAAGCGCACTTGGTTTTTGCTGAAGCCGCTTCGCCATTCCTTGGTTGAAGGTGTAACGAGGAGATGAATGAGAGCTCGCCAATACACAAGATGATCCGCGGCGGCCGCAGGAGAAGTTTGAAGCTCCCGACAGACGGCAATCGGAGATGGCTGGTTGTTATACCCGGGCCGATCACTCAAGCTCATCGCTAGAGCGGTGAGGCGCTGAAGCGTCTGTTCCGGGAAGGCCCGTGCAAGGCGACTGAGCCCCTCGCAGACTACTTGTTTCAGCGCTTCATCCAGTTGCTGTCGGATGTGCACATCGAGCGCTTCCTTCGTAAGATCTTCATCGCGCAAGGGAATGAGTGCCCCCCACTGTTCTCGTTGTGCGAGCATCTCCGCGACCAACGAAACACAGGCACCGAGGTCTCCATCACGATGCAGAAGCAGGTGACGTAGTGCATCGCTCAGTGCGAGATCCTCTCCGCCCAAGTGCAGCCACGTACGGTTGGCTGCTTCGCGGTAGAGCGAGGACGCGTCCTCAACCGGCATAAGTGAGCCATTGCCTCCGGAGAGGATGGGCAGCGAGCGCGCGATCTCCGCACATACCGAATCGATAGTGCGTACGCGCAGGCGACGCGGCTCGTCCAACAGCCGCCAGTTCAACATCTGATCACGCATCAAGACGGCGTCGGCCATAACTCGTGTTGCCCGGTCGTACTCCGTCCTTACTTCACTGCCTTCCTGCGCTCCATGCAGCTCCCGAAGCAGACGCTCACGAATCTCCTGGCTTGCAGCTTTGGTGAACGTAATTGCTAGCACCTGCTCAGGCAGAGTGACTTTCGGATCCGCGAGTAGGCGAAGGTATCGTTGAATGAGCAGACCGGTCTTTCCAGAGCCCGCAGGGGCTTCGACGATCCACGAACGTTCAATGTCGAGCGCCTGGAGGCGGGCCGATGCGTCGGGAGTCTCCGAACGGGGCATCTCAAAAAGATTAGCCATCCGTGCGTTCATCCCCATATTCAAACTTGTCCAGTAGGGAGGCCTCGAAAAGGGAAGCATCAGCGCGGCAGAGCACACGTTGACTACATCGTTCACACGTCGTTGGAAATCGTTTCGGACGAACGCGAGTGTCTCCCTTTACGAAGTCGTTTGCCAGTTGTTCAAGGATCTCGCGCCAACGCGCTATTTGAGCTTCAAAGGTCTCCGCCTCCATCTTCGCGGGTTTCGTGCGAGAGCCGGGAGAGTAGAGAATGCCAGGGGCGGCTTCAAAGCCGCGGAGCTTTAGATCACTCCCAGCGCGGACCAGCGCGAAACCTACCGCGCCCAGGGGCGAGGACGGGCTGGTGGCCGTTCCTGCCGTCTCCTGGGACAAGATCGCATAGAGCGGTACCTGTGGCTTGTCAGGCCTGTCGCTCAGCCATTCCGACGTGCTTGCCTCACCAGTTTTGTAGTCGAGGATGACGTGGCGCCCATCTACCAGGTCGACTCGATCGACGCGTAACGAAAGTTGCAGGGGACCGATCGACACACTTTGACGAGTCTCCTGCTCGATCACGACGAAGTCTGGACGCTGAAGCTCAGCGGAGAGCCAGTCATTCAGAAGCCTTGTGAGGCGGACATGCTGGACCTCAAGGTAGGCTCGATCCCAAAGATCAGTCGTTCTTTGCTGTACGGTCGCCAGGCTGTGAGAGACTGCGCGGTGCACTGTTTCAGTACGTTCGTCCGGTTCCATCGCCCTGAGATTCTGTTGACTGCCGACAGTGGTCCAGAAGCATTCCAACGCAGCGTGAACGATGTTTCCGCGTTCGATTGGGTTGAGTCCGACGTCGCGTTCGCGCGGATCGGAAGAACCAAGACGCATCTCCGCGAACGCCCGAAAGCCGCAGGCCGCTTGTAACTCAAGAACCCGAACGCCACCTCGATGGGTTGGTGTTGGCAGAGCAGAAACTCTGCCTTCATCGTCGACACGTTCAAGCTCAAGAGGAAGACGTGGTAATTCGGAAGCTGTGATGTCCGCCAGCACTGCAGCCTGAAGCTGCAGTTCACGCACCACCGCGGCGGCGCGCTGATGTCCGCCGTCAACGCTCGATTGAGCGTGACTGAAGACAACGTTCGTACCGCTTCCCGCCAAACGTCGCGTAATCGTTCTCGCCGTTTCCCGCTCTCGTTCCTCATCGGTGCCGGGCATGCCTAAGTCCTTCTGAAAGGAGCGTGGCAGAAGAGCAAGAGAAGCTGATGCGGGCGGCCAGCTGAGCTCTCCGGCTCGTAACACCCAGACTGCGTCGAAATGCTCTCCTGCAGCCTCGAGTGGACCGAGTACTTGCACGGGAGCATCTCTTGATTGGGGCGCAAAAATGATGTCGCTTATCAGACGATCCAAAGTGGCGAGCGCGTGTGCGAAATCAACCTCCTCGCCCAGAAAATCAAGAGTGGCAAAGTCGTCGAGCGCACGTTCCCATCGTGCCCGCACCTGGTACTCTCTGCTGGAATAAGCTACATCGGTCTCTCCCCAATGCGCGCGAGATAACCAGCCGCGCATCCAGTCCGTCCATGCACCGAATCCTCGCGAACGAAGATCAGAGCGGGATTGCGCGTACCTGACATCCTCCACGATGCGATGAAATGAAGACAAGCGAGCTTGTATGAGAGGAAAACCTCGAAGTTCACGCAAGAAGGAATCGATCGTTATCTGGGGCCGCAGGCGCAGGTGACGCCGCAACTTCGTATGGTCGAACTCTGCTCGCGCGGCCACCTCGTGAGTAGCACCTCCGAAGTACGGAGAGAGCAGAAGCCGGCTCACATTCGCGAGAGGTAAAGGCTCCGCGGCCCAGCGCAGCAAGTCGAAAGCGCACTTCACCATGGGTTCATGCGAAAGCGGTCGGCCAAGGGAGAACTCATAGGAGACCTGAGAGGACTCGACAGCTATGTTTTCCAACTCAGGGGAAAGCACTTCCCGCAAGACAGAGTCGATGGCACTCATTTCGCGCTCGAGATCATTCACGATGAGCGCTATACGGGCATCGGGAGTCTCAAGCAACTTCTCACGGATCCACCGTGCACACCCGCGAAGCTCTTCCTTTTCGTCCGATGTTGCAACTAAGAGGCCGATTCCGGGCGAGGGAACCTCCGCGAATTCCATCGCGACTCCGAGAACTCTGCAGGCCTGCATGAGTGAGTTCTGTGCTGGCGTTGTTTGATCAAAGCCGAGCAGCAGAATTCCTTTATCCCACCTGCTCAGGTCACCCTTTGCAAGATGGTGACGAAGCTCCGCTTCCAGCAGGCTTTCGCTTAGGAGGGACTCTCGGGTGCAGATATTACGGAAGGATCGTGCCCACAAAGCAAACTCAAGTGAGTCACCATGCAGGCGAGCGACGATGCTCTCCAGTCGCTGCCGTCCCTCATACGCGCAGAGCCGCTGCCACGTCGCTGCAGCCAGATCTGCTAAAGATGTCGTGCTTAGTAAAGAGTCTGCGGAGGTCCGAGCCTGGATGACCCGACGCCAAATGACCGCTTCCTGCAAGGGTGAAAGAAGCAGAGCAGCTGTTCGGCCATCCAGTAAGACTGCTTTCCACAGGAGCAATGTCCAACTGCGCCAACTCAAGACATTTGCAGGCTGCCAAGACCTATGTCCGCGTCGTATTTGCAACCGATGCCATGCAAGTCGAACTGCACGCGCGGTGCGATCGTTTCCCGTCAGAATGAGACCGCCCTGATCAAGTCTTGCAAGAACTTCAGCTGAAACCCAGTCCCCC
This sequence comes from uncultured Acidobacteriaceae bacterium, assembly GCA_964242875.1. Classification (GTDB taxonomy): domain Bacteria; phylum Acidobacteriota; class Terriglobia; order Terriglobales; family Acidobacteriaceae; genus Edaphobacter. The sequence goes on from CAXTCB010000032.1 coordinate 14,618, forward strand.
ATACCTTCTACGATACGCCGTATCCGTTGCCTCGGCATGAAGGTTTTACACGAAGCGAGTTGCTAGATCAGGCTTGCCGGGATTCCGGTTCTCGCTTGATCAGGCTCATCACAAATAGCAGGATCGCTGCAAGCAGTGGCACGAGAAGAGCCCTCTGTAGTGAACCAGAATACGTAGAAAAAATACCCATGATCCACGGTAGCGAGGCCGCCCCTAAGCCGCTGACCGCGATCACGATGCCAGCCTGCCGCGCGCGGGGCCGCTCTCCCATCAGTAGAGAGAAGGTAATCGGAAACCAAGGGGAAAGGCTGATGCCGAGGAGGACTGTGACAAAGGCTATCAGTGTCGCCGCGTGTGCCATTGCCAATGCGCCTGTGAAGAGCACGGTGGCGAGTAACGCGACCTTCCAGAGAAGGCTCTCTGGCATTTTCCTGAGAAGAAGCGCGGAACCGATTCTGCCGACCGTGAGACTCATCCATAAGAGCAGCGTTGTGTACTGGCTGAGAGCAAGACTTTTATCGCCATAGCGGAAGGCGTATGTAGTTAGCCATCCGCTGAGAGAGGTCTCCAGCCCGCCATATAGGAACAGCATGCCCATGAAGAAGACGAAAGCTTTGATCGGCAGACCGTAGCGAGTACCGGTTCCGGTGGGTTGCTCGAGCGGTCGACCGTCTTCGGAGCCCCCCCGCATCTCAAGTGCGAGACCGATACCGCACCCCGCGAAGAGCATAGCGAGTGCGAGCAGAAGGTTACCCAGGGCGAAATGAGGCGTAAGCCACCCAGCGAGAAGAGGCGCAAGCATCGCCCCGAAACTCCAGAAGAAATTCAATGTCGAGAGAGCGGAGGCTCTTTTGCTAGAGTAGCGTTGACCTGCCAGGATGTTCACCGCAGTAATGGAGTGTCCGAGGCCGAATCCCGTCAAGAAGAGAGCGGGGCAGGCGACGAGCAATCCTGGCGCAATGGCAAACGTCAGCACCCCTAGAGTAGAGGCCGTCATGCCGACCAGTAGGCCTCGTTTGAGCCGCCATGACATGGTGACCCCTCCCAGAAAGGCCCCACAGAACTGTGCAAGCAGGAGCAACCCACTCTGCTCATCCCGAAGGTGCCATTCTTTCGTCAGGAGCGGGAGCAAAGGGCCCAGCATTGCCGTACCCAAGCCAGTAAGGACGAAGGCAAAGTGTATGAGAGCCGCTGATGGAACCTGCTGATGATTGATTTGTCTCGGGGACGTCAGTCTTTCCACCTCATGCGATCGTCTCCCCTTCGAGGAGCATTTGGGTCGTCACCCATTATCATGGGATGTGACTCACACGTGTAGACCGCTCATCGTTCTTCTCGCCATGTTCTGCTGGTTGATACCGCTTGGCTGCCAGAAGTCGCCGATTCCGAGGACCGCAGGTTCATCCGCCGCGCCGGTCCTGCGTTTCCCCGTACGCGGAAGGGTCGTGGCCGTTCAGGGTGGCAGTATCACGCTCGATCATGAAGCCGTGCCTGGTTTTATGGATGCGATGACGATGCCTTATAGATTGAAGGACCCTGCCGTAGCCAGTGAATTGCATCCGGGAGATCGGATTACAGCGACTATTCTGGTTCACAAAGATGCAGATGGCTTTACAGATCCGATCCTCGATCAGATTGTGGTAATCGCGCAGGCGAGGCCTGACTACAAACCTGCAGTGCAGTACCACTCTCCGGCTCCGGGCGATGACGTTCCCAACTTTGCCTTGCTCAACCAGTCAGGTCATACCGTCCACATCAAAGACTTTAATGGCAAGCTTCTCTTAGCGACCTTCATCTACACACGCTGCACCATTGCGGACTACTGCCCTCGGATGAGCCGTAACTTTGCGGCAATCGATGAAGCGCTAGCCAAGGACCCGGCACTGTACAGCAAGACACATCTTCTCTCAATCTCCTTTGATCCGGCCTACGACACTCCGCAAGTACTAAGAAGCTATGGTGGCGCATACACGGGACGTTTCACTGCGGAGACCTTCAAACATTGGGATTTCGCTGCGCCACCACGGGAAGAGTTGCCGGCGGTTGCTCAGTTCTTTGGTGTCGGAATCACGCCTGGTGACTCCGGATCTCTTTTCCACTCCTTGTCGACCGTTCTCATTGACCGGAAAGGACACATCCTAGTCTGGTATCCCACAAACGAGTGGACGCCCGATCAGATGCTGGCAGAGATACACAAGGCAGCCGCTTAGCTACCGCCAGCTGCGGCGGTGGCACGCAACGAAAGGATGCTCCTCCATGAGTAAAGTGACAATCGGATTCGGCGCTCTCCTCTGTTTGATCGCGCTGGCTGGCTTTATCGCGACAGGTTCTTCGCATCCAACCGCTCTGATTCCGGCGGTCGTCGGTCTCATCTTCTGTGTCTTCGGGGCTCTAGCAAGTTCACCCGAACCGAAGAAGCGCATGCTCTGGATGCACGTCGCCGTCACTGCTGCGCTGCTGTGTTTTCTCGGCACAATCAAGGCTGACGTCGACGTGTTCCGACTGGCACACGGTGCAGCATTTGAGCATCCCGTAGCTATTGAAGAAAAGGCAGCTATGTCCCTTCTCTGCCTGCTGTTCGTTCTTCTCTGTATTCGGTCCTTTATCGCGGCCCGTCGGACGCGGCTCGCCTCTTAGATCGCTTCGCTGAAGCGATTCGCACGTCTGAAAGGGTTGTTGCATGTCGATCACCTCAAACTTCGGGCCGCCTAGTCTACCGAGTGGAGACCGCGCCTCTCGCGGCACGGGGCGTGCAACGGTCGCCGGATTGACGGCGGAGCGGCCCAAGCCGCCGCTTAAGAAAGTCCTTCCCGAGATGTGGAAGCTTGTCCGCCCGCGTCGCTGGTTGTTAGCAGGCGGATTTGCTTTGATGATCATCAATCGCTCAAGCGGTCTAATCCTTCCCGCCAGCACGAAATACCTGATCGATGATGTGATGGATAAGCGACAGATAGGGCTTCTGCCCGTAATTGTGGGCGCAGTTCTTACGGCAACGATTCTTCAAGGGATTACCTCGTTCACCTTGACACAGCTGCTGTCGAAGGCAGGCCAGCGGCTCATCGCCGAGCTGCGGACACAGGTCCAAGCACACATCGGCAGGTTGCCCGTTTCGTTTTATGATTCCAATCGCACGGGTACGTTGGTAGCTCGCATCATGACCGACGTGGAAGGCGTTCGGAACATCATCGGTACAGGCGTAATCGACTTCATTGGTGGTGTCCTCACAGCTGTCTTCGCCTTCTGCTATCTCATCTCGCTCTCAGTGAAGATGACTTTGCTCACCTTCGTCATCCTGGTGATCTTCGGGTTGATCCTGCAGCGAGCGTTCAAGATTATCCGACCAATCTTCCGCGAGCGGTCAAAGATCAACGCCGAAGTAACAGGACGTCTGACGGAGTCGCTCGGCGGTGTCCGAGTGGTAAAGGGCTACCATGCTGAGCAAAGCGAGGCCAACGTTTTTGCTGCAGGAGCGCAGCGGCTTCTAACAAACGTGATCAGCTCTCTTACCGCTCAGAGCTTGATGTCTCTGGCATCCACCGCGGTTTTAGGGTTTGTTGGCGCATTGGTGATGTGGTTGGGCGCACATCAGGTGATTGCCGGCCAATTAACGAAGGGAGGGTACGTCACCTACGTGATGTTCCTTGCCTTCATGATTGCTCCCATCGTGCAACTCGTCTCCATCGGAACGCAGCTCACGGAGGCCATCGCAGGGATTGACCGCACGTCGGAGATCTTATCTGAGCAGGAGGAAGATGGAGAACCTAAACGGACGATCGCGCTGTCTACCATCCGTGGAGAGGTCGTTTTCGACAATGTGACCTTTGAATATGAGGCTGGAAAACCGGTCCTGCATGGCATCTCCTTTACGTCGCAGCCAGGAACGTCGACAGCGCTGGTCGGATCTTCGGGATCGGGCAAATCCACAATCATCTCCCTCTTGTGTGCGTTTCATACCGCAACAGGAGGACACGTGCTGGTCGATGGCATGGATCTAGCGAGTGTGCAGCTCTCAAGCTATCGGAGTCAGCTTGGAGTCGTTCTTCAGGAGACGTTCTTGTTTGACGGAAACATTCGCGAGAACATCCTTTTCTCCCGTCCAGAAGCGACTGAAGAGCAGTTCCTGGAGGCCTGCAGGATCGCCCGCGTGGATGAGTTTGCGGAGCGATTTCCTGAGGGCTACGAGACGATCGTCGGCGAACGCGGTGTAAAGCTTTCTGGCGGGCAACGTCAGCGGCTTTCGATTGCGCGCGCAATCCTGGCCGACCCTCGTATCCTCATCCTTGATGAAGCGACCAGCTCGCTCGATTCAGAGTCTGAAGCGATGATCCAGGCTGGTCTGAACTATCTCATGCGGGGACGCACGACTTTTGTGATCGCGCATCGGCTTTCCACGATTCGCCGCGCAGATCAGATCCTCGTCATCGAACAAGGACACATCCTCGAAGAGGGGACACATGACACCCTTTTGGCATCGCACGGCCGATATTACGAGCTGTACACACGACAGCACGGTCTTGAGACCAATCTGTTTTTAGCTCCGGGTGAGGGTGGAGAGCTGTCCTCCACCCTAAAGACCCAGCGATGATGAAGGTACGCCAAGTTCCCGCAGAAGAAAGGCGTAGTCGAAGGCAATCTCTTTGAGATAGTCATATCGGCCGCTTGCGCCTCCATGTCCGGCATCCATGTTGATGTGAAGGAGCATGGCTGTATCATTCGTCTTCAGGCCGCGAAGCTTGGCAACATATTTTGCAGGTTCCCAATACATTACCTGGGAGTCGTTTAGGCTCGTCTTGACGAGCATAGCCGGATAGACGCCTTGTTTCAGATTGTCATACGGCGAATAGCTAAGCATGTAAGCAAAGGCATCCGCTTCGTTCGGATTACCCCATTCCTCATATTCGGCTACTGTCAGAGGCAAGGTGGCATCTAGCATGGTGTTCATCACATCGACGAAAGGTACGTGTGACAGGACGGCTCGGAAGAGCTCTGGTCGGAGATTAACAACGGCGCCCATCAACAGGCCTCCTGCGCTTCCACCTTCGATCGCGATGTGATTCGGACTGCCGTAGCCTTCAGCGACAAGTGCTTCTGTCACTTGAATAAAATCTGTGAAGGTCGTACGTTTAGCCATCATTTTGCCAGCGTCGTGCCACTGGTCGCCCATCTCACCACCGCCTCTGACGTGTGCATAGGCCAGCACAAGTCCGCGATCAAGCAGTGAGAGGCGCGACGCACTGAAGCCTATGGGCAACGGATAACCGTACGATCCATAGCCATAAACATAGAGTGGATTCGTTCCTTCTCTCTTGAAACGATCTCGCCGATAAACGAGAGAGACAGGAACTTGCACGCCATCGCTGGCCGTTACCCAAACGCGCTCCGAGCCGTATTTAGAGCGGTCGAAATCTCCCGGGATCTCCTGCTCCTTTAGCAAGAGGGAAGTTGCCGTTTCGACGACATAGCTGTACACGGACGGTGGAGAGACCAGGGATTGATAACCATATCGGAAGGTAGTCGTTGCAAACTCACGATTGATGTGGCCTGTCGCCGTATACGCCGGTTCAGGGAAGGAGATCGTTCTCGCCGGGCTAAGCCGATCATCGGTTGCGAACGAATGCACTTCCAATGTCGTTAGGCCTGCGCGGCGTCTCGAGCACACACAGAAATTGGCAAATAGATCGAAGTCTTCGAGTGGCGCATCTTGTTCCTCGGGCAGAAGCTCAATCCAGTCCTTGCGATCCGGAGATGTGACCGGCGCAGTAACGACTCGAAAGTTCTTGCCTGTGTCATTTACGCGGATGTAGAAGCGATCTGCGCGGTGATCGACAGAGTATTCTTGTTCATCGAGGCGCGGTGCCAAGACATGGAAGTCCCCCTCGCTGTTAGAGGAAGCAAGGAACCTGGTCTCGCTCGTCGTGTGACTCCCCGCTTCGAGAAGGAGGAATCTACCGTCTCGCGTACGACCAACCCCCAAATTGAAACGCTCGTCGGCCTCTTCGTAGACAAGGCGATCAGGATCGGCTTGCGCCCCAACCACGTGTCGCCAGAGTTTATCTTGTCGCTTGGTTTGCTCATCTTCTGTTGTGTAGAAGAGCGTTCTACTATCAGCGGCCCAGGTCATGGATCCTACGCGGTCAGCCGTGTCCGCCAGATCCTCGCCTGTGCGCAGATCCTTGATGTGTAAGGAATACTGTCGAAAGCCAGTGTTGTCTGTCGAAAACGCCAGTAGCCAGCCATCAGGGCTGACGGCCATCCCACCCAGCGACATGAAGGCCTCTCCCGCTGCGAGTAGATTTACGTCCAGCAGAACGATCTCTGACTCGCTGTCGTCGCACTGACCGTCCTCAGCTGCTTTTCTGCGGCAGTAGATGGGATATTGACTTCCCGCTACGGTTCGCGTGAGATACCACCAACCACCGTAGGGATAGGGAACTGATTCATCCGTTTCTTTGATGTGGGAGAGCATCTCGGCATACAGTTCCGCTTGTAGATCTGTTGTCTCTTTCATCGACGCGACCGTGTACTCGTTCTCGGCTTCCAAGTAGGCGATAACTTCGGGGGACGCCTTATCCTTTAGCCAGCTGAAATCATCGCGAAGTGTATGGCCGTGTAAGGTGGTCGTCTCCGGCTGCCGGCGCGCGATTGGTGCAGAAATGATCATCGTTAGATTCCTTTGCCTTGAAAGAGACAGAATATCGTTTTCTGGAAAGCGCAGCTTTCGCTCCACAAGCAAGTAAGGGTTTCGTAGGGTCCCTTAGCCATGTCGCTCGCATTTAAGGTCTATGATTCTCACCGGAGGAGACCGCCGATGTCATACTGCCTCGTCTTTCCCCGTACGTTACGACATCTTCTACTCGCGAATATCGCCCTGATTCTGTTCCCACTCTCTGGTTACGCACAAACGTCTGAATCCGATTCGAGCATTCAGCCTCTCGCAGGATCCGGTAATCCACGTGGTATGGAGACAACGCATCATGAAGCGGGGAGTGTAGAAGCTACAGGACAATCACTTAGAGACAAACTGTTCCTTCGAGAAGCCACCATGAATGGAATTGCTGAGATGAAACTCAGTGAACTTGCGTTAACGAGAGCGAATGATGCAGACGTTAAACAATTTGCTAGATCAGTCCTTGCCGATCACGCCGGAATAGCCGCGGATCTTCAGTCCGCAGCGGAATCACAGGGCGTGATGTTGCCAACCAAGCTTTCCTCACGGGAACAGGTCATTTACGAAAAGCTCAATACTCTCTCCGGAGATGACTTCGATAGGGAATACATCAGGGTGCTTGCCGAGGATCATCGCAAAGATCTTCGCGAATACCGATCGGAGGTGGCGAGCACCCAGGATGCGAATCTACGGAGTGCCGTCCAAAATGCAATTACAATCGTTCACCATCACATAACGCTAGCCGACCAGATCGCTCACGCGAAAGGTGTTCAGATGAGTCGCCCAGCTCGCGTTGAAGCATCATCGGCCCGGTAAAGAACCAAATCTCTTTTCTCGAAGAGGAAGGAAGATAATACGGGACAGAGGCTTCTCCTGATGTGGCGCTGGCTTGTCTATTCGTTCCTTTTTCTATTTCCTCTGAGGGTTCCTGCAGAGACGGTCGCTGCTTTGCCGGCGCCTCAAGGTTACGTGAATGACTTTGCCGGTGTCCTCTCCGAGACTGTGAGGCAGCAGGTTGAGTCGCTGTGTACATCGGTCGATCGCCAGGCGCACGCCCAGATTGCGGTTGTAACGATCAAGACCTTGGACGGGGACCAGTCGATTGAGGAGTTTGCCACCCAACTCGAAGAAAAGTGGAAGGTTGGGACGAAGGGCACCGATCGCGGTGTTCTGATGGTGCTCGTGATGACCCCGCGCAAGGGACGGATCGAAGTTGGCTACGGCCTCGAAGGCATCCTGAACGACGCTAAGGTGGGCGATATCGGTCGATCCATGACAGCGGATGCAAAGGCAAACGATTACGACTCTGCCGTTCCCCTTGGTGTTCAACAGATCGCCAATGTCATAGCCGCAGACGCTGGGGTCACCTTGACACCTGCTGACCGTTCCTCGCATGCGCAGCCCTCGCGACCAACGTCAATTGGCTTCGGACAAATTGTCATGTTCGTTATACTCGGCATCTTCCTTCTCTCGGTCTTTGGGCGAGGCGGTCGAGGTGGAGGTGGCGGAGGATTAGGATGGTTTGTTCTTGGGAACCTCCTGGGCGGTATGGGCGGCGGCAGGCGCGGTGGATTCGGCGGTGGTTCCGGTGGCGGTGACAATGATGGTGGCGGCTTTGGTGGCTTTGGGGGAGGATCTTCCGGAGGAGGCGGCGCAAGCGGAGACTTTTAGGAGCCGACTCAACAGCGTAAGCGCATCTGAGGAGTATCAGCGGCCAGCAGGAACATTCAAGCGTAAGTAATCGTAATACTCAGAACGAGCCCATGCAGGGCAGAGGAAAACACATGAAAGGTACTTGGGTTGCAATTGGTGGGGTCGTCCTTCTTGTTCTGCTCTGTCTGCTGGGATTTGGCAGCTATGTGGGCACGAAGAATCAACTTGTAAAGATGAACGAGGATGTTGACCAGTCGTACTCGCAGGTAAACGTCGTTCAGCAACGAAGGCTTGACCTGATTCCGAACCTGGTCGCGACGGTGAAAGGCTATGTTGCTGAAGAAACTACGGTCCTCACAAATATTGCAAATGCTCGTGCAGGTGTTCTCGGAGCTCCGGACCGGGCGTCGGCTATCAACGCTAACTCCAAGCTGGACGTGGCTTTAGGGCCTTTTTTCAGGCTGCAGGAGCAATACCCTAATTTGAAGGGGAATGAGCAGTTTATGCGGTTGTCGGATGAATTGGCGGGAACGGAGAACCGGATTGCTGTTGAGCGGAGCCGATATAACCGGACGCTACGCGACTATGACGTTTATGTTCAACAGTTTCCGAACAGCATCTGGGCTGGAATGGCAGGATTCAAGTATCGGGATGAGTACTTCAAGGGCAATCCGGAGAACTCGAATGCGCCAAAAGTAGACTTCAGCAAATAAGCGTAAGTCGTTGCAGCAAAAGGGCCGCCCGAGAGGGCGGCCCTTTTATTTGCGCGGAACTTACTTGGAAAACGAGGAAATCGCGGTTGCTTCGTCATCTTTTATGTCGAAAACGGTGTAGAGCTTCGTGATTTGGAGGAGGTCATGCACCTTTTTGGTGAGGTTAAGCAGCTTGAGTTCGCCGCCTGCGTTCTTCACGGTGGTGAAGGCGCTGACCAGCTCTCCGATGCCTGAGCTGTCGATGTAGTTAATCTCGCCGAGGTTCAGGAGGATCTTCTTTGAACCTTTTGCCAGGACATCTCGAACGGCGTCGCGGACGGTCACGCTGCCTTCGCCGAGGGTGATGCGACCGCTGAGGTCCAGAATGGTGACGCCATCTACCTGGCGTGTTGCAACCTTCATGCTCATGGAAAAGCTCTCCTTGTACCCCGAAATTAAGCGGGAGTTCTATGTTTGATCAACGTGAGTTCCGTGCCCGGGTGGGTTTGGCGAAAGTTTACCTCATCCATGAAGGCCCGAATGAGGAAGATGCCACGACCGGAGCCGCGCAGGATGTTTTCGGGGGCGAGCGGGTCCGGAATGGTGTCGGGATCAAGACCAGCACCCTGATCAGCGACCTTTACCAGCAGATCTTCCGTGGTGGTCTCAAAGGAGACGGTGACGTGCTTGTTGGTGTCATACGCGTTGCCGTGAAGAACGGCGTTGACGACGGCCTCGCGGACAGCCATGGCGATGTTGCCGCGAGCGTCCTCATCGAAGCCGACGCGCTCGGCGTATTCTTCCGCTGCTCGTTCCGCCTGATCCACGCTGGCGAGCGAGGAGGACAGAGTCAGGCTCATACGGCTGGTGGTCGAATCTGCCAAAAGCACAACCTCAATCGGAGTTTGAAGACGAGAGCGGGCGCTGGAAAAGGAACCTTTCTCGAAGTGTGCGGCTCGGGAAGGGGATTGTCAAGAGAGGTTCGGGCTATGCTCCTGCGCGTGCGTGCAGGGCAGGGCGATCGTGCACATTGAGCGTAGACAGCCATTTATTGTTGAAGGGAAATGCGTTGCAGAGCGGCCGGAATAGATCAAGCAAGGAGTGCGTGCTGCATGGATTGCCGGTACGAGAGAAAGAAGACAGGGCCCTGATGAAGATCTTGTACGCGAGCAGTCTGACGCCGAATGACTCCGCGCTGTATCGCATGTGGGCGCTCAGCCGGCTCGGTCACACGGTCGTCCCGTTCGATATCAACGGCTACGAACCAAGCACCGTGACGCTGCGAAAGATTGCGTTCCGGATGGCGATGGGACCGCACATCCGGAGTCTCAATCGCGATCTGCTGCTCTCGGCGGCAGAGCAGGAGGTGGAGGTGCTGTGGGCGGACAAGGTGCTGGGGTTGCAACCAGCCACGCTGCGAGCGCTGCGACAAAGGGGAGTGGTGACGGCGAGCTATATGATCGACAACGCGTTCGGGCCGCGGCGCGATCCGGGGTGGCGGTTGTACATGAAGTGCCTGCGTGAGTTCGACCTGCATATCACGCAGAGAGATGTGAGCGTGCGCGACTACGAGCAGAGAGGCGCGCGGCGGGTGCTGAAGATTCAGACGGCCTACGAGCCGACGCTGCATTTTCCGCCGCCGACGAGATGGAGTGACGCGGATCGAACGCGGGAGGTCTCGTTCATCGGGACGCCCTATGACAACCGGGCGGAGTTTCTGCAGCGGTTGGCGACCGAGTTCAAGGTTCCGTTGACGATCTCGGGATCGAAGGTGTGGCGAGCGGCGCTGCCGCCGGAGATGCTGGCGAAGCTGTTCTCCGGAGAGGACGGGCTGTACCACGATGCGTACCGGGAGGCGATCTGGGCGTCGAAGATCAACCTGAGTTTTCTGACGCACTCCAACCAGGACGAGTACGCGCACAAGAGTTTCGAGATTGCAGCCTGCGGGGGATTTCTGCTGGCGGAGCGGTCTGGGGGGCACAGCGCCAAGTTCCGCGAGAACGAGGAGGCGGTGTTCTTTACGGGGGTGGAGGAGTGCGCGGCGAAGATCCGGCAGTACCTGCCGGATGAGCAGGCGCGGGCGCGAATCGCCATAGCGGGGCGTCGCCGGGCGGTTGACGGGGGCTACGGCAATGATGCGCAGGTGGCTCGGATTGTGGCGGTGATCGAGGAGATTGCGAACGCTCGACGATCGCAGTAGAGAAGCAGATTTTAGCGGGAGGGCAACGAAAGAACAGGCAACGGC